>NZ_JBEZLQ010000025.1:0-175309 GCF_040652235.1 Streptomyces sp. NPDC048277
TCCGCCACAACGCCCGCGACCCTCGCCGCCCCCTCGCACTCCTCGGCCTCGGATGATCACGAACCGGACGTCACGCGACTACGCCGAAGCCCTGGGGGCCCGTGACCCGGACTTTCCCGACGCAAAAGACCAAAGAACCGGGGAAAGAACCGAACCCTCCCCTACCGTCCCCGTCGATTACTCGCCGGGGTGAATATGCCGAACTCAAGTGGCGTGGAGGGGGAGTTGTGGTGCAGGGTCAGCCGCAACGAGCCCGGAAATACTTCGGCCCTCGCCGGGACTGCCATCCCACTGCGAGGGCCTGATCATCAAGGAAGAGATAGAGCCTTCCCCATGACTGTTCAGCACCCTAGCGCGCCCGCGGCCGCCAAGACCCGGCATTCCCAGTCCGGTGTCACCCATGTGAAGGAACGCCTCGACGGCAACTTCACCGTGATCAGCAATGAGTTGCTCCAGCATCCGGAGTTGTCCGCACTGGCCGTCGGCATCTCGTGCATCGTCCAGTCGCTTCCCAAGGGCACCCCGGTCGGCATCAAGGCGCTGGCGGCGAGGCTGCGCGAGGGCGAGATCAGGATCGCCGCCGCCCTGCGCGAGCTGGAGCGGTACGGGTTCTACCGGCGCGTCAAGGAGCGTCTTCCCTCGGGCCAGGTGGTGACCCGGACGTTCTCGTACAACCGGTCGCGGCACGCGGTGGTCGAGGCCGCCCGAGCCCCTGAGCCCGCTGCCCCCGCGCAGCCGAAGGCCCCCGTCCCGCCGACGGCGCCCCGGGCCCCGCGCAAGGCCCCCGACCTGCTCGCCGGGCTCCGTGCGTACGACTCCCGTCTGCTCCTCGGCGAGCGGGACATCCACCGGCTGACACCGGCCGTCTCGGCGTGGCTGGAACGTGGCGTGCCGCCCACAGCCGTCGTACGCGTGCTCACGTCCGACCTGCCGCAGGACCCGATCAAACACCCGGCGGCCTTCCTGGCCCATCGCCTCACCAGCCACCTGCCCCCGCATCTGCCGGCCCCGGCTCCGACTCCGCGTGACGCTTCCGCGCCGACCCGCCCGGATCCGCTCCAGACCTGCGACGGCTGCGAACGCGCGTTCCGCGCACCCGAACCGGGGCGGTGCCGCGACTGCCGTGCGGTCGGCGCGGTCGCCTAGGAGAGAGGGGGGCGAGAAGTGAGCACCGACGGTCCGATCGAACCGCTGATCCCCATGCCCGAGCTCACCCCGGACGGCCTGCGGGCGGCGGTCGCGCGGATCGCCCCGAGTCGGATCCCGGCCCTCACTCAGCACCTCTTCGAGGCCACGACGAACGCGCAGCAGACGCAGAGTCTTGCGCCGCTGCGAGCCTTCGTGCACTCATGGGCCGTTTTTGTGGCGATTCAACGCCGCCCGGAGCGTGCCGCACGCCTGCACGAGCTGGAGCGGCTTGTGGACGAGGGGGAGCAGGATCCGACGGCCGCCGTTGCCGAGATCCGGGGGATCCGGGAGACAGCCGAGGCGGAGGCCGGGCTGTGACGGACTGGGCCCGGGACTACAACCCAAGCGCCGAGTACGTCACGGACGGCCTGCCGCTCGGAGCGGTGGCCGAGGTAGAGCGCTTGGCGGCCGAACTGGCCTGGTCGCCGTGGCAGGAGCGGCGGGGCGGCCGGCGAAGCCCCGTACGACGCTGTACGGCGAGGTGCCGGAGGAGCGGCGGCTGGCGGCGGAGGCGTCCGACGGGCATCTGCCGGAGCTGCTGCCGGTGCTGGACTGAGCGGTCGATGGACGGGGGCCCGGTGCGATGATCCGACCTCTGTTGTCTGTGCAGGGGGCCTCATGGCGGAGGAGATGCGTACCCGTGGCTGCCCTACTGCCCTCCTGGGTCACGGTCACCGGTCTGACGGCGGGGGCGACGGTGGCCGTCGTCTTCCTCGCCGTACAGGCGGACAAGGGGCTACGCGCTCGGTGACAAGCGGGTGTGGCTGGTCGGCGCGACCGGCGAGGCGAGTCGCACCTTCACGGTGTGGCCGGGGACGGTGAGTCCCGACCCCGGCACCTACGTGATCTCCCATACCCGCGCGTCCACGACGGGCTCGGACGGCGTCCAGATCGAGCACATCCTCTACTTCGCCTCGAAGTCGGGCCTGTCGGTCGCCTTCTCCAACGCGGTCGACGGCTCCTCCCCGCCACCGGCCGCCGGCAAGCAGACCAGCGGCATCCGCATGCACCAGGCGGACGGGGCGGCCCTGTGGACGTTCGGCACGGAGCCGGACACCAAGGTGACGGTCGTCAAGTAGCCGGGGAGCGCTCCGGCAGCTGTACGACGACCAGCGCGACCCCGGTCAGCACCAGTACCCGGGTCGCGGCGTCGAGTCCGTTCCAGGTCTTCGACTGCCACATCGCGAACCACTCGCCGCCGATGGCGATGAACCCGGCGCCGAAGAGCAGCACCAGCATCAGCAGACCGTAGGTGGAGACGCGCCGCGCGCGGCCGTTGTCGCGCCGTACCCAGAACCAGGTCCCGGCGACGAGCACGAGCGCGGCGACCGTCTCCCACGCGATGATGGCGACGTAGGCGGTGTTCTCGAGCCCCTTGTCCGTGATGGCCCGCCACATCAGGTCGTCGTCCTTGAACGTGGTGTCCATGGCCAGGACATGCTGGACGAAGGCCTGGTTGGTGCCGAAGTCGGTGATGTTCCCGAGGGCGACGAGGGCGATGTAGAGAGCGACCGTGCCGGTCAGCACGGCAGCGGCGAGCGAAAGCGCACGAGGCGCGTGGGAGGTGGACATGACACCGTCCTTCCCGTCACCTGTTCGGTGTACGCCCGTTTCCGCGGGCCCCGGTCTCGATGGGTTACTGGAGTAAATCCGTTCGAAGGAGGATCAGATGAACGAAATGCAGCAGAACGGTGCAACTCCCGCCCATGGAGGGACGTCGAACCCCCCGTCGCGCGCGTATCTGCACTTCGACGGCGGGTGGCCGTTCACGGGCCTGGAGGCCGGCAAGTTCTTCCCGGCGACGGAGAAGGGGCTGTCCGATCCGGAGGTTCCGACCGACGTCGTCAGCGGCCCCAAGACCCCGCCGCCGGACGGGCGGATCGCGAGCGGCGGCCATGAGCCGGAGGCCGCCGTCCTCGACGAGGTGCGGGACTGGCCCAAGGTGGACCTGCGGTCCGGCGCCGAGATCCCGGTCGCGTGGGGCTACACGATGAAGCACCGGACGCGCCGGTACAACTACTTCGTCACGAAGCCCGACTGGGATCCGCAGGCCCCGCTCTCCCGCCGGCAGTTCGAGGCCACGCCGTTCGCGGTGCACAAGCCGTACGGGGACACGGTGTACTGGGAGATGCCGGAGGCCCACGACGATCCGAACCTCGACGGGCACACGATCAGGCTGCCGCAGCGCAAGGGCTATCACGTGATCCTCGCCGTATGGGAGGTCGCCGACACCGGCCACGCCTTCTACCAGGTGATCGACGCCAACTTCACGTGACGGCGGCCGCAGGCCGACCGGACGTGACGGCCCGCCGCCCTGTCGCGGCGGGCCGGTGCCGGTCCGGAGGTCCGCGCCGTCCCGCCGGGTGACGGCTGCCGAGACGCCAGGTGCTCTGCCAGACTCACCGTGAACCGGCTACGGGGGTGGTGAGGGTGGGGTCGACGCGGCCGTCGATGCAGGAGCTGATCGCCCGGCGCAGGAGGGCCGGGTTCGTGGGGCGGGTGGACGAACGCGCCGTGTTCCGGCGGAACTTCGAGCTGATGCCCGAGGACGAGAGGCACCGCTTCCGCTTCCATGTGCACGGCAACGCGGGCGTCGGAAAGACCTTCCTGGTGCGGGAGTTGGAGCAGATCGCCCGGGAGGCCGGGGCGCTGACCACGTTCGTCGACGAGGGCGCGGGGAGTGTGCCCGAGGCGATGACGGCGATGACACGTCAATTCGCGGCGCAGGGACGCAAGTTCAGGGAGCTGGAGCGGCAGCTGGCCCTGCACCGGGAACGGCGGCACGAGGCGGAGGCCGCGCTGACGGCGGCCGGACCCGAGCCGGAACGGCCTTCCGCGGGAAGCCTGGCGGTGGCCCGCGCAGCCCAGGTCGGCCTCGGGATGGTCCCCGTGGCCGGGGCCTTCGCCGCCTCGCCGGCCGGGGCGCGGCTCTCCACGAACTGGGCCGGCACGAGGAGGCTTTGACCGACCTCGACCGAGCCGTCGAGCTGGCCCCCGACTTCGGGTGGGCACTGGCGGTACGGGACCGGGTGCGGCGCGGGGCCTAGGGTCCGCCGGGGGATCCGGCGACTCGGAAAACCGGTGGAGCGGCGCCGCTGCGCGCCGTTACCGTGCTGCCGAGCCGAGTCGCCCAGGCAAGGACGTGCCGTTGTACACCGTGTGAGACCTCCCGAGAGCTGATCTGTCGCGCGTCGCGCATCCGCGCCGCGCTTCTTCTTGCTGCGGACTTCTCACTGAGACCGGTGTACTTCTGTGCTCACCAACTGGGTGGTCATGCCCACCTGCCTGCCGACCGTTCTTCGCCGCTGCCACGCATGCGCCTCCGGGCGCTTCCGGGCGAACGGTAAGTTCCGTGTCAACGCGAACCACAAGCTCCTCGACGCCTGGCTCCTCGTCCTCTGCACGGCTTGCGGGGACACGGCGAAGCTCACGGTCCTGGAGCGGATGAACGTGCGCGCCGTACGGCCCGAACTGCTGGACCGGATGCACGACAACGACCCGGGCCTGGCAGCCGAGTTGCTCCAGGATCCGGTCGTGCGGCGCCGTAATCGCATCGCTCTCGACTGGAGCGGCGCCTGGCGCCTCGACACCGGCGGACCGGATCACCTGGACCACGAGGTGATCGACGTCTCGGTCCGCTTCGCCGCCCGGATCCCCGTCCGGCCGGTGCGGCTGATCGCGGACGGCTGCGGTCTCTCGCGGGCCGAGGTCGAGCGACTGATCACGGCGGGCAAGCTCGTTTCGGCGGTCCGGCTGACCGACAGGCTCTCCGACGACTTCACCTTCACGCTCAAGCGCTGAACCCCTCAGCCCAGGAACGCTGCGACGGTCGTCGCGAAGCGGTCGGCGTCGTCGAGCCACGGTTTTTCTGGCGATTCAACGCCGCCCGGAGCGTGCCGCACGCCTGCACGAGCTCGAGCGGCTTGTGGACGAGGGGGAGCAGGATCCGACGGCCGCCATTGCCGAGATCCGGGGGATCCGGGAGACAGCCGAGGCGGAGGCCGGAATGGGTGGGGTCGGTCCCTTGCTCCCTGTGTGACAGACCCCTCACCCGCCCCCGACCTGGCCGAAAAGCGGTCACCCGGGAGCACACAACCCACACTTCGCATACCTAACTGGGCCCTGAACGGACCGTTCCCGGTCGATTACAGTGCTGAGCTGTCGTACGTACGGACGGTGCCCGTAAGGAGGTCATGGTGAGTGCGACATCGGGTGCCGTCTGGGGTCGTGCGGAGCAGCAGGACTTCCGGAGCAGGGTGCGGGGCACGCTGCTCGGCGGCGCCGTCGGGGACGCCCTCGGCGGGCCGGTCGACGGGCTGACGCTGGAGGAGATCCGGGCGGCGTACGGGCCCGAGGGGCTGGTCGATCTCGGGTTCGGGTACGGGCGGCGCGGCACCGTGACCCATCACACGCAGCTCACCCTCTTCACCGTGGACGGGTTGATAAGGGCCCAGGTGCGGAGGGACACGGGGGCCTGGCATCCGCCGACCGACGTGCACCGGGCCTATCTGCGGTGGGCGGCCACCCAGCGGGACTGGGGGCCGGACGAGCGGCGGAAGGACGACGGGTGGCTGGCCAGGGAGGAGTGGCTGTACGCGAGGAGAGAGCCGACGCGGGCGCTGCTCATCGGGCTCGGTGACGAGAAGATGGGGACCCTGGAGTCGCCGAAGAACCCGGACGACCTGGGGCCGGAGGCCGTCGCGCGGTCCGCGCCGTTCGGGCTGCTCGTGGGGTGGGATCCGCAGCTCGTCGTACAGCTCGCCGTGGAGTGCGCGGCGCAGACGCACGGGCATCCGACCTCGTGTCTGTCGGCGGGCGCGTACGCGGTGATCGTGCACGGACTGGCGAGAGGCGACTCGCTCGACGGGGCGGTGCAGCGCGCGCTGGCCCTGCTCGCCGCCCGGCCGGGGCACCAGCCCGTCTCCGACGCGTTGCAGCACGCGCTCGGCGCCGTACGGCAGGGCATGCCCTCCCCGGCCCGGGTGGAGGAGCTGACCGGGGACGGGGCCGCGGACGGGGCGCTCGCCGCCGCCGTCTACTGCGCGCTGGTCGGCGAGGACGTACGGCACGGGTTGTGCCTGGCCGTGAACCAGGCCGGTCCGTCCGCCGTCGCCGGGGTCCTCACGGGTGGCCTGCTCGGCGCCCTGCACGGCGAGACGGCCCTCCCGCCGGCCTGGGTGGCCGAACTGGAGGGCCGTCCCACGATCCTGGAGCTGGCCGACGACTTCGCGATGGAGATGACCCAGGGGCCGGCCCTGCACAACCCGGCGGGCGCGGCTCCGGGTTGGCTGGTCCGGTACCCGCGGAGTGCGTGAGCGCCCCGGCGCCGACGGGTGTCCCGCTCAGGTGGCGCGACGGGCCCTGACCACGTCGGGTTCGAAGTCGTAGACGATGCTGTTGATCCGCAGGCCGTCGACGGCCCCGATCCACATGAAGTCGCGCCCCTTGCTCACCCCGGCGGTGTAGATGACCGGCTGCGCGCCGCCGTCGTTGAGCGCGGCCAGCAGATTCTGGAAGGTGCACTGCGTGGTCAGGTTGCAGCCGGTCGAGGTGCCCGCGGAGCCCGTGAGGTACCACGAGCCGGTCGTGGTGGCGTCCAGGTAGGGACTCCACTGGTTCACCACCGGGGACTGGGGCGGGTTCCACACCATCGAGGAGTAGGCGCTCGGGTTCCCGGTGAGGTTCGGATTGATCTCGAACCTGATGTTCGGCATGTTGACCGCCGAGCCCCCGTAGGCGACGTTCTCGCCGGTCTGGAAGACGTGGAAACCGACCTGGCGCAGCGCCAGCACCGGGGCACCGAAGAAGTCGACCTCGTTGCCGAAGTGGACGGCCTCGCTCGGCGGGCTGAGGGAGGTGGACTTGTCCGCCACCTCGATGCCGAGGCTGCCGCGTCCGAAGGGCGGCCTCGCGGTGGGGCCCTGTACGCCGAACGAGCCGAACGGGCCGGTCCGCAGGGCGGCGACGGGAGAGCCGATCGTGTTGCGGGTGATGACGCCCCAGTGGTCGGAACGTACCCATTTGTTGTCGGAGACGGTGGAGGCCGATGCCGGGACGGCCGAGGCGGCGATCGCGAGAAGTGCCGTGACCGCGAGCGCCGCTTTCCGTTTCACCCCGAAGCAAGCTTTCACGCTCGCTCCTTTCGTGGTCCTTACATGGGCAGGACGGGCACCGGGGCCGGGCCTGCGTGGCGCACGCCACGGTAAGGACACGCCGTACCGGAACCATCACGACGCACCAGTGATATGTGCTGATTAATCATGATGGTGGACCGAATGGTGGACCGAACGGCTGCTCTCTTCGTGTCAGTCCTGGACCGGCGTTGCCGCCGGGGCCTGTGCCGGCACCGGTACCGTCACCGCCGCGCTGTCGCCGTCCGTGTTCACGGTCTCGATGATCGCCAGGCGTTCCGGGGTGTCCTCCGGCTTCAGGTAGCCGATGAGGATGTAGAGGATCAGCGAGACCGCCAGCGGGACCGAGACCTGGTACTGGAGCGGGACGCCGCCGTCGACGTTCCAGTTGATCGGGTAGTTGACCAGCCAGAACGCCAGCAGGCCCATGGACCAGCTGGTGAGCGCGGCGGTCGGGCCGGAGCGGCGGAACGGGCGGAGCAGACCCAGCATCATCGGGATGGCGATCGGGCCCATCAGACCGGCCACCCACTTGATGACCACGGTGATGATGTCCTTGAAGGTGGGGGAGTTGACCTGGGTGGCCACCGCCATGGACAGGCCGAGGAAGACGACCGTGGTGACACGGGCCGCGACCAGGCCGGAGCGCTGGTTCCACTCCCGGGCCCGGCGGGACAGTACGGGCGCCGCGTCCCGGGTGAACACCGCCGCGATCGCGTTGGCGTCGGAGGAGCACATGGCCATCGTGTGCGAGAAGAAGCCGACGATGACGAGGCCCAACAGGCCGTGCGGCAGCAGCTGTTCGGTCATCAGGCCGTAGGAGTCGGAGCCGTCCGGCTTCTGGGCGTGGACCAGGAGGGGGGACATCCACATGGGGAAGAAGAGGACCACCGGCCAGACGAGCCAGAGGGCCGCGGAGAGGCGGGCGCCGCGCTCGGCCTCCTTCGGGCTGCCCGTCGCCATGTAGCGCTGGGCCTGGTTGAGCATGCCGCCGTTGTACTCGAAGAGCTTGATGAAGAGGAACGCGAGCAGGAAGACCGTGCCGTACGGGCCGGTCAGTCCCTTGCCGTGGCCGTGCAGGGCGGGCTGGTTCCAGGCGTCGAAGAAGCCGATGCCCTTGTCGTTCAGCTTCAGGACGACGGCCACGAACATCGAGATACCGGCCAGCAACTGGATGACGAACTGCCCCAGTTCGGTCAGCGCGTCCGCCCACAGGCCGCCGATCGTGCAGTAGACGGCGGTGATCGCGCCGGTGATGAGGATGCCCTGGTTCAGCGTGATGCCGGTGAAGACGGACAGGAGGGTGGCGATCGCCGCCCACTTCGCGGCCACGTCCACGATCTTCAGCAGCATGCCGGACCAGGCGAGGGCCTGCTGGGTCTTCAGGTCGTAGCGGTTCTTCAGGTATTCGAGCGGGGACGCCACATGGAGGCGGGAGCGGAGGCGGTTGATGCGCGGGGCGAACAGCTTCGAGCCGATCGCGACGCCCAGCGCGATGGGGAAGGACCAGGTGACGAACGACGTCACGCCGTACGTGTAGGCGATGCCCGCGTACCCCGTGAACAGGACCGCGCTGTAGCCCGACATGTGGTGCGAGATGCCGGACAGCCACCAGGGCATCTTGCCGCCGGCGGTGAAGAAGTCACTGACGTTGCCCACCTGCTTGTGCGACCAGATGCCGATCGCGACCATCACACCGAAGTAGCCGATGAGCACGGTCCAGTCGAGCCCGTTCATGCGCCCCCCTTTCCAGGGTCCGCCTTGTGAACTCCGCTCAGCTGGCTGGCACTTCGCATAAGCGGAGCGAGGACGGGGAAGGCCGCGAAGTGCCCGCTCATCGTGGGTTCGTTTACGAGGGCACGACAAGCCGACGTATGGTCAAGGGGCGGTAAAATCGTTCGCCTTGCTGACCTTGATTTATGTACGTGAACGACTGGAATGGCTGGATCCGACGGGTCAGCGCATCAGCTCCCCCGCGTTGACCAGCAGCGACTGCCCCGTGATGGCCCGCGCCCGGTCCGACGCCAGGAACACCGCCGCGTCCGCCACGTCCCCGTCCGTCGCCAGGTCCGGCAGCGCCATGCGCCCGGTCAGCCGCCCCAGCACCTCGTCCTCCGGCACGCCCTCCGTGTGTGCCGTGAACTGCACGTACGCCTGCACCGGCGGCCCCCACATCCAGCCCGGCAGCACGGTGTTGACCCGGATCCGGTGCGGTCCCAGCTCCCGCGCCAGCGAGTACATCGCGCTGGTCAGCGCCCCCTTCGAGGCGCCGTACGCGGCCTGCCTCACCTGTGAGGGCGCGGCGACCGCCGACTGCGTCCCGATGAAGACGACCGAACCGCCCCCCGCGGCCTTCAGTCCCGGCAGGCACGCCCGGGTCATCCGCAGCGTCCCCAGCAGGTTCACGTCGATCACCGACGCCCAGGTCGCGAAGTCCGCGTCCTCGACCCCGCCGAAGTAGGAGTCCCAGGCGGCGACATGCACCACCGCGTCGATGCCCCCGAAGCGCTCCCGCGCCAGCGCCGCCAGCGCCTCGCACTGCCCCTCGTCGGTGATGTCGGTGGCCCGGTACGCGGTCCGGCCGCCCTCCGGATCGATCCCGGCCGCGCTCTTCGCGAGGTTCGCCTCGGTCCGCGCACCGAGCACGGCGTTGCCCCCGTCCCGTACGACGGCCGCCGCGACCTGGTGCCCGAGCCCGGCGCCGACCCCCGAGACGACGACCGTCTTGCCCGCGAGCAGTGACATCGATGACCTCCCGGCTCTGGCGCTTTATCTGACGGAGCGTCAGAGTATGGGCGACCACCGGAAAGGGGAACCGCATGAGCGACGACACCCGCAGTGACGTCTACGCCGAACTCGCTGCCGTCGGGCCCTACGGCGTCCGCCCCGGCCACGCCCTCATCACCATGGTCGAGCCGCACCCCGGGCACGAGTACGCGTACAACCGCTGGTACGAGGACGACCACTACTACGCGGGCGCCATGGCCATGCCCTGGATGTACGCGGGCCGCCGCTGGGTCGCCACCCACGACCTCCAACTCCTGCGCTACCCCGAGAAGTCGGCCGTCGCCCAGCCCGTCAGCGCCGGCTGCTACCTCTCCGTCTACTGGGTCACCGACGGCCGCTACGCCGACCACATGAAGTGGACGGTCGCCATCAACAAGCGGCTGAACCGGGACGCGCGGGTGTACCAGGACCGGACCCACGTCTTCACGGCGTTCCAGGACCACGAGGCCACGGTGTACCGGGACGGGGCGGCCGGGCCGCGCGACTACCACGCCCTCGACCACCCGTACGCGGGGCTGGTCGTCGAGGTCGTCGACAGCGAGTCGCCCGAGCAGCGCGCGGAGTTGCTGGAGTGGCTGCGGGCCCGGCACCTGCCGAAGAAGCTGGCGTCCTCCCCGAGCGCCATGGTGACCGTCTTCCGGCCCACCCCCCTCCCCGGTGACCGGATGACGTACGTGAAGCAGGTCGAGGGCGTCGACACGCGGCTGACGCTGCTGTGGTTCTTGGAGACCGACCCCCGTGAGGTCTGGCAGGAGCACTTCACCGGGCTGGACGCGGAGGTGGCCGCGACCGGGCTGGGCAGCGTGGAGTTCGTCGCGCCGTTCATTCCTACGGTGCCGGGGACGGACCGGTACGTGGACGAGTTGCGGGCGCGGTAGCGGTGCGGTTTCAGCGGCGGTGACGGGCCGGTTTTCGTCTGCGGCTGCGTCGTGGCTGGTCGCGCAGTTCCCCGCGCCCCTGTCGGGGCGCTGCAGCCGAGGTCGTACATCCCGCGGCGGGACTTTGCGTAGTACGCGTCGCCTTTCCACTTACCGGCGGTTGCGGGCGGGGGCCGTGTCCCATGCAAGGATGACCGACGCAACCGCAGCGACGACCGTTCCGGCCGTTTCGGCGCGTGACCGTACTACATGGGCCGAACTCTTCTTCGACCTGGTTCTCGCGTTCGGCGTGGGCCAGGTCGCCCACCCGCTGGCCGTACACCCCGGCTGGCCGGTACTCGGCGCATGCCTGCTCGTGCTGGTCCCGCTCTGGTGGGCCTGGGTGGATGTCGTCATGGCGATGAGCGCCGTGCACGAGACCAATCTGCAGCGGGTGTTCCTGCTGCTGACCGCGCTCGCCGTCTACGGCATGGCCGTCGCCGCCCCCCTCGCCCTGGACGACCGGGAGGCGGCCCTGCTGTACTCCGGAAGCTATCTCGCCCTGCGCCTGCTGATCGGGGAGGCGATCCGCAGGGAGTGCGCCCTCTACACCATCCACCCCTACCGGGCCGGGCTCGCCTTCGCCCTGGTCCTGTTCGCGTGCGCGACCGTACCGGCGCCGTGGCGCGAGGTCTGCTGGGCCTGTGCCGTGGTCGCCGAGATCGCCGCGCCCGCCGTGCTGAGCGGCCATCTGCGCCAGTTGGCGTTCGGCGTCAACCATCTGCCCGAGCGCTTCGGCCTGTTCATCATGATCGCGCTCGGGGAGAACGTCTTCGCCGTGGGCGCCGGGGCCGCCCGGGGCCCGCTCGCCCCGGCCGAACTGACCGCCCTCGTCCTCGCCTTCCTGGTCGGCTGCGCCCTGTGGTGGCTCTACTTCCACCTCGTGGCCTCCGCGGTCGCCCACGCCCTGCGCACCCATCCGACCCCGTCCGTCGTCGTCCGCGACGTGCTCAGCTACGGCCATCTCGTCCTGGTCCTGGGGCTGTTGCTGGTCTCCGTCGGCGCCGCGCGCACCGTGCGGTACCCGCTGCACACCCCGCACGGGCTGGGCGCCGCACTGCTGCCGTCCGGCGCCGCCCTCTTCATGCTGGCGTTCTGCTACACCCGGCGCCGGATGTTCGGCGCCGCGTCCGCCACCCGGTTCTACGCCGGGCTCGCCCTGCTCGTCCTCGCGCTCCCGGTGTGGCCGCTGCCGGCCGTCGCGACGCTCGCCGTCGCCACCGTGCTGCTCCTGCTGGTCAACGCGGTGGAGCACTGGCTGATCAGCTCCGGTCGACAGGTCCCGCTGGTGCTGCGCAACAACGGGTTCGGGACGACCTGACGTAGTAGGCCGACGGAACTCCGGCAGTGCCGCAGGCCCTCCCGAGGCGGCCCCGGCGGGACGCGGGGCGTTCCTAGGTTCGCTGTATGGAACTTTCCCGCACGGGCCTTTCCGGCACCGGAGACGAAGAGGAGGTGGCCTGATGCCGTCCCGCAGCGCCTTACCCGCCCTGCTCTCCCTGTCACTGGGGTACTTCAGCCTGGGGACGATCTCGCTGGCGGTCGTCGGTCTGAACGGCCCGATCGGCGACGACCTGCACGTCCAGCCGGCCACGGTGGGCATCCTGGTCACCGTCTTCGCGCTGACCTTCGCGGTCTGCGCGCCCACGGCCCCCATCCTGCTCCGCCGCTGGAACCGCAAGCGGGTGCTGCTCGCCGGTGTCGGCCTGCTCACCGTCGGCGCGGCCCTCGGCGCCGTCGCCCCCGGCTACGGCTTCCTCACGGTCACCCGGGTGCTCGGCGCGATGGGAGCCGCCGTCTTCGGGCCCGGTGCCTCGGCGGCCGGTGCGCTGATCGTGCCGCCCGAGCGGCGGCAGCGGGCCCTGGCCACGGTGTTCGGCGGCATGACCGCCGCCGCGGTGCTCGGGGTGCCGCTGGCCTCGTTCCTCGGCGGCACGCTGGGCTGGCGGCCGGCCCTGCTCGGCGTGGCCGCGCTGTCGGCGCTCTCCTTCGTGGCCGTGCTGGTGTTCGTCCCCGAGATCCCGGCCGGCGAGCCGCCGACGGGCGCCGCGTACCGCGAGGCGATGCGCACGCCCGCCACGGCCGCGACCGTCACCACGACCCTGCTGTTCATGGCCGCCCAGTTCACCGTCTACGGCATCGCGGGCGCGTATCTGAAGGACCGCTTCGGCGCGTCCTCCGGGCTGATCTCGCTGACGCTGCTCGCCTTCGGCGTCATCGGCGTGGCGGGCAACGCGTTGGCTCCGCGGATCGCCGAGCGGCTGGGCGGCGGGCGCACGGTGAGCGTCGCGCTGCTCGGCCTCGCGCTGGGGTTCGTCCTGCTGCTGGTCGCCCCGCACTCCGCGCCCGGGGTCGTCTTCTTCGCGTTCTGGGCGTTCTTCAGCCAGATGTACCAGGCGCCGCAGCAGGCCCGGCTGGTGGAGCTGGTGCCGCTGCAGCCCGGTCTGATCCTCGCGCTGAACGCCGCGGCGCTGTACCTGGGGATGAGCCTCGGCAGTTTCGTCGGCAGCTCGCTCCTGCCGGGGCTGGGCGCCGGGCCGATTCCGTTCGCGGCGCTCGGCGTGCTCGTGCTCGCCGGTCTGGCGCATCTGGCCTCGGTCCGGCAGGTTGCCGCGGCGGCGGTCGGTGCGGGCCGGTCCGTGACCTCTCCCGTGCGTACCAGCTAGGCGTCCAGTCAGTTGTCTGCGGCGCCGTCGTGGCTGGTCGCGCCCACGCGGCGGTAGCCGCACATCGATACAGCCCCGCGCCCCTTACGGGGCGCTATTCCCCCGTCAGTCAAGGAGAACCCATGAGCAGCCACCAGGTGAACTTCGTGCGCGAGTACATCGAGAACGTCTGGAACCAGGGGCGGACCGAGCTGGCCGACAAGTACCTGGCCGAGGACCTCATCCAGCACAACCCGAACCTGCCCGACGGGCGGGCCCCGCTGGTCGAGTTCATCGACGGCTTCCACAAGCAGTTCCCGCGGGCGCGGTTCGAGGTCCGGCGCGCGGCGGGTTCGGGGGACCTCGTGTTCCTGCACACCCGCTTCCGCGGCGACCCCGACGACCGCGGGATGGTCGTCGTGGAGGTCTTCCGGATCGACGAGGGACTGATCGTCGAGCACTGGGACGTCCGCGACGAGATCCCGGAGACCACCGTCAGCGGACACGAGGTCGTCTGACCGCCCCGTCCGCCGGCTCCCCCCCCTGCCGCCCGGGAGGCTCCCAGCCTCCCGGGCGGCGGCCGTTTCCGACCCCGAAATGCCCGAGAACCAGGAGACACCTGTGAAGCGACAGCAGCCAGACTCACGCCCCGCCGCCGGTCTCACCCGGCGCGCACTGCTCGGCACGGCGGCCGCCGCCGGTGCGGGCGCGGCCCTTCTTCCGGAACCCGCCCGCGCCGCCGACCCGGTGGCAGCCGCCACACCCGCCGCCGCCCCGGTCACCGTCGCCCCCTCCGACGCCCGCTATCTCGACCTCACCTCCCGCGGCTACAACGCGAGATTCACCGCCGCCCCCGACTCCGTGCGGCTCGTCCACAGCACCCAGCAGGTGGTGGCCGTCGTGCAGGAGGCGGTGGACGGGGGCAAGCGCATCGGCGTGCGCGGTGGCGGGCACTGCCTCGACGGGCTCGTCGACGACCCGGACGTGCGGGTACTCGTCGACATGTCCGAGATGGACGCGGTCCGCCACGACCCCGTACGCCGGGCCTTCCTGGTGGAGGGCGGTGCCACGCTCGGGCACGTCTACCGGACGCTGTATCTGGAGTGGGGCGTGGCCCTGCCGGGCGGTACCTGCCCGACCGTCGGGGTCGGCGGGCATGTCAGCGGCGGCGGTTACGGCGCCATGTGCCGGCAGCACGGCGCCGTCGTGGACCATCTGTACGCCGTCGAGGTGGTGACCGTCGACGCGTCCGGCACCGCCCGCGCGGTGGTCGCGACGCGGGAGCCGGACGACCCGCACCGCGAGCTGTGGTGGGCCCACACCGGCGGGGGCGGCGGCACCTTCGGCATCGTCACCCGGTACTGGTTCCGGTCGGCGGACGCGACCGGCAGCGACCCCGTGAACCTGCTGCCCAGACCCCCGAAGACGCTCCTGAAGTCGACGGTCACCGTCAAGTGGAGCGACCTGACCGAGGCGGCCTTCACCGCGCTCGTCGCGGACCACGGCGGCTGGCACGCCCGCAACAGCGTCGCCGGGTCCGCCTACGACAGCCTGCACAGCGTGCTCATCCTGTACAACCGCGTCCAGGGCGCCGTCGTGCTCAACTCCCAGATCGACGGCACTCTCGCGGACGCCTCGGCGCTGCTGGACGCCTACGTCACGGCGGTGGCCGGGGGCATCGGCGTGCCGTACACCGAGGTCCGCTCCTCCTGGCCGTGGCTGAAGACCACCCTCAAGGACCCCTACGACACCGGCCTGTACAACCGGACCAAGTCCAAGGGCGCCTATCTCAGGAAGGGCTGGTCCGCCGACCAGGCGGCCACGCTCTACGGCTACCTCTCCGACGCCGCCTACGACGGGCACGCCGGTATCCTGCTCTACTCCTACGGCGGCAAGGTCAACACCGTCGCGGCCACGGCCACCGCGCTGGCCCAGCGGGACTCGGTCCTGAAGGCCAACTTCACGACGTACTGGCCCGCCGCCGCGGACGACGACCGGCATGTCACCTGGATGCGCGACCTCTACCGGGACCTGTACGCGGACACCGGCGGGGTGCCCGTGCCGAACGACACCAACGACGGCTCGTACATCAACTACCCGGACACCGACCTCGCCGACCCGGCCTGGAACACCTCGGGGGTGCCCTGGCAGAGCCTCTACTTCAAGGACAACCTCGCCCGGCTGCGCGCGGTGAAGGCGGCCTGGGACCCGAACGACGTCTTCCGCCACCGGCTGTCCGTGACGGCGAGCTGACCGCGCGCGGACACGGACGAGCCCCCGCCTCGCTGCGCCGAGGCGGGGGCCCTGCCACAGACGGGATCAGCCGAAGCTGGCCGGGAACGTCACCCCGGTCAGCGACTCGCTCAGCTCGCGCAGCCGGGCGCGGGCCGTCTCGTCGTACGCCTGGGCGCCGGCCCGGGACCGGGTGGAGCGGTTGAAGTAGACGCCCGACACCTCGTCCAGCGCGGGGTCGGTCATCAGCCGCAGCGTGTTGCGCATGCCCTCGTCGACCGTGCTCTGCGGGGTGAACAGGTTCACCACCATCTTGGTCGGCATGTACGACGCCGGGTGCAGCGCGTTGGCCGTGACCCCGGTGCCGCGCAGCCGCTCGGCCAGGTCGAAGGTGAGGGCGATCTGGGCGAGCTTGGCCTGGCAGTAGGCCTGCACCCCGTCCCAGTGGCGCTCCAGCATCACGTCGGCGAAGTTGACCGGTGCCTGGCCCGCGGAGCTGACGTTGACGATGCGGGCCGGCGCCGAGGCCACCAGCAGCGGGGCGAGCCGGCAGCTGAGGATGTAGGCCGCCAGGTAGTCGACCTGGAAGGTGAGTTCCAGTCCGTCCTGGCTGGTCTGGCGGGCCAGTTCGACCCCGATGCCCGCGTTGTTCAGCAGCACGTCCAGCCGGTCGTACGTGGTGAGGATGCGCTCGGCGAGCTTGCCGATGTCCTCCAGGGAGGAGAAGTCGGCCAGCTCGTAGCTCAGCCGGCCGGTGGCGCCGGCCGCGCGCAGCTCGGCCAGCAGGTCCGCGCCCTTGGCCGCGCTGCGGCCGTGCAGGATCAACGACGCTCCCTGCGCGGCGAGGTTGCGGGCGAGCGCACGGCCGAGGCCGTCGGTGGCGCCGGTGATGAGAATGGTCTGGTCGGGGACGGCCTTCATGGTGGGGAACTCTCCTGTCAGGCGGGTCAGGCGTACGGTGCCAGTTCTTCGCTGGACTGGTCGGTGTATCCCTGGCTGACCTCCACGACGATGCCGTCCGGGTCGGACACCCACACCGTCTTCCAGCCGGGGATGAACTCGTCGAAGGTCAGCGGCCCGAGCGTCGGCTCGAACCCGCCCTGGGCGGCGGCGAGGAACGCGTCCACGTCGTCGACCTGGAAGGCCAGGTGGCGGGCGGTGCCGGGCGCGGCCGGACCGTCCTTCTCGGCCGGGAAGAGCGGGTCCGCGTCGGTCGCGAACAGCTCCAGGTACACCGGGCCGTTGCGCAGGAACACCACGCGGACGCCGTCGGCCTCCACCACCCGGGCCCGGCGGAAGCCGAAGAACCGGGTGTAGAAGTCCTCGGTGGCCTTCTGGTCGCGGCAGTTGAGGCCCACGTGCGACCAGCGCAGGCCCTGGGCGGCGGCGGTCGTCATGGCCGTCACTTCCCGGTGACCGGGGCGAACGGCACGGTGTCGTGGACGTTCGTCATGTAGGTGATCAGGCCGCCCCGGACGCGGAAGTAGTTGCACACCACGGCCTCCACCGCGATGCCGTCCGGGGTGCGGGCGGTGATGTCGGAGACCACCGCGGCCTGTTCGCCGTCCACGACCACGAGGCGGGGGACGTTGGCGAAGGAGGCGTACATCTGCGGGAAGCCCTTCATCATCTCGCGGAGCGTCTCGCGTCCCTCGACATGCCCGGCCAGCTGCTCGTCCATGGTCTGGTCGACGGCGAACAGGTCGCACCAGGCGTCCCAGTCGCCCTCGTTGGCGAGCCGGTAGTACGTGTCGACCACTTCTCGGGTGCTCATGCGCCCGTCCTTTCCTGCGGTGGTGGGAGCATCAGGGGAGGGGCACGCCGAGCTGGCGCATCAGGCCCGTGGTGTCGGCCTGCACCCAGCGCTCGACGACCTTGCCCTCCTCCAGGCGGTAGACCTCCAGGCTGGTCCAGGAGACCTCCTTGCCGGTGGGCTCCTGGCCGAAGAACGGCGCGATGTGCCTGCCGTGGAAGGTGATGTGCATGATCACCCGGTCCGGGGCGGCCGGGTACAGGGCGTCGAGGTGCACGGTCATGTCCAGCGCGTCGTGCGCGCCCTTGATGATCACCTTGAGCTCGTCGAGGCTCTGGACGCTCCAGGCCGGGTTGTTGTCCCGGAACGTGGGCCCGAACAACTCGTCCAGGTCGTCGTAGCGGCGCTCGTTGACCGCGTCGCTGACCTGCCGTACGACGGTGTAGTTCAGGTCGTCCGAGGAGACCTGCCGACGCAGGCCGAGCAGGTCGTCCTGGGCCCAGCGCTCGGTGAACAGGCCGCCCTGGGCCCGCCAGATCTCGGTGGTGGACCACTCGACCTTGCGGCCGGTGGCCGGGAAGCCGAGCACCTCGCCGAGGTGGGTGCCGGTGAGTTTGACCCGGGTGACGATCCGGTCGTCGCCGAGCGGGGCCCCCTCCTCCAGCTCGCCCTTGAGGTCGAGCGTCTCGTGGGCCCCGCGCACCGCCTCCAGGTAGGACTCGATGCCGGTGATGTCGAAGCCGGGGTGGTGGTCGGTGAAGTCGGGGCTGAGGACGGCGCGGACCGCCGCGATGTCGCCGGCGTTCAGGGCGTCGAGGAAGCGCTGGTAGAGCTTCTGGATCTCCTGCTGGTCACGGGTCTGGCCACGGGTCTGGTCAAGGGTGGACATGCTGCATCCCCTCGTTTCGGGCGGCGGACGGAAGCGGCCGGTCGGTGCCGAGGGCGAACGCCGCCGCGCGCTCGCCGATCATGACGCTGGGTGCGTGGGTGTTGCCGGCCACGATGGACGGCATGACCGAGGCGTCCGCGACCCTGAGGCCCTCGACGCCGTGCACGCGCAGCTCGGGGTCGGTCACGGCGTCCGGTCCCGTGCCCATCCGGCAGGTGCCGGCCGGGTGCCACAGGGTGGTGGCGTTCGCGGCGACGTAGGCGCGCAGCTCTTCGGTGCCCGACACGTCCTTGCCGGGGCCCAGTTCGTCACCGCGGAAGGCGTCGAGGGCCTGGGCGGCGGCGAGTTCCCGGGCCAGCCGGACGCCGTGCACCAGGACGTCGAGGTCGGCCGCCGAGGTGAGGTAGCCGGCGCTGATCACCGCGTTGGAGGCGGGGTCGGCGTCGCGCAGCCGCACCCGGCCCCGGCTGTGCGGGAGCACGGCGATCGGGGCGAAGGTGAGGCCGGGGCCCGCCCACTGCTCGTCGGGCGCGCCGGCGGGCAGGAACTTGACCGGGCCGAAGGTGAACTGGAGGTCGGGCGGCCCGTCCGGGTCCGCCGCCGGGGTGTGGGTGAACAGTCCGGCCTCGGACAGCAGCGCCCCGGGCGGGTGCTCCTGGAGGGACTGGTAGCAGACCGGGGTGAAGAGGTGGTCCTGGAGTCCGGCGCCCACCCCGGGCAGGTCGCGTACGCAGTGGATGCCGTGGGCCCTGAGGTGCTCGGCCGGTCCGATCCCGGACAGCATCAGGAGCTTCGGCGACTCGAACGCGCCGGCGCACACGATGACTTCGCGGTCGGCCCGCAACCGCTCGGGGGCGCCGTCCCGGACGTACTCGACGCCGGTGACCCGGGTTCCGTCGAGCAGCAGCCGGGTGGTGCGGGCGCCGGTCAGCACGGTCAGGTTGGGGCGGCCGAGCGCGGGGCGCAGATAGGCGTCGGCGGCGCTGCACCGCTGCCCCGCGTCGTCGCGGTTGGTCTGGTACAGGAAGCCGAAGCCGTCCTGCCGGGCGCCGTTGTAGTCGCCGTCGCTCTCGGCGTCGTGGCCGAGTTCACCGGCCGCCGCCACGAAGGCGGACGCCAGCGGGGACGGGCGGTCCAGCTGCCGTACACGGACCGGGCCGTCGGCCCCGCGCAGTTCGGAGCCGCCGCCGGAGTAGCTCTCGGCGCGTTTGAAGAACGGCAGGACCTCGTCGTACGACCAGCCGGTCGCGCCCTCGGCGACCCAGCGGTCGTAGTCGTGGCGGCTGCCGCGCACCCACATCAGGGCGTTGACGGAACTGCATCCGCCGAGGACCCTGCCGCGGGCCACGGGGACCCGGCGGCCCGCCATGCCCGCCTCGGGCTCGGTGACATAGCCCCAGTCGATCTCGGTGCGCCACTCGGCGGTGAGCAGGGAGAGGACCGAGGCGGCGTCGGCGCGGTGGATCTCGGGGCGTTCGTCCGGGCCGCCGGCCTCCAGCAGCGTCACGGTCACGGACGGGTCCTCGCTGAGCCGGGCGGCCACGGCGCAGCCGGCGGAACCCGCGCCGACCACCACGTAGTCGGCCGCCGGTGGCACCGGGGGAGTCGCATTCGTCGGCATGACAGCCTCCAAACAGTGACGGACAGTGACAGACAGTGGCGGGGTCAGAGGGCGGCCGGCTCGCCGACCTGGTAGTCGACGATCACCGGGGCGGCGCCCGGGGCGGGGCGTTCGAGCCGCCACTGCTGGTTGATCCGGAACGAGGACACGGTGCCGTCGGCGGTCGACTTGGCGGTCCACACGACGGTCAGGTCGATGCCGATGCGCGGTCCGTCCTCCTGGTGGACGAGCTTCTCCACGGTGTGGTCCTGCTCGCTGTAGGCCTCACCGACGGCCGCGTACCAGTCGAGGAAGTCCGCGTGGCTGTGCAGGGTCCGCTCCGGGAAGGCCATCTCCAGGCCCTCCTCGGCGACGAACGGCAGCAGCTCCGCGACCGGGGCGTGCACATTGAGCAGGCCGAACCAGCGCTGCACGAACTCCTCGATCTCCCGGTCGGAGCCGGTCTGTTCGGTGGACATGGATGTCTCCTCATCGGGGTCCCGCCCCCGGGAACCGGGAGCGATACGCGTCCGATGACCGCACATCCCGGCCGCTTCGCGCGGCCCGCGCCCGGACACCGGGCGCACTGTGCGAAGTCGCTGCTCAGGCTCGGGCAACTCGGCTTCCGCGCCGGGTGCGCTCCCCGGTCGTGCGCCCCTCGAAAGGCATTGGCCACAACATGCCGTAGTGCATTCGGCCACTTGGGCATGTGCCGTGACCCCGGGCGGCGCGATGGTCCGGACGAAGTGCCCCGTCGTAGACAGGAATCCGCCACTTGGCACCGTCACGTGGCACCGTCCCCACGTGGCACCGTCCCCGCCGAACGGGAGGGATCCCATGAGCAGGCGCATCCTCGTCGTGCTGTCCGAACACGGTTACTGGGGCGAGGAGTTGATCGGACCCCTGGAGACCTTCGACCAGGCCGGCTACCACCTCACCTTCGCCACCCCCACCGGCAAGCGGCCCCACGCGCTGCCGCCGAGCATGGACCCCGAGTACGTCGACCCGCCGCTCGGCCGGTCCGTCACCACCCCGGAGATGGCGGCGAAGGTACGGGCCGCCGAGGACTCGGACCGGCTGGACAACCCGCTGGACCTCGCGTCCTGGCTGCCCGACCGGCCCTACCGCTCCCGGCCGTACTTCCTGCGCGACTGGGAGGCCTACAACACCCGCCTGGAGCAGGTCCGCAGGCAGATCGCCGACCGCTACGACGCGCTGCTGATCGTCGGCGGCAGCGGGCCCATCGTCGACCTCGCCAACAACTGGCGGGTGCACGACCTGATCCTCGCCTTCCGCGAGCTGGACCGGCCGATCGCCGCCGAGTGCTACGGCGTCGCCTGCCTCGCCTTCGCCCGCGACCAGGAGACCCGGACCTCCATCATCCGCGGCAAGCACGTCACCGGGCACTGCATCGAGTACGACTACAAGGACGGCACCGGGTTCCTCGGCACCGACTTCGTGATGGGTCCGCCGCCGTACCCGCTGGAGTACATCCTGCGCGACGCCACCGCGCCCGGCGGCGCCTACCACGGCAACTTCGGCAAGGAGACCTCGGTGATCGTCGACTACCCGTTCATCACGGGCCGTTCGACCCCCGACTCCTACCTGACCGGCCAGAAGACCGTCGAGGTCCTCGAACAGGGCCTGCGTCAGTGGGGGTTCAGGACCTCCTGACCTCCCGACGTCCGACCCACGAGAGGTGACCAGCATGGACAGCAGGCCCGCGCGCGTCGCGCTCCTGGAGCAGCTGCAGGCCGAAGGGGTCCGGTACATGTTCGGCAACCCCGGCACGGTCGAGCAGGGGTTCCTCGACGAACTGCGCTCCTTCCCCTCGATCCAGTACGTCCTGGCCCTGCAGGAGGCCACGGCCGTCGGCATGGCGGACGGCTACGCCCGCGCCACCCGCACCCCGGCGGTCCTGCAGCTCCACTCCGGAGTCGGGCTCGGCAACGGCATCGGCATGCTCTACCAGGCCATGCGCGGCCACGCCCCGATCGTCACCCTCGTCGGCGAGGCCGGGCTGCGGTACGCCAACCTGGACGCCCAGATGGCGGCCGACCTGGTCGGCATGGCACGGCCGGTCACCAAATGGGCGACCCGGGTCCTCGACCCCGACTCCACGCTGCGCGTGCTGCGCCGCGCCTTCAAGGTGGCCGGGACCCCGCCCTACGGGCCGGTCCTCGTGGTGCTGCCGGCCGACGTGATGGACGCGGGCACCCGGGAACCGGTCGTCCCGGTCTCCTATCCGGACACCCGCAGCCTGCCGGCCCCGGACACCGTGACGCGGGCCGCGGCCCTGCTCGCCGGGGCCCGGCGCCCGCTGGTCGTGGCCGGCGACGGCGTGCACTTCGCGGGCGCCCAGGCCGAACTGGCCAGGCTGGCCGAGGTGTGGGGCGCCGAGGTGTACGGCGCCGACTGGGCCGAGGTCAACCTCTCCGTCCAGCACCCGGCGTACGCGGGCCAGTTGGGGCACATGTTCGGCGAACAGAGCCGGCGGATCACCGGTGCCGCCGACGCCGTCCTGATCGTCGGCACCTATGCGCTGCCCGAGGTGTACCCGGCGCTGTACGACGTCTTCGCCGAGGGCACCCCGGTCGTCCACGTGGACCTGGACACCGACGCCATCGCCAAGAACTTCCCCGTCGACCTCGGCATCGTCGCCGACCCGCGGGCCACCCTCGGGCTGCTCGCCGACGCGCTGCACGAGGAGATGGGCGCGGAACGGCTGGCCGCGGCGGCCGAACGGCTGCGCACACGGGCCGCCGAGCGGTCCGACGCGGAGGCCGGCGCCCGGGAGCGGGAGCTGGCGGGCCACGAGTCCCAGGCCCTGCCCACCACGGCCTTCGCCAAGGAGCTCGCGCGCCAACTCCCCGCCGACGCCCTGCTGTTCGACGAGGCGCTGACCGCGTCCCCCGAACTCTTCCGCCACCTGCCGCCGACCGTGCCCGGCCAGTGGATGCAGACCCGGGGCGGCTCCCTGGGCGTCGGCATCCCCGGCGCGCTCGGCGCCCAGCTCGCCCACCCCGACCGCACGGTGGTCGGCTTCACCGGCGACGGCGGCAGCATGTACACCTTCCAGGCGCTGTGGACGGCGGCCCGCTACGGACTGCCCACCAAGTTCGTGATCTGCGACAACGGCAGCTACCGGCTGCTGGAGGACAACATCGAGCAGTACTGGCGCGAGCAGGGCATACCCGCCCACGAGCAGCCCGGCATGTTCGATCTGGCCCATCCGCCCATCGACTTCGTGGGCCTCGCCCGCTCCCTGGGCGTGGCCGCCGTACGGGTGGAGAAGCCCGGGCAGGCCGAGGAGGCGGTGGCGCAGGCCCTCGCCCACCACGGGCCGTTCCTCGTCGACCTCGTGACGGCCAAGGGAAAGGGGTGAGTGCCGTGCGACTGTCCGGCCACAAGATCGCCGTCCTGATGGAGAGCGACTTCTACGAGCCCGAGATCCTCTACTACCGCTACCGGTTCCCCGAGGAGGGCGCCGAGGTCCACTTCCTGACCCGGCTCTGGGGCAACGACACGATGACCTTCCAGGGGCACGAGCACCGTATGCCCTTCGACGTCAGCGAGTCCTTCGAGGACCTCGACGAGTTCGCGCTCAAGGAGTACTCGGCGGTCATCGTCCCCTCCGGCATGGTCTCCGACCGGCTGCGCTACACCGACGACCCCGCCGAACTGCCGCCCGCCACGCAGTTCCTGCGCCGCGCGTTCGCCGACCCGGCGATCGTCAAGGGCATCATCTGCCACGGCATGTGGCTGGTCGCGCCGGTGCCCGGCATGGTGCGCGGGCGGCGCGCGGTGGTCCACAACAACCTGCTGGGCGACCTGCGCAACATGGGCGGCGAGTACGTCGACCAGGACGTCGTCGTCCACGACGACCTGGTCACCGCCCGCACCGGCAACCACTGCCACGTCTTCGCGCGCACCATCATCGACCTGCTCGCCGCCCGTCAGCCCGCCCAGGCCGGTGCCCCGGCCGGGAACGACTGACGGCACGCGAACGGGGAGAGGAGAGACCGCCATGACACCGGTGACCGGGCGCATCCCCGTCCTCGACGTCCGCCCCCGGGTGCGGGACGGGGAACTGCCCGCCAAGGCCGTGACCGGCGAGCACCTCGACATCACCGCCACCGTCTTCCGCGAGGGCAACGGCGTGATCGCCGCGGACGTCATCCTGCGCGGACCCGGGGGGACGCCCGCCCGGCGGGTGCCGATGACCCTCGTGGACGAGGACGCCGACCGCTGGAGCGCCACCGTCGTGCCCGACACCGAGGGCACCTGGACCTTCCGCGTCGAGGCCTGGGCCGACCCGCTGGCCACCTGGCGCCGGGACGCCGAGCTGAAGATCGCGGCCGGCGTCGACACCGAACTCACCCTGCGCGAGGGCGCGCTGCTGCACGAACGGGCGGCACACGGGCGCAACGACCTCAGAGCCTGTGTCGCCTCCCCGGCCGGGCGCGTGACGCCTGGCACGCACTCCCCCAGAGGGGGGACCCCCAGCGGCGTTGCCGAACCGCCCACGTGGCTCCGCCACGAGGGCGCTCCGGCGCCTTGCGATCGCACGCTCCCCCACGCGCGAACCGGCTTCGCCCGGCTCGCGCGGGAGGTACCCCCATCGCCGCCACGCGCTGATCCGACCGGGGAGGCGACACAGGCTCTCACCGACCAGGGCCGCCGGGAGGCGGTCCGGGCCGCGGTCGCCGCGCTCCGTGACCCGCTGAGCCCGCCCTCGGCCCGGCTGGCGGCCGTCACCTCCCCCCGGGTGACGGCCGCCCTCGGCCGGTACGCGGTGCGCGAACTGGTCACCGCCTCCCGGCCGCTGCCGCTGCGCGTCGAGCGGCGGCGCGCCCTGGTCGGGTCCTGGTACGAGCTGTTCCCGCGCTCGGAGGGCGCGGTGGTGGCCGGCGGGCGGCCGATGAGCGGCACGCTGCGCACCGCCGCCGGGCGGCTGCCGGCCGTGGCCGGGATGGGCTTCGACGTGGTGTACCTGCCGCCCGTCCACCCCATCGGCGTCACGCACCGGAAGGGACCTGACAACGTTCTCGTCGCGGGCCCGGACGACGTCGGCTCGCCCTGGGCCATCGGCTCCGAGCGGGGCGGCCACGACGCGATCCACCCCGACCTCGGCACCCTGGACGACTTCCGGTACTTCGTCTCCACTGCCCGCGACCTGGGCCTGGAGGTGGCCCTCGACTTCGCCCTGCAGTGCTCCCCGGACCACCCCTGGGTGACCGGGCACCCCGAGTGGTTCCACCACCGGGCCGACGGCTCGGTCGCCTACGCCGAGAACCCGCCGAAGACCTACGAGGACATCCACCCCCTCGACTTCGACACCGACTTCGAGGGCCTGTACGCCGAGGCGCTGCGCGTCCTGCGGCACTGGATGGCCCAGGGCGTGCGGATCTTCCGCGTGGACAACCCGCACACCAAGCCGGTGCACTTCTGGGAGCGGCTGATCGCCGAGGTCAACGCCACCGACCCGGACGTGGTGTTCCTGGCCGAGGCGTTCACCCGGCGGGCCATGGTGCACGCCCTGGCCCAGGCCGGCTTCCAGCAGTCGTACACCTATTTCACCTGGAAGAACACCAAGCGGGAGCTGACCGAGTACCTGCCCGAACTCGCCGAGGAGAGCGCGGACTTCCTGCGGCCCAACCTGTTCGTGAACACCCCGGACATCCTGTCCGTCCAGCTCCAGCACGGCGGCCGGCCCGCCTTCGAGGCGCGGGCCGTGCTGGCGGCGACGGCCGCGCCCAGCTGGGGCGTGTACGCCGGGTACGAGCTGTGCGAGAACACCCCGCTCGCCGAGGGCACCGAGGACTACCTCGCCTCGGAGAAGTACCAGCTGCGGCCCCGGGACTGGGCCCGCGCGGAGTGCGAGGGGCGCACGATCGCCCCGCTGATCACGCTGCTCAACCGGCTCCGCCGGTCCCGTCCGGCCCTCCAGGAACTGCGCAACCTGCGGCTCCAGCACACGGACAACGACCAGGTCCTCGCCTACTCCAAGCACGTGGAACTGCCGGACGGCTCCACCGACGTGGTGCTGGTCGTCGTCAACCTGGACCCGCACCGGGCCCACGAGGCGACCGTGACCTGCGACCTGGCGGCCCTCGGCCTGCCCGCGGACGGCACGCTCAAGCTGCGGGACGAACTCACCGGAGCCGCCTACGCCTGGGGCGGGTCCACCTATGTGCGCCTCGACCCGGCCCACCAGGTCGCGCACGTTCTGACACCCGAGGAGGCGTCATGAGGACGGAGATCCTCGAGCCGCTGCTTCCCGCGCTCGGGCCGTGGCTGGCGGGGAGGCGCTGGTTCGACGCACGCTATGCCGGAGCCGCGCTCACCGCCGAGGCGGCCTCGGTGATGGGCGACGAACCACCGCTGCTGCTGCACGCCGTGGTCGCGGCCCGGGGCGACAGCGGTTCCGTGCACAGCCAGCTCCTGCTCGGCCTGCGCCCGGACCTGCCGGACCGGCTGGCATCCGCCGCGATCGCCACCGTACCGGCCGGGCCCTGGCGGGGCTGGCACGTCTACGACGCGCTGGAGGACGGCGCCCTGCTCGCCCTGCTGCTGCGGACGCTGGCCGGCCGCGGCGCGCCGCGGGGGCCGCGTCTCGAGCGCATGTCCCGCTATCCGCTGCCCGTGGGACTGGTGCCCCGGCCGCTCCAGGTGGACCAGAGCAACACGTCCGTGGCCTACGGCGACCGGCTCCTGCTGAAGATCTTCCGCCGTCCGGAACCGGGACCGAACACCGAGGTCGAGGCGCTGCGGGCGCTCACCGACCAGGACTGCGCCCGGACACCGCTCCTGTACGGGGCGGTGCACAGCGACGCCCCCGGCGCGCAGGGCCTGGTGCTCGGCCTCGTCGAGGAGTTCCTGCCGGACGCGCGGGACGGCTGGGAGGAGGCGGTGCGGCAGGCGGGCGAGTACGTGGACGGCTCGGCCCGCGGTGTCCCGGCCGGCGGCGGTTTCACCGGGTACGCCGCCGAACTGGGCCGGGCCGTCGCCGAGGTGCACGGCGCGCTGGGCGAGGCGTTCGGGCGGACCCGGCTGACGGTGGAGAACGTGGCCGAGGAGGCGGCCCGGATGACCATGCGCCTCAAGGAGGCCGCCGAGGAGGTCCCGGCACTCGCCCGGTACACCGCACGGCTCGGCGCCCTCTTCGACGACTACGCCCGGGTGGCCGGGCGCGGCTGTCCCCTCTTCGTCCAGCGCACCCACGGCGATCTGCACCTGGGGCAGGCGCTGCGGGCCCAAGACGGCTGGCGGATCGTGGACTTCGAGGGCGAGCCGGCCCAGCCCGCCGCCGAACGGGTCCGCCCGCAGCCGGTGCTGAAGGACGTCGCCGGCATGCTGCGCTCCTTCGACTACGCGGCCCGCATGGGGCTCGCCTCCGCCGAGGAGGACGCGGCGGCCCGGACGACGCCCGCGGTACGGCTGCGGCGACGCCGGCGCGCGTCCGCGTGGGCGGCGCGCAACCGGCGGGCGTTCGTGGCGGGTTACGCGGCCGCCGGGCACGAGGACCCGGACTGCCACCCCGTGCTGCTCCGGGCGCTGGAGGCGGACAAGGCCGTCTACGAGGCCGTGTACGAGTCGCGGCTGCGCCCCGACCGGCTGCCGGTCCCGCTCGCCGCGGTGCACCGGCTGGCCGCGGCGGTCCGCTGACCGCGCAATTCCGCAACCGCGTCACCGCACTCGAATCCGGCGCCGAATCCGGGGGCGAAAGGAACGGGCCGGAAGAGAGGGGAAGCGGTGCCTGAGGGACTTTCTTTTCTCTTGGCCGTACGGGTATTCCACGGCGGCGGGACGTGCCGCCGGGCGCCTTCGGGGAGGGGGAAATCGGGGTGGGGCGTGGAACGGGACCGGAAGGGTCAGGAACGGCCCTGCTCGGTGAGGCTCGTGCTGGGGTCGCGGTTCGGGGCCAGACCGGCCGACGACAGCGCCCGGTCGTACGCCTGGAGGGCGGCCGTGCCGTTGCCCTGGCGCCGCCACAGGTCGCCCACGTACCGCCAGTTGAGCGCGGTCTGGTGGGACGGGGGGAACTGGCGCAGCTGCCGGGTGGCGGCCTGCAGACACTGGGCGGCCTGCTCGTTGTCACCGCGCAGCAGATGGATCTCGGCGAGCGTGGCGCGCGCGCCGACGGCCTGGATACGGGATTCGGGGCCGGTGAGCCCGAGGGCGCGCTCCGCGTGGGCCGCGGCCTCGTCCCAGTTGCCGAGCATCGCGTCCGCGTCGGCCAGGCCGATCTCGCACTGGGCCAGTTCGGGCGCGTTGCCGACCTCGGCCAGCAGCTGCTGCGCCTCCTCCAGCAGCTGTTTGGCGCGCGCCGGTTCGGGCTCGTCGACCTGGAGGAGCAGCGAGCCGCAGTTCATCTTGAGCATGGCGACATGCCGGATGTTGTCGTCCTCGGACATCAGCGCCAGCGCCCGCTCCACCAGCGCCAGGGCCTCGTTCAGCTGGCCGCGGGAGCGGGCCACCAGTCCCGCGTTCCAGAAGACGGCGCCGCGCGCGGCGCGTGCCCCCTGCTTCTCGGCCGCGTCCAGGAGCCGGACGCCCAGCAACTGGGCCCGGGTGAGGTCGCCGCGCATGTGGTACGAGGCCATGAGCGTGGCGCCGAGCTGGACGTGGTCGACCGTGACGTCCAGCCCGAGGCCGTCGAGGCGGGACAGGGCCCGCTCGCCGATCTCGATGCTCATCGTGATGTCGCCGGCGTTGCGGTAGCAGCGGCACAGGGCGACCGACACCGCGCACCAGTCGGCGGAACCGGGCGGCAGCTCGGGGTCCCGCTGGAGGTCTTCGAGGATCGTGATGGCGGCCTCGATCCGGTCGAGCTTCTCCAGCGCGGAGGCCTGGGCGATGCGCGCGCGCCGGGTCATCGCCGGGTCCAGCAGGGACGGCTTCGCCAGGAGGTCGCTCAGGGTCTGGAGCGCCTCGCCGTTACTGCCGTTGCGCAGGGCCATCTCGCCGAACGCCAGCCGCAGCCGGGTCTCCTCCATCTCGTGGTCGTCGCGTCCGGTGCGCAGATACTCCATGGAGCAGCCCAGACGCTCGGCGAGCGCGGCGAGCACCGCGTCCGACGGCGCGCCGCGCTTCCCCGACTCGATCAAGGAGATGTAGCTGGCCGATATCTCACCGGACGCCAGGTCCTGCTGCTTGAGTCCACGTTTGCCGCGCAACAACCTGATGCGCTCACCCAGTCCTGCGGCCGTCGCGTTGCCGAGTGGGTCCATGCGAGCTCCTCGGTGCGGTACTTGACTGTCGGGATGACAGATCGATGTTACCAGTAAGTTGATATTTACCCAATGGGCTTCCAGTGATCTTTTAGCGTGTCTCCGGCGCTATTTGCAGCGCAGTTCTTCCGGTGATGCCGAAAGAAACCTATGCGGTTCCGTGAATTCCGTTTATTGATGCTTAATTTTACGAAGAACTACTTGACCAGATTAGTCATTCAATGTTGACTATAATTGTCAAAGCGCCACGCTTTATTGCTCGGGGGAGGTGATTTTCGTGAGCAACAAAATAATCGCGCTCATTGCAATGGTCGTCCTGGTCAGTGGTCTTGTGTCGGGTGGACTGTGGCTGAACGATTCCGGTCCGAGTAACCGCCCGCTGCACGAAGGCATCGCTCAGTCCAGCGGTGGGAGTGGTGGTTGCTGCTGATCGCACACATGCTTCGCAACGGACCGGGTGCGGTCCGGCGGCCGGACCATGGCCCCGGACCGCACCCGGTCCTTCGTCAGTCGCCGCGGCGCGTGTCCCGGTGCCCGTCGTCGTGCGGGAAATGGCAGGAGACGGTCTGGGCGGCCGGGCCGCCGGCCGCCCGCCGGTGCGGTACCTCCCCCGCGCAGCGGCCGCGCTGCGCGGGGGACAGGACGGCCTGCAGGGGACAGCGGGCGCGGAAGCCGCACCCGGAGACGGCGCGTGGGCCGGTCCCGGGGTCGCCGGGCAGCACGATCCGGCGCCGGGAGCGCTCGGCGACCGGGTCCGGCAGCGGGACGGCCGAGAGCAGGGCCCGGGTGTAGGGATGGCGCGGCCGGTCGAACACCCCGGCCACGTCCCCCGTCTCCACGACCCGCCCCGCGTACATGACCGACACCCGGTCGGCCAGCTGCCGGACCACGGCGAGGTCGTGCGAGACCAGCAGGTACGCCGGGCCCAGCTCCCGCTTCAGCCGCAGCAGCAGGTCCAGGATCCCGGCCTGCACCGACACGTCCAGCGCGGACACCGGCTCGTCGAGCAGCAGCAGCGCGGGCCCGACCGCCAGGGCGCGGGCGATGGCGACGCGCTGCCGCTGCCCCCCGGAGAACTCGTGCGGGTAGCCGTCCGCGTCCGCGGGGCGCAGCCCCACCTGGGACAGCAGCCGGGGCACCCGCGCCGCCACCACGGCCGACGGCACCCGGCGGGCGTGCAGCGGCTCGGCGACGATGTCGCCCACCGGCATCCGCGGATCGAGGCTCGACATGGGGTCCTGCGGCACGATCCCCACGGCCGCGCGCAGCTCGCGTGCCGCACGGCGGGAGAGCAGCGCGGTGTCGTGCCCGAGGATCTCCACCCGGCCGGCCCCCGGCGCCCTGAGCGAGGCGATCTCCATCAGGGTCGTGGTCTTCCCGGCACCGGACTCCCCGACGAGCGCGAGCGTCTGCCCCCGCCGCACCTCCAGCTCGACATCCACGACGGCCCGCACGCCAGGGGCCCGCCGCCGCCCGAACCCCGCCGCCCGGAACTCCCGCCCGAGCCCGGAAACCCGCAGCACGACGTCGGCTGCGGCGTTCCCGACGGCGTTCCCGACAGCGCCTCCGGCCGCGTCGTCCGGTCGGCCACCGGCTGTGTTTCCGGCGGTGTCCGCGCCCGCGGGGCGTGTCGGCGCGTCGACGGTACGGCGCCACGGTCCGGCCGGTCCGGCCGGCGTGCGGTCGGCGCCGGTTGCGTCTGCGGCATCCGGCGGGGCCGCCGAGGGCGAGGGCGGCTCGGCGGCCCCGACGCCCCGGTCCGGTGGGGCCGGCGGTGGCCCGGCGGACGTGTTCCCGCCGTCCGGCGTACCTGGCGGCGGTGCGAACAGGTCGGCCGCGCCGCGGTGCCGGAGTTCCGTGGTGCGGCGGCAGGCCGCCTCGTGTGCGTCGTCCCCGGAGGGGCCGTCCACCCCCGTCAGCGGCGGCTCGGTCGTCCGGCACTCCGGCTCCGCCAGCGGGCAGCGCGGGGCGAAGGCGCAGCCCGGGGCGGCGGTGCCCGGGGTCGGGGCGGTGCCCGGGATCGGGGTGGGGGGTACCCGGGCGTCGAGGCGGGGCACAGAGCCGAGGAGGCCGAGCGTGTACGGCATCCGGGGGCGGCAGAGCACCGCGTCCACCGGGCCCGTCTCCACGACCCGCCCCGCGTACAGGACGGCGACCCGGTCCGCGGTGCCGGCGACCACGCCGAGGTCATGGGTGATCAGCAGCAGCGCCGCGCCGGTCTCCCGCCGGGCGGCCGCGAGCGCCTCCAGTACCTGGGCCTGCACGGTCACGTCGAGGGAGCTGGTGGGCTCGTCGGCGACCAGGACCGCGGGCCGGTTCGCCGTCGCCATCGCGATCATGGCCCGCTGGAGCATCCCGCCGGACAGCTGGTGGGGCAGGGCGCGCGCGGCCCGGGACGGCTGCGGCACCCCCACGAGGTCCAGCAGCTCCACCGCCCGCCGCAACGCCGCCGCGCGCCGCGGCCGCGGGCGTTCGTGGATGCGTACGGCCTCCGCGATCTGGTCGCCGACGCGCAGCACCGGAGTGAAGGCCTGCAGCGGATCCTGGAAGACCATGGCGATCAGGCGCCCGCGGATCCCGGCCAGCTCCCGCTCCGGCCGCCCCAGCACCTCCTCGCCCAGCAGCCGCACCGAACCGCCGACCCGGGCCCCGGGCGGTGCCAGGGCGAGCAGGGACAGCGCGGTGAGCGTCTTGCCCGCGCCGGACTCGCCCACCAGGCCCAGCACCTCACCCCGGCGCAGTACGAGGTCCACGCCCCGCACCACGGGGACGGGCGGGCGCCGCCCGTCCCCGAAGGCGACCGTCAGACCGCGCACCTCCAGGACCGTGCTCATCCGGCGCTCATCCGGCGAGTCCCGACACGACGCCCCGGGGCGGGCCGAGGGGCCGTACCGTCGTGGGGTCCAGCGCGTCCCGGAGGGCGTTGCCGAGGAGGCCGACGGCCAGCACGAACGCGATCAGCAGGCTCGTCGGGAAGAAGAACATCCACGGATACACCAGGGCCACGTCGGACGAGTCCGCGATCAGGGTGCCCAGGGAGACGTCGGGCGGCTGTACGCCGAAGCCGAAGTAGGACAGCCCGGCCTCGCTGATCACCGCCCCGGCCACGGTGACCGTCGCGTCGGCGATCAGGAAGGAGGACAGGTGCGGGAGGATGTGCCGGCCGATGATCCGGACCGGGCCGACTCCCATCAGCCGTGCCACCACCACGAACTGGCGCTCCCGCAGGGACCGGGTCATACCGCGCACCGCCCGCGCGGTGACCGTCCAGCCCAGCAGGGCGAGCAGCCCGGCCAGCGCGAGCCAGCCCCACCGCCGCAGGCGCGGGGCGAGCACCACGAGGACGAGGAAGCCGGGGAGCACGAGCAGCAGGTCCACGACGGACATCAGCAGCCGGTCCGTCCAGCCGCCGAAGTACCCCGCGCAGGCGCCCACGGCCGCCGCCAGGCCGGTGGAGACCGCGGCCACCAGCAGCCCGATCAGCAGCGACTTCCGCAGCCCGTGCGCGACCTGGGCGAAGACGTCCTGTCCGATCCGGTTCGTGCCCATCCAGTGCCGGGCGTCCGGCGGCCGCCGCAGCGCCGTGTAGTCGACGTCGGTGGAGGACCACCGGCACACGTGCGGCCCCACGACCGCGAACACCGCGAGGCCCAGCAGCAACGCGAGCCCGCACAACGCCCCCGGATGCCGCACCAGCCGCCGCAACACGCCCCGCCCCCGCCGCCCCGCTCTCACGGTCGCCGTACCCGGGGATCGAGCAGTGCGTGCAGGGTGTCCGCGACCAGGCCCGCCAGCAGGACGACGGCCGCGGCGAAGGCGTTGACGGCCACGACCGAGTTGACGTCGCCCCGCTCCACCGAGTCGATCAGCCAGCTGCCCATGCCGGGCCAGCCGAAGATCCGCTCGGTGAACACGGCCCCGGTGACCAGGGTGAGGACGCCGAAGGAGAAGAACGTCGTCATCGGCACCAGCGAGATCCGCAGCCCGTGCCGCAGCAGCGCGCGCCCCGGGGTGAGCCCCTTGGCGCGGGCGGTGCGCAGATGGTCCGCCCCGAGCACGTCCAGCGTGGCGGCCCGCTGGTAGCGGCTGTAGAGGGCGATCGCCGCGAGCGCCACACAGAGCGCCGGGAGGACCAAGTGGGCCAGCGTGTCGCGGAGTTGGACGCTCCAGTCGCCCTGCAGTCCGGGCGTGTGCTCGCCCGTGTACTTGATGACCGGGCGGCCCGCGGCCCGGTTGACCGCGAGGGCCCCGGTCTTCAGCAGCAGGGCCAGGACGAAGGTGGGGACGCACAGCACCGCGAAGGAGAACCCGGTCAGCACCCGGTCGCCGAGCCGGCCGCGCCGGACCGCCGCCCACACCCCGGCCAGCACGCCGAGGGCCGTACCGGCCAGCGTGCCCACCAGCAGCAGCCGTACCGACACCCCGATCCGGCGGCCGAACTCGGCGCTCACGGACTCGTCGTCGACGGTGCGGCCCAGGTCGCCGTGGACGGCCCGGTCCGCCCAGTGCCCGAAGCGCTCCGGCAGCGGGACACGGTCGTCCATGCCGAGCCGGGACAGCTCGCGGTCGACGACCCGGGCCGGCGGCGGTGGCCGGCGGTCCTCGAAGTAGGCGCGGGGATCGAGCGCGGTCGACGCGAGGGCGTAGGACAGGACCAGGGAGACGAGGAACAGGACCACGCAGCGGGCCAGGCGCCTGGCGATCAGGAAGAGCATGGAACTCCCGACGGGGCACGGAGGGTGACGGCCCGGGCGGTGCGCGGGCGTCCGCCGGGGTCTGGAGTCTGCCTTGTCTTCATAAGGGGGAAACACCGTGATGTTAGGCTCTGACGTCGCAATTCGCAGTGCAGTCAGGGCAGTTGGCGGTTCCGTGACGCCGGAGGGGCTGACAGGTGGCGCGATTACGGGGCTGGCCCGCATGGGTGGCCGTCTGGGCGCTCGTCGTCCTCACGGCGACGGGATGCTCCGCATCCGGCGGGCACGACGACTCCCGGCGGGCACTGCCCACCTACGGCACCTACGACATCAACGCCCTGCCGTCCGGGGACCTCCGCTCCGGGGGGACGCTGACCCTGCCGATCACGCAGATGATCACGCAGTTCAACTTCAACGACGTCGACGGCGCCCTGGACGACGTGTGGACCGTCGACACGATGACGGAGCCCCGGCTCTTCACCCGCGACGCCGAGGGCGTCCCCAGGATCGTGCCGGACTACCTGGTCTCGGCCACCGTCACCACAGAGCCGCGCCAGGTCGTCACCTACCGGCTCAACCCGAAGGCCCGCTGGTCCGACGGCCGGGCCCTGAGCTGGCGGGACTTCGCCGCCCAGTGGCACGCGGTCGGCGGCGACGACGAGCGCTACCCGGTCGCCGACCCGAGCGGGTACGACCGTATCGCCGACGTCCGCCAGGGCGCCGACGCGCACGAGGTCGAGGTCACCTTCAGGCAGCCGTACGCCGACTGGCGCAGGCTCTTCACCCCGCTCTTCCCGGCCGTCGCCTACGACAGCCCGCGGCACTTCGACGCCGACTGGCAGGGCCGGCTGCCGGTCACCGCGGGCCCCTTCCGGCTGGCCTCCGTCGACCGTACGGCGGGGACCCTCACCCTCGTCCCCTACGCCGCCTGGTGGGGCACCCGGCCCCGGCTCGACCGGATCGTCTTCCGCGTCCTGGACCCCGACGCCGCCCTGCAGGCCTTCCTCAACGGCGAGGTCGACGTCGTCAACGCCGCCACCAGCGAGGCCTACGCCCAGCTGAAGAACGCCAAGGACACCGCCGTCCGGATCGGCTCCGCCTGGGACGAGGTGCACATCACCCTGAACGGCGCCGGCGGGCCACTGGCCGACCCCGCCGTGCGCAACGCCCTCCAGCAGGCCGTGGACCGCCCGGCGCTGGCCGAGGTCGCGGCCGAGGGCCTGCCGGTGAAGGTGCCGCTGCTCGGCAACCACTTCTTCATGACCAACCAGCCCGGCTACGCCGACAACTCCGGGCGCTACGGCCGCTTCGACCTGAAGGCCGCCGCCCTGGCCCTGGACCGCGCGGGCTGGCACAGCCAGGGCGGGGGGCGGCCGAGAGCCAAGGACGGCCGCAGCCTCACCCTCCGCCTCGTGCTGAGCGAGGGCACCAACCGCCTCGGCGAGGACCTGGCCCAGCTCGTCCAGCAGATGCTGGACAAGGTCGGCGTCCGCATCGACATCGAGAAGGTGCCCGCCTCCGCGTACGGCCCGAAGTACCTGGACAAGGGCGACTTCGACCTCGCGATCTTCCGGTTCACGGGGCTGACGTATCCCAGCTCCGCTTATGCCATCTACCGCCGCCCGGCGGGCGGGCAGGTCTTCGAGAACTACGGCCGGGTCGGCTCGGCGCGGGTGGACGAGCTGCTCGGCAGAGCCGTCGGCACCCTCGACGAACGGGCCGCCGAGCGGCTGTACAACGCGGCGGACGCCGAGATCTGGCGGCTCGGCCACGACATCGAGCTCTACCAGCGGCCGCAGATCCTCGCCGTGCGCAAGGGGCTGGCCAACTACGGCGTCCCCGGACTCGGCGACATCGACTTCGCCCGGGTCGGCTGGCAGAAGTGAGCACGGGAGTGAGCAGGGGACGGCCCCGTGCGGACGTATCCGCACGGGGCCGTCCCGGCCGGGCCGTTCAGCCACGCGGCACGCTCAGGGCTCTCTCGTCCGCCTGCTGGCGCACCATGTCGAAACCGAGCGCCGCCGAGGCCAGCGTCACATGGTGGTGCCAGCCCCGGAAGGAGCGGCCCTCGAAGTCGCCGAGACCGAACCGCTCGTGCATCCGGCCCAGCGCCTCCCCGGCGAACCTCCGCAGCCGGACCAGCGGAACGATCTCCGCGAGCCGGCGCACCGGCAGGTTCGTCAGCGAGTAGGCGCGCGGCTGCGGCCGGCCGTAGGGCCAGTCCGCCAGCAGCATCCGGGCCCGCGGCGCCGCGGCCGTGCAGCCCTCGGGCGAACGTTCCGCCCGCAGCAGCACGGGTACGGCCAGGAACTCCGAGTGCCACATGCGCTCGGTCACCGGATCGTGCCAGGCCACCGACGTCCGCTCGGTGTGCCGGACGGCGTGCGCGGCGAGTTCCGCCAGGGTGCCACGGGCTCCCCGGGCGGCGGCCCCGCTCCGCGGGAGCAGCACCGGGGTGTGCGGTGAGGCCTGCACGACATAGCCGAGACCGCGTGCCTCCAGGCCGCGCAGCAGCGGGTCCGGGTCCCCGTCGCCACGCCAGTCGGCGAGCACCGGCAGCGGTTCCAGGGACCACTCGTCGAGCATCTCGTCGAGCGCCTCCAGCACATAGCTCCAGCGGGGCCGGCAGCGCTCCTGCTCCGGCAGATGGGCCTGGCCGCGCAGGCCCTCGTCGCGGTCCCAGCGGGCCGGCAGCGTCAGCCGCCAGTTCACCGGGACCCCGCCGGCCTGTCCCACCAGTGAAGTCGCCAGCGCCAGCTGGCAGTTGACGGTGCGTTCCTGGGACGCCGCGTACTGGCGGGCCACGCCGACCGAGCGGTCGCCGTTCTTGGCGAAGACGACCTCGTCGACCGACCAGGCCTCGGCCCGGAAGGCCCGGACCATCTGCCCGGCCAGCCGGCCGCGCACCTGCGCGGACGCCCACGGGCTCTGGTTCACGAACTGCTGGATCTGCTGCACCGCCCGCCGTCCGAGCACCTGCTCGGTGATCCGGGCGGGCGTCTTGCGCCCGGGCACGTCCAGCAGGCCGCGCAGGTACACCTCGCCCCAGCGCCGCTGGTCGGCCCGGGTGAACTGGCCGAACAGCTCGCCGCAGTAGGCGGGCAGGTCGCAGGTGCCGGGTGGCGCGCCGGGGGCACGCACGGACGGTAACGGGAGGGCGATGGTCGCGAGATCAGTCATGGTTGCAGTCGTCACCGCCCTCCAGCAGGAAGGCGTCCGTCGCGAGCAGTGCGTCGGCGACCTCCGCCAGGGCACAGCCCACGATCACGAAGTCGACGTCGAGCCCCGCCTTGGTGCGCTGGAACAGCAGCTCGTTGATGGCGGAGCGGCACATCTCGCTGGTCTCGCACAGATGGAACTCCACCCGGCGCGGGGTGGCCGCCATGACCTCGGCCAGGATCCTGCGGAACTTGCCCAGTTCGGCGGTGTCGATCACCCCGCGGCAGCTGATGTGGGCGGTGCCGCCGTCGAACTCGCTGCGCATCCGCAGCCGCATCTGGGCGGGCTCCAGTTCGACCCGCACCCGCACCGGCTCCGTGCCCTCGGGCAGCCGTACGGTCAGGTCCTTGGCGTCGAAGTGCTCGTACGGCTCGCCGTCCACCCACACCCGGGTCAGCTCGGCCGAGCCGGCGGGCAGCAGGTCCGGCGCCACCCGCAGCAGCCGGTCCGGGAGATCGTCGGGGCGGGGCCGGAAGTGCAGGGTCACCGGGTCGTTGCCGAGCAGCAGACCGGTGTAGGTGGCCGACAGGTAGCACAGCTCCAGCGCGTGGTAACCCGCCATCGCGTGGCTGCCCTTGAGGCGCTCGGTGCCCAGCAGGTACGGGATGCCGTTGGCCAGGACGTTGAAGTAGACGCCGCCGTCCCCGTAGTCGAGGAAGAACGCGTTGTAGAACGACGCCGCCTCCCGGGCCAGCCGCAGGTGCTGGGGGTCGTCCGTGGTGCCGGCCAGGATGAGGTAGGCGAGGATCGCCTGTTCCTGCTGCCACCAGGCCTTGCGGTCGTGCCAGACCATGCGGTGGATGCCGCTGTCCGGGTCGGGCCGGCGCTCCACCACGTCGTACCAGCCGCTGCGCAGGCCGTCGCTGCCCACCGCGGGCATCAGCTCGGCGATGCGCTCCGCCGTGGCCAGGTACTCGGGCTTGTCGTGCAGGGCCTTGATGCGGGTCAGATTCCAGGTGATCTTGAGGTTGTGGCCGACGACCGCCCGGTCCTGCTGCCAGCCCCAGGTGCGGTCCGGGCTCCAGTCGGCGTGGAACCGCTCCTGCACGAAGGGGCTGTTCGGCTCGTCCGGGAACCGCTCGACGATCGTGTCCGCGGTCTCCTCCAGGAGGGCGGCGAAGTCCGGCCGGCCGGTCGCCAGATAGGCGTTGATCAGATAGGCCGGGGCGTGGTCGCCGACGGAGTTCCAGTTCTTGCGGGCCCGGTTGCGGCCCAGCGAGTCGGCGTTCGGGTCGAGCGCGATCGGGTCCAGGTGCGAGAAGAACCCGCCGTCGACCGGGTCGCGGAAGTACTTCTGGAACAGCGCCACCGTGCGGTCGATGTCGTGCAGGATCCGCGGGTCGCCGGTGATCCGGAAGGTCTGGGTGGGACCGGCGAGCGCGTAGATCTGCTCGTACATCGGGATCGCGTCGTAGTCGTCGCCGAACTCCGAGGCGAAGACCGGGCGGTGGCCGTTCGGCGTGATGTCGATGCCGTGGTACCAGTAGGTGATCCCGTCCGCCTGGTCGTCCACCCGCATGTGCTCGCGCAGGTACTCGGTGCCGGACTGCGCCGCCTCCAGGAAGCGGTCCTCGCCGGTCAGCAGGTAGGCCGTGGCCAGCCCGTACACCAGCCGGGAGATGGTGTCGGTCTCCTGGCGCACGTCCTGGCCCTTGAAGTCGGGCAGGTGGGTGCCGCTCAGGGTGAGATGGGTGCGGAAGTTGCGCCAGTCGTACGTCCCGTCGGGGAACTGGCCGCGCAGATAGAAGTCGGCGATGGCGGCGGCCTGCTGCACCCACCAGTTCGGGTGCTCGAAGACGTACTGGCCGCGGCTCTCCTCCGGGAACGTGATCTCCTTGGCGTCGAAGCGGGAGCCGCCCTCCCACTCGTAGAGGATTCCGTACGCGAACAGGAACCGGCCCTCGGCCAGCATGTCGACGGTGTCGGCGGTGGTGTCACGGTAGGAGTCGCCGAGGTTGCGGACGATGCGGGAGACGGCGTTGTGGGTCAGGTGGACCGTGAACTCACGCTCGTCGGGGGTGCGCAGTCCGAACATGCGCCGGGTGGGGCTGTAGTGGGTGACGTATCCCGCGAGGGTGTCGGAGGTGATACGTCGTCGGTCGGGTGCGCTCATCGTCGGATGCCCTTCTCGTCGGGCAGGGCCGCCAGCAGTACGACGCTGCGGCCCTGGGCGTGATAGGTGGGACCGTCGACCGGCTCCTCCTCCCCGGACGGGAGGATCTCGTGCGGTTCCGGCCGGGCCGTGTCCAGGACGCGGTGCCAGCGGTGGCCGGGGATGACGGGCAGCTCGAAGTCGAGGCCCAGGTAGTACATGTTGAGGATCAGATGGAGGTCGGGGTCGCCGTCGAAACCCCCGTACGTGCAGGCCAGCACATGGGCGTCGGGGTTCTCCCAGCCCGGCTGGTGCAACCGGGTGCCGTGCCAGGTGATGTCCGGCATGAGCCGGGGGTTCAGCCGCTCGGAGAAGAACTGCGGCTCACGGAAGGCGCGGTAGCGCTTGCGCAGCCCGATGACCCGGCGGGTGAACGCGAGGGTCTCCTTCTCCTTCTCGGCCTGGTCCCAGTCGAGCCAGGACAGCGGGCCGTCCTGGCAGTAGCCGTTGTTGTTGCCGGCCTGGCTGTTGCGGAACTCGTCCCCGGCCAGCAGCATCGGGACGCCCCGGCTGAGCATGAGGAGCGACAGCAGGTTCTTGACCTGCCGCACCCGCAGCCGTTCGACCTCGGGGTCGTCCCCGGGGCCCTCGGTGCCGCAGTTCCAGCTGAAGTTCTCGCTCGCCCCGTCGGCGCCCGCCTCACCGTTGGCGTGGTTGTGCTTGGTGTTGTAGCTGACCAGGTCGTTGAGGGTGAAGCCGTCGTGGCAGGTGACGAAGTTGATGCTGTTGGTGGGCAGTTCGGCCTGCGGGGCGAACAGGTCGGCCGAGCCGCCGAGCCGCGAGGCGACCTCGCCGGCGATCCCCGCGTCCCCGCGCACGAACCGCCGTACGTCGTCCCGGAAGGGGCCGTTCCACTGCGCCCAGCGCTTTCCGGGGAACCGGCCGACCTGGTAGAGCCCGCCACCGTCCCAGGGCTCCGCGATGATCTTCGTCTCGGCCAGGGTCTGGGACAGCTCGATCGCCCACAGCGCGGGCGGCACCGCCATCTCGTAGCCCATCGGGCCGCGGGAGAGCTCCGAGGCGAGGTCGAAGCGGAAGCCGTCGACGTGGTGTTCGGACACCCAGTACTCAAGGCATTCCAGGATGAACTTGGTGACGATCGGGTGGTTGGCGTTGACCGCGTTGCCGCACCCGGTGAAGTCCATGTAGTGGGAGCGGTCCTGCGGCCACAGGTGGTAGTAGGCCTCGTTCGCCGCGCCCCGGAAACTGATCGTCGGCCCGAACTCGTTGCCCTCGCTGGTGTGGTTGAAGACCACGTCGAGGATGACCTCGATGCCCGCCCGGTGGAACGCCTTCACCATGTCGCGGAACTCGGTGATGTGGGTGGCGAGATGGGGGCTGGAGCAGTAGCCGGTGTGCGGGGCGAAGAACCCGTACGGGTCGTAGCCCCAGTAGTTGCGCAGCGGGGAGCCGGCCGGGCCGGTGCGCAGGACCTGTGTCTCGTCGAAGTCGAAGACCGGCAGCAACTCCACCGCGGTGACGCCGAGTTCCTTCAGGTGCGGGATCTTCTCGATGACGGCCGAGAAGGTTCCCGGGTGGGCGGCCCCGGAGGTCGGTGACGCGGTGAACCCGCGCACGTGCATCTCGTAGACGACGGTGTCGGCCATGGGGGTGCGCAGCGGGGTGTCGCCCTCCCAGTCGTAGTCGTCCAGGTCGACCACCAGACTCCGCATGGAGTACTCGGTGTTGTCCCCGGGGCCGATCGCCCGGGTCCGCTCCCAGCGGCTGTTGACGTTGGCGCGGGCGTACGGGTCGAGCAGCACCTTGCGCTGGTCGAAGCGGCCGCCCCGGGCGCTGGTGTCGCGCGGCCCGTCGATGCGGTAGGCGTAGACCTGGCCGGCGCCGAGCCCGCGCACATGGCAGTGCCAGAAGTGGAAGCTGCGGTGCCGCTCGGGGTGCAGCCGGATGGTCCGATAGGGCCGCGGGCTGTCGCAGTGCTCGAACAGCAGCAGGTCGACCCGGGTGGCGTGCTCGGAGAAGACCGAGAAGTTGACCCCGTCGGCGTCGACGGTGCTGCCCAGCGGCTGCGGGTGGCCCGGGGTGACGCCGACCGGGTGGGCGTCGAAGGTGTCGGTGTCCTGGTCGGCGGGCAGCGTCAGGTACTCGCTCATGACATCCGTCGTGGGGGCGGTCGGGCGGTCGTGGGAATCGGTCGGCGCGGTCATGCGAACACCGCCCCGGTCCTGGCCGGGGCGTCGGCGCGGAGCCCGGTGAGGAGTTCGTCCCAGGGCACGGGACCGGAGGCCGGCCCGGCCTCGCTGCGCATCTCGAACGTCACACCGCGGGCCGCGGGCGCGTGCAGCGCCCGGACGCAGGCCTCGGCGACATGGGCGCGGGCCACGTGTCCGTCGCCCACGTCCCCCTGTTCCAGGTGCAGCACGCCGTGTCCGGGCTCGTCGGTCAGCCAGCCCGGCCGGATCACCGTGTAGGGCAGGCCCGAGGAACGGACCGCGTTCTCTCCGGCCAGCCGCCAGTCCAGCATCCTGCCGTAGGCGTTCATGGGGTGGTCGCGGCGGGTGACATGACGCTGGCTGACGAGCACGAAGTGCTGGTCGGCGGAGGCGGCGCGCAGGACGTCGAGGACATGGCGGACGCCGCCGTGCAGGGTCGTCTCCGGGCGGTCCGGGCCGGCGGCGTCGGTGCCCGGCTCCACCGTGTAGACGACGGCGGCGCAGCCGTGCAGGGGGGTGCGGAGGGTGGCGGGGTCGCGTACGTCGGCCGTGAAGTACTGCGCCTGCGCGGGCATGTGCCGCCGGGCGCGCTGGGTGCTGCGGCCGATGACCCGGACGGTCTCGCCGCGGGCCAGCAACTGCCGGGTGACGAGCCGGCCGACCCGGCCGGTGCCTCCTATGACTGCGATCGGGCTGTCCATCGGAAACTCCCCAGGGCTGTAGACGAGCCGGACGAATGGGGTGCGGGAAGGAGCGGGTGGGTGCCGGGGTACTGGGAGGAGCGGGTGGGTGCCGGAGTGCTGGAGGAACGGGTGGGCGCCGGAGTGCGGGAGAAGCGGGTGGGTGCCGGGGGTGGGCAAGGATCGGGTGGGTGCCGGGGTGCCGGGGTGCCGGGGTGCCGGGGTGCCGGGGTGCCGGGGTGCGGGAAGGAGCGGGTGGGTGGCGGAGTGCGGGAGAAGCGGAGTGGGTGGCCGGAGGGTGGCATGGATCGGGTGGATGCCGGGGGTGGGAAGGAACTGGTGCGATGGAGCGGGTGGGTGTCGTGGGGGCGGTCAGATCCAGCGCAGGATGTCGTCGGAGCTGGTCAGATGGGTGCCGGTGGGCAGACCGGTGACGGCGGGGACCCGTAGCCGCGGATAGACGCTCACCCCGCAGAGCCGGGTGCCGGGGCGCAGGTCGGCGGCCTCGCCGATCGCCGAGTGGCTGAGCCGGACGGGGCTGTCGCGCTCGGAGTGCACCTGAGCCATGGGCCCCACGTACGAGTCCGTGACGCGGGCGTACGGCCCGACGACGGCACCGTCGCCGATCGCCGTCCGGCTGAGCCTGGCGCCTTCGTCGATGTCGACGTCGTCGCCGATGTCCGTGTACCGCAGCTTCACACCGGGGCCTATCTCGGCGTTCCGCCCGATGCGCACGGCGGGTCCGAGCACCACGCTGCCCTCGGAGATCTTCTGGGCGAGGGTGGTGCCGGTCGCGCTGTCCTTGGTCCGCAGGCTCGACTCGTGGATCCAGTACGGCGGGTCGGTGCTCACCGGTGCGCCCATGGCCCGGCTCATCCAGGGGTAGCGGCCGCGCAGCACCTCGCCGAGGGTGGTCAGGTAGTCGGGGATGCTGCCGAGGTCGCCGAGCCGGCCGATCGGCGCGGTCGTGACCGGCAGCCCCCGCCGGACCAGCCAGGGCAGCAGATCGCCGCCCCAGTCGAGGCGCTGCTGGGCGAGCCGGATCATCTCGGGGGTGCGGGCCGCAAGCCGCAGCCGCCCGCAGTCGACCAGGTACATGCCCGCGTTGGTCGGCAGGGTGAAGCGGGCGGACGGCGACGACGTCCCGGGGAAGAGCCGGTGGATACGGTCGAGGTCGGGTTTCTCCAGGAAGCCCGAGACGGTTCCGTCCGCGGACGTCTGCATCACGCCGTACTTGCCGGCGATCTCCCCGGCGGTGCGGGCGACCGAGGCGACGGTCACCACGGCGTCGGCGGCGTCGTGCGCGTCGGTCAGCGCGGGGAGCGAGAACTCGAAGACGGAGTCGACCGGCAGCACCAGGGCGCGGCCGGTCAGGTCCCACTGTTCGAGGTTGTGCAGGGTGGCGGCGCCCGAGCCCACGTTGTAGCGGTCGAGCCGGGCCCGGGAGTAGTGGATCTCGACGCCGAAACGCTCGCCGCGGCCGAGCACGAGTCTGATCTGGCTGTGGTTCTCGGCGCCCTGGGCGATCACGTAGAAGCGGCGGATGCCCTGGTCGCGGCAGGCCTCGACGAGCCACTCGATGACGGGACGGCCGACGAACGGGATGAGCGCCTTGCTGCGGATGTAGTCCGAGGAGGCGAGGGTGAGCGGTTTGGCGCGTTCGCCCCGGCCTCCCGCCAGGATGATCCCTAACGTCTCGTCCCCCATGACTGTGCTGCCTCCTCGGCTGACGAATCAACGCCATTCAGTCAACTGAGCACGTCATCGAGAGTCAAGTAAAAAGTAAAGAAAATGGGCGTGCGGGGACCCTAAGGGGCCCTTGATTGCCGCGTTGAACTGCGAATATGTGGGTGACTGTGAGAGTCAATCAGACTGTCAAGCCAGTCATGTCATGGTGTGACCCTGGCCAGGCCCGCGGTCACTTGAGCTCGTCGGGGCAGGGAGTGCCCCGCGGCAGCTGGTAGGGCGCCGCCAGCCGGTACGTCCCCGCCTTCGGGGCGAGGAGCATCGTCCACTTGTCGCCCTTCGCGTCCTCCGGCGTCTCCCTCAGGCAGCCGTTGACGTTGACGTACGTCTTCGGCTCGCCGTCGGCCCGGTGCTTGGAGGCCCGGGTCTCCTGGGGCGCCTTCAGGCTCTTGCCCTCCGCGTCGACGATGCTCAGCCACGGCGAGTACGGGATCCGGATCAGGATCCGCCCGGCCTTGCGGACCTCCAGGGTCAGCTCGCCCTGCTCGGCGCTGTCCACCACCGCGTTCGGCTCGGCGAGCGGCACCGGGTCGGTCACCTTGAACAGCTGCCAGTTGGCGTCGCCCCAGATCTGCTTCAGATACGGCATCCCGCGCTGCAGCAGGGCCCGCTCCCGGTCGCCGCCGCCGTCCCCGTCCGGGTTGTCCTTCGGCAGCACCACGAAGTGCACGGCCCAGCGCTGCAGCCACTCGTGGTAGTTCGCGGAGTTGAGGGTGTCGTCGTAGAAGAGCGGGTTGCGCTCCATGTCGGCCTGGCGGTTCCAGCCGCGGGCCAGGTTGACGTACGGCGCGAGCGCGGACGCCTCCCGGTGCGAGCGGGCCGGGACCACCTCGACACGGCCCTTCTCGGCACCGACCTGCTGGAGCTGGTGCACGAGCGGGGCGAGCTCGCGGGCCCAGGACGCGGCCGGGGTCGTATGGACGATGTCGTCGACCGACTTGAAGCCGATCCAGCCGACGAAGCCGAGGAAGGCGAGGACCGTGACGTAGTACTTGCGCGAGCGCGGGACCGTGTACGGGAGGGCGGCGATCAGGGTCGCGCCCGCGAACAGCATCGGCAGCCGTGAGATGTTCGAGCCGATCTGCGAGCTGACCAGCCACACCAGCACCACGCCGAGGCTGTAGACGGCCGCCGTCAGCCGGACCGTCTTCCACTCCCTGGGGACGAGGAACAGACAGAGCAGTCCGTACAGCAGGGGCAGGATCACCGAGCCGATGCCCATCGGCTGGGTGCCGGAGAACGGGAACAGCCAGGCGGAGACGGCGACCACGGCGGCGGGTGCCAGGCCGAGCGCCCAGGCGCCCGGCCGCCGCTTCTGCAGGAACAGCGCGACCGCGACCAGCCCGACGAAGAGACCGGCCACCGGGGACGACATGGTGGCGAGGGCGGCGAGCGGGGCCGCGACGAGGGCCTTCGCCCAGCGTTTGAAGCGCCAGGGGTGGGGCCAGCAGAACACCGCCCCGACCGAGGCCAGCGCGAACATCGTGCCCAGCCCGAAGGTGACCCGCCCGGAGATGGCGTTGCACAGCAGCGCGAAGACCCCGGCGAACGCGGCCCACAGCGGGTTCTTCACCGCGCGGCTGCGGATGAGCAGCAGGGTCAGCAGGCCGGCCGACGCCGTGCCGGCGATCATCATCGTCGTACGGACGCCGAGCAGCGACATCAGGTACGGCGACACCACGCTGTACGACACCGGGTGCATGCCGCCGTACCAGGCGAGGTTGTACGCGGAGTCGGGGTGCCGGCCGACGAACTCGGCCCAGGCGTCCTGCGCCGCGAGGTCGCCGCCGCTGTTCGCGAACGTGAAGAACCAGATGATGTGGAGGACGCCGGCGAGGACCGTGACCGACAGCACGGGGTGCTGGAGCAGACGCCGGCGCAGGGGCTCGGCGGCCTCCAGGAGCCGGGCGACCGTGCCGTCACGGTGCGTGTCGTGCGGACCGTCCGTGCTCTTCTCCGGACCGGTCCCGGGCAGGGCTATTCGAGGGCCGGCTACCGGGCCCGGATCGGCGTCGTCGGCGCGTGTCGCATCCGTTGTGGCCACCTGAAGGCACTCCCCGTGTCCCGTCTTCTGTTCCCGGCCGCGTTCCACGGTGTTGGCGGCCGCTTCCCGTCCAGTTCGCGGCCGTGTCCCTACGACCGGCGACCTGCCCCGATTCGTGACGCTAGCACGCACCCCGCCGCGGGACCCTGGGGTGGGCCTCCATCGGCGGGGTGCGGTGACGGTATGCGCGTTATGGGTCAGCCGAGGCGGGTCAGCTTGCCGGAGAACCCGGGCTCGGTCAGATCCTTCTGCAGGGCGACCGGAATCTGGACGGCGGAGCCGGAGCCGTCACCCACGGTGAGGGTGCCGACCTTGGTGCCCGCCTTCGCGGTGTGCGGCACCTTGTCGGCGGCGAACGACAGCTTCACCTTCAGCCCCGACCAGCCGACCGCGGTGACGTCCTCGGTCGCCACGACCGGGGTACGGCCGCCGAGACCGTCGTCGACGTAGCCGACGACGTCACCCTTCTTGTAGATGGTCGCCGACTTCAGCGCGCTCTGGGCGGCCCGGATCAGCTTGTCGCCGCCGGTGAGGGCGGCGCTGAGGATGGTGTTGTCGGTGCCGCCTGCGGGCTGCCGGATCACCGCGCCGATGATCGTGCGGGTCTCGCCGTTCACGTCCTTCTTCGCGGCGAAGACCAGGTTGCCGAGGGCGGAGGTGGTGGTGCCGGTCTTGATGCCGACGACGTCGTTGTGACCGACGAGCTGGTTCCAGTTGGAGTGGTTGACGCCCTTGTAGTCGTCGTACGACATCATCGCGGCGACCTCGCGGAAGGCGGGCTCGCTCGCCATCGCCGCCTTGGCCAGCTTCACCTGGTCCACGGCGGTGGACACCGTGGAGTTCGTGAGGCCCGACGGGTCGGTGTACGTCGTGTTCGTCATCCCGAGCTTCTTGGCGGTGGCGTTCATCTTCGCCACGAACGCCTTCTCGCTGCCCGCGTCCCAACGGGCCAGCAGACGGGCCACGTTGTTGGCCGAGGCGATCAGGATGCTCTCCAGGGCCTCGCGCTGGGTGACCGAGTCGCCGGCCGTCACGTCGACGGTGGACTCCTGGCCGGCGTTCGCCTGGTCCTGGGCGGCCTGGTCGATCTTGATCTTCGGACCGGCGGCGCCGCTCTTCAGGGGGTGGTCGCGCAGGATGATGTACGCGGTCATCACCTTGGCGACGCTGGCGATCGGCACGGCCTTCTGGGTGCCGGAGGAGCCGAACGAACCGACGCCCTGGACGTCGAGCGCGGCCTGGCCGTCGGCGGGCCAGGGGATGTCGGTCTTGCTGCCGTCGAAGGTGTACGTGTCCTTCGCGGTGAGGTCGAGGGTGGGCTGGGGGAGCGGACGGAGAGTCTGTACGACCGCAAAGACGATCAGGAGGACGATGACCAGGGGCGTCCAGATCTTGACCCGGCGGAGCGCGGTCCTGACCGGGGTCTCCGGCGGCGGGGGCGTGTTCGTCAGCTCGGCGAGCAGGTCCAGCGGGGGCTTCGGGGGAAGCGGCTGCTGGGTGGTGCGCTCGGGACCGACCTGGGGGAAGGCGGTGGTGCGGGTGGTGGAGGGGCTGGAGGGGCTGGAGGCCGCCTCGGGCTTGGCCTCCGGCTTCGCGCCCGGCTGTATGTCCGACTTGAGCGCGACGAACTTGCTGGTGCGCTCGGGGGCGGACTCGGGCTTCGGCTCGGGCGCGGGCTTGGTGCCGCCCAGCTTGAGCATGGTGGTGGGCTGGTCGACCTGCGGTGCGCGGGGGGCCTTGAGCATGGCGGTCGGCTGATCGACCGCGGGCCCCTGCGGGCCCTGCGGGATGCCTTCGCCGTCGGCGGGTGCGGGCTCGTCGTCGGTTGCGGTCTTCGTGTTCCCACCCGCACCACCCGTGCGGCCATCGTTGTCAGATGCGGGTGGCCCCTGCGGGGCGTCCTCGCCGTCGGCGGCCGCGGGCTCGTCGTCGGGGGCGGAGTCCTCGACGACGGCCTTCGACTTGCCCTGGGGCGTCGCGTCCTCGGGCTCGGCGTCGGCCTTCGGTGCGTCCTCCGGCTTGGCGTCCTCGGGTTTGGTGTCGGCCTTCGGTTCGGCCTTGGGTGCCGCGTCCTCCGGGTCGGCGTCCGCCTTCAACTCGTCCTCGGGGGACGCGTCTTCAGGTTCGGCGTCGGCCTTGGGCTTGTCCTCGGGGGACGCGTCCTCGGGCTCGGTGTGAGCCTTCGGTGCGTCCTCCGGCTTGGCGTCCTCGGGTTCGGCGTCCGCCTTCGGTTCGGCCTTGGGCGTCGCGTCCTCGGGTTCGGTGTCGGCCTTCGGCGCGGTCCCGGGTGCCGCGTCCTCCGGTTCGGCGTCCGCCTTCAACTCGTCCTCGGGGGACGCGTCCTCGGGCTCTGCCCCGGTGTCCTTCTCGGTGGTCTCTGTCGTTGCCTCAGGCGTCGTGGCGGGCTTCTGGGCGGGCTGTGCCGTCTCCTGCGCCTCCGTGGCGTCCTCGGGCCCCTCAGCGGGCTCCTCGGGCTCCGTCGCCGCGTCGGTGGGCTCCTCGGTGGTCGTCGTCGCCTTCTCGGCCGCGTCGGCGGAGTCTTCGGCGCTGTCCGCGGCCTCCGCGGTCTCCGTCTGCTTCCCCGGTCGTACCCACGTCGCCACCGCCTCGCGGAGCTCCGTGTCGTTCTCCTCGGCCGACGGCTCGGCGGAGTTCGTCTTCAGGTCCCGTACCGAGAAGACCCGGGTCGCGGTGTCGACGCCGCCGCCCGCCACTCGCGGGTCGCGCGCTTCGGGAACCGGACCCGCGCTCCCCGACGTCGGTTCTGCCGACGACTCGCGCTGCTTCGACCTGTCGGGGGACTCGCCCGCCACCGATGCCTCCTCCACGCTTCGCACGTTTCCGCGCGCTGTCCGAACCATGTACCAGTGTCCTGTGTGCGGGCTTAGCCCCTGTGGTAGACGAGAACGACATACCTTCCGGTTCCCTTACAAACCGGTCACGCACCCTCGACAGACCAATGTGAGAGGGGTCACCCTGTCATTCATCCACGCGGGGAGGCATGGATGGGCAGGAGCCGCAGAACACTTCCGGAGGAGCTTCTGCTGCTGGCACTGGACCCGGCCACGGGTACCACTGCACAGCCGCAGTCGCTCGACCTCGGTCTGGCCGGAGCACAGCTAGTGGAGCTGGCGCTGGCCGGACGGATAGCCCCAGACGGGGATCGTATCGCCGTGGTGCAGCCACGGCCGACTGGAGATCCGACTTTGGACTGCGCGTTGGAGTTGCTGCGAAGGCGTGGCGCTCCCGTGCGGGCTGTTCACTGGATCGGCGGGCCGCGTCTGGGCCTTCGCCAGATCTATCTCGCGCATCTCGAACGGTGCGGCATGGTCGCCGCCGTAGCGGGGCAGATGTGCGGGGTGCTGCCGACCACTCGCTACCAGGCGACGGACAACGCCGTCACCCGGGAGATCCGTGGCCGGCTGGATTCGGCGATCCGCACCGGCGTACCGCCGGACCCGCGGACCGCCGCGCTCGCCGCCCTGGCCCACGCGGTCGGTCTCGGCAAGCACCTGTATCCGGGCAACGAGGGACGCTCCTCTCGTTCCAGGCTGCGGGACTTGATCCGGCACGACCCGATGGGCGGGCTCGTCGCCCACGCCGTCATGGACGTGCAGAACGGCGCGGCCGCACAGCCACGCCGTAACCCTGCCCCGGCCCCGGCAGGCCGGCCGGCAGGACCAGGTGCCAGGCCCGGTGTACCGGAACCCGCCCGTGGTGTTCCGATGCAGCCGCGCCGAGGTGCGATGGCCCGCGCCGTGGTGCACTGAGCCGCAGTGCCACGGCAGCGACGGGCGGCAACACGGCACCAGTGAGACCCGGTTCGGGAGCCGCTGGTCCGAGCGGGGCGGTGAGGCGTACGCAGTACGCGCCTCGCCGCCCCGCTCGGCTGTCTTCGCCCGCCTGCGTCCGCCTGCGCCCGGCCGCATCCGGAACGTGCCCGAACTGACGCGTACGCGCCGCATATCCACTGTTTCCCAGCGGTAGGAAGCACCTTGGTGGCAGTCTGCTCAACAGCAGATACACAAAGTGGTAGTTGCAGGCAGACAGCCGGAGGTGCACGTCCCGTGGCGTCCAATGTCAATCCCACCGTCAGGCGACGCCGGCTGGGCCAGGAGCTGCGCAGGCTCCGCGAGCTCAAGGGCATGACGGCGGAGGAGGTGGCGGAGCGGTTGCTCGTCTCCCAGTCGAAGATCAGCCGGCTGGAGAACGGGCGCCGGAGCATCAGTCAGCGCGACGTCCGCGACCTGTGCGGGGTGTACGAGGTCGAGGACCAGCGGGTCGTCGAGTCCCTGATGGAGATGGCCAGGGATTCGCGGCAGCAAGGGTGGTGGCATGCGTTCGGCGACATCCCGTACAGCGTCTACATCGGCCTGGAGACGGACGCCGAGTCGCTGAGGGTGTACGAACCCCAGCTGGTCACCGGGCTGTTGCAGACCCGGGCCTACGCCGAGGCCCTGGTGCAGGGCGCGTTGCCGGAGACCTCCGCCGCCGACATCGAGAAGCGGGTCCAGGTGCGGATGCGCCGACAGGAACGTATCACCGCGGAACACAACCCCCTTCGCCTCTGGGTGGTGCTCGACGAGGCCGCGCTGCGCCGGCTCGTCGGCAGCAGGCTCGTGATGCGCGAACAGCTGGAGTACCTCATCGAGATGTCCCAGCAGCCGCACATCACCGTCCAGGTGCTGCCCTTCGAGTGCGGTGCCCATCCGGGCCTCAACGGCCAGTACGCGATCCTGGAGTTCGCCGACGCGGCCGACTCCAGCGTCGTCTACCTGGAGGGCGTCACCAGCGACCTGTACCTGGAGAAGGCCCACGACGTGCAGAAGTACGCCGTGATGTACGAGCACCTGCGGGCCCAGTCGCTGAACGTCGAGCAGTCCCGGCAGTTCATCGCCGACGCGGCCAAGGAATACGCCCGCTGAGCCCTCTTGCGCGCCCTCCAGGCCGGAGGGCGCCGGATCGTACACCGGCGTAACGCTCCCATGGAAGTCTCCTCTGGAATATGCCATCCGGTCGAGTGAACGAGTGCTCCAGGCGGGGGAGTTGGCTAGTAGCGTCGATCACGCCAACCGGTCAGAAGGTTGGCGCGAATCGCACCACAGCAAGCACCACAGCAACTCGCTACAGGAGTGGACATGGCACTGCTTCAGGGCGCCACGGAGACGTGGACGAAGTCCTCCTATTCCGCAGGGAACGGGGCGTGCGTCGAGGTCAAGTCGCCGACGACCGCTGGACTCGCCGTTCGCGACTCCAAGGTCGAGGAGGGCCCGGTCCTCGCGTTCCCGGCCGGCGCGTGGAACACCTTCGTGGCCTCGGTCAAGGCGTAGGGGGCATTCGCTGACCCACCGCTCACTCTTCCGACCACGACAACTGCACAGACAACAGCACGGACAACAGCACAAGCATGACCCACAGAGCCCTCTCGACTGGCCCGCCGTCCTTGCCGAGGGGGCTCGGCTTGTGCCCGAAAACGCGACGGCGGTCACGGGAGCGCGCTCCCGTGACCGCCGTCGCCGTGGCGCTCCCGCTCAGCCGATGGCCTGCTCCACCGCCGCCACGACCTCCGCCGACTCCGGCTCGGTCTGCGGCGAGAAGCGGGCGGCGACCTGCCCGTCCCGGCCGATCAGGAACTTCTCGAAGTTCCAACGGATGTCCCCGGTGTGGCCCTCGCCGTCGGCGAAGGAGACGAGACGCTCGTAGAGCGCGTGCCGGCCCTCGCCGTTCACCTCGACCTTCTCGGTCAGCGGGAAGGTCACGCCGTACGTCGCCGAGCAGAACTCGGCGATCTCCTCGGCGCTGCCGGGCTCCTGGCCCATGAACTGGTTGCAGGGCACCCCGAGCACGGTGAAGCCCTGCGCCGCGTACCGCTCCTGGAGCTTCTCCAGGCCGTTGTACTGCGGGGTCAGACCGCACTTGGAGGCCACGTTGACAATGAGCACAGCCTTGCCTGCATAGCTGCCCAGGTCGGCGGAACCGCCCTGCAGCGCACCGATCTCGACGTCGAGCACGGACCCGTTGTTCTCAGTAGTCGTCATGAAACGGATGCTAACTCCGCCAGGTGTCGGACCGGCTCCCGGCCTCGACGATCACGTCACCGGCCGCCGTCCGCGAGTACAGCACCGAGCGCCCGGCCCGCCGCCGCTCCACCAGCCCGGCGCCGAGCAGCACCTTCAGATGCCGGCCGACCGAGCCAAGCCCCTGCCCGGTCACCGCGACCAGCTGGGTCGTGCTCATGGGCGTCCCCAGCAGCACCAGCAGCCGGGCCCGCGCGCCCCCGAGGAGCGCCCCGAGCCCGGCCGGGACCGGCCGCCGGCCGTGCTCCTCCGCGAGCACCCCGAGACACGGGTAGACGACGGCGTACCGCTCCCGTCCCTCCCACGACGCCCACCCGGTCCGCGGGGTCACCGGCATGAACAGCAGCTCGGCCCCGGCGGCGATCTCCCGCACCGGATACGCGTGCGGATTGATCTGGAACCGGCTCTCCCCGAGCCATCTGGTCCCCGGCCGCAACGAGTCCAGCACCGCCGCCCAGCCGCCCTGGCCCACCCGCGCGGTCCGCGCGACCACGTCGGCCTCCAGGACCCGCCGCCGGCGCTCCCAGTACGGCCGTACGGTCTCCTCCCAGACGTACGTCAGGAGCGCGGCCGCCCGCACGGGCAGGTCGTCCCGCTCCAGGACGGCCGGGAGCGGGCCCCGCAGGGACACCCGGAGGTCGGCCCGTGCCTGCCCGGCCCCGGCCGCCCGGACCCGGGCCACGGTCGCCTCGAAGCTCTCCCCGGCGCACGAGGTGGGGCAGAAGAAGTCGGCGATCCAGCCCGCGCCGAGCGCCGCCGACACGAGCGGCGCGGCCACCGGGTCGGCCGCGAGACGCGCGCGGTAGCCGGGCAGGTGCGTGCGCAGCCAGGCCTCCTCGCCCGGATGGCCGCCGGTCCCCGTGTGCAGCAGCTTCAGGCTCGCGAACGTCTCGGCGAACGGCGAGAGCACGAACCGGCTGCGGGCGAGGGTGTCGGTGTCGATCTGCCACAGGCCCATGCTTACGACCTTTCGCAGGCCGGCGAAACACTAAACACGGCCCCCCGACCGCCCCGAGACTCGCCCGCATGCGCAGCTACCGGACCCTGTTCCGCACCCCCGAGTTCACTCCGTTCCTGCTCTCCTTCGCCGCCTCCGCCGCGGCCATGACGATCGGCGGCCTGGCCCTCGCCACCCTGGTCTTCCGGGCCACCGGCTCCCCGCTGCTGTCCGCGCTGAGCATGTTCGGCCCCCAGCTCGCGCAGCTGCTGGGCGCCGCCTTCCTGCTCTCCGGCGCCGACCGGCTGCCCCCGCGCGCGACGCTGTCCGGCATCAGCCTCGTCTACGCGGCGGGCACGGCGGTGCTGGCCCTGCCCGCCCTGCCTGTCCGGGCGGTCTTCGTCGTCCTGCTCGTGCAGGGCCTGGTCGCGTCGCTGGGCGGGGGAGTGCGCGGCGGGCTGCTGAACGAGATCCTGACGAAGGACGGCTACGTCCTGGGCCGTTCGGTGTACAACATGCTCTGGGGCCTGATCCAGATGGCCGGGTTCGCCACGGGCGGCGTCCTGCTGACGCTCCTGTCCCCACGGACCTGCCTGCTCCTGGCGGCGGCGCTGTACGCGCTATCGGCGCTCGTCACCCGCCTGGGCCTCACGGCCCGCCCGCCGCGCTCCGCCGGCCGCCCGTCCGTCTCGGCGACCTGGCGCACCAACGCCGTTCTGTGGTCCGCGCGCCCCCGCCGCCTGACCTACCTGGGCCTGTGGGTCCCCAACGGCCTGGTGGTCGGCGGCGATTCGCTCTACGTCTCCTACGCCCCCTCGGCCGCCGGCACGCTGTACGCGTGCGGGGCGCTGGGCATGTTCGTGGGCGACATGGCGGTGGGCCGCCTGGTGCCGCCCGCGGTACGACCCCGCCTCGCGACCCCGCTGCGGGTGCTGCTGGCGGTGCCCTACCTGTTCTTCTTCCTGCGCCCGGGAGTGGTGCTGTCGGCCGTGGCCGTCACCCTCGCCTCCGCCGGCTTCGCCGCGAGCCTCGTCCTCCAGGAACGCCTGATGTCCCTGACTCCCGACGACCTCGCGGGCCAGGCCCTCGGGCTGCACGCCACCGGCATGGTCGCCGCGCAGGGCGTCGGCGCCGCGCTGGCGGGTTCGGTGGCCCAACTCACCTCGCCCGCCCGCGCGATGACGCTCATGGCGTGCGCGTCACTCGCGGTGACGCTGACGCTGGCTACTGCTGCTCGGCGGGAGCGGACGGCTCCGCTGCCGGTTCCCGCGGAGCGGTGAGCTCCGTGGCGGGCCCGAACGTGTCGGCGACGGCGGCGATCTGCTCGATCCCGGCCTTGAGCGCGGCCTGCCCGTCCAGCTCCCGGTCGTTCTTCTCGACCTCCTGGTCGAGCCGCTTGGTCGCCCGCTCGAAGTAACGCAGCAGCTCCACCGGGAAGGGCATCACCAGCGTGGAGTTCTTCTCGGCGGCGACCTCGACGACGGTCTGCAGCAGGCGCAGCTGCATCGCCTCGGGGGTCTCGGACATGATCCGGGAGGCGTTGGCGAGCTGCTGCGCGGCCTGGAACTCACCGTCCGCGGTGATGACCCGGGCCCGCCGCTCCCGCTCGGCCTCCGCCTGCCGGGACATGGACCGCTTCAGCGACTCCGGGAGCTGTACGTCCTTGATCTCGACCCGGTCGATGTGGATGCCCCACTCGGCGGCCGGGCTGTCGATCATCAGCGCGAGCCCCTCGTGCAGCCGCTCGCGGTCGGTGAGCAGGTCGTCGAGGTCGCTCTTGCCGATGATGGACCGCAGGGAGGACTGGGCGACCTGCCCGACGGCGAACATGTAGTCCTGCACCTCGATGGCGGCCCGCACCGGGTCGGCCACCCGGAAGTAGACGACGGCGTCGACCTTCACCGACACGTTGTCCTTGGTGATGCCCTCCTGCGTGGGCACGGGCATGGTGATCACCTGCACGTTCACCTTGCGCATCCGGTCGGCGAAGGGGATGAGGAAGGTGATCCCCGGGTGCCGGTACGACGGCAGCGCCTTGCCCCACCGGAACACGACCCCGCGCTCCACCTGGTTGACCACCCGCATCCCGCTGCGCAGCACGAGCAGGACCAGCGCGACGACCAGTACGACCCCTACAACGGCGCCGTCCATCGGCACTCACTCCATTCTCCGACCAGATCCGGACACCACCCGGACAAGGATGACAAGAATGAGGACACTGGCCGGGCCCACAGGGATGCGGGCACCGACGTCAGGACTGCGTAAAGAACTGCGTAAGGATCTGCGTAAGGATCTGTAGCTCTTCGGGGCCCGCCTCACACCCCGGCCGGGGACTCGCGGTGGGGTGGCGGGTCCGGTACGGCGTCCGGGGACGGTGTGTCCGGGGCGATGAGCTGTTCCGCCCAGATGACCTTGCCGTCGGTGGTGTAGCGGGTGCCCCAGCGGTGGGCGAACTGCGAGACCAGGAACAGGCCCCGGCCGCCCTCGTCGATCGCCCGCGCGTGACGCAGGTAGGGCGCGGTGCTGCTGCCGTCGGACACCTCGCAGATCAGGGTGCGCGCGCGGATCAGGCGCAGCCGGATCGGCCCGGAGGCGTGCCGGACGGCGTTGGTGACGAGTTCGCTGACGACGAGCGCCGTGGTGAACGCGAGGTCCTCGAGCCCCCAGCCGGCCAGCTGCCGTTCGGCCGACTCCCGGGCGCGGGCGACGACGGCCGGATCGGCCGGCAGGTCCCAGGAGGCCACCCGGTCCGCGTCCAGGGTGCGGGTCCTGGCGAGGAGCAGCGCCACGTCGTCACGGGGCCGTACGGGCGCCAGCCGGTCGACGACGGCCCGGCACAGGGCGTCGAGCGGCAGGCCCCGCGCCTCCAGCGCCCGGCACAGCCGCTCCCTGGCCGTCTCCGGGGCCGCGTCCGGGACCAGACCGTCGGTGTACAGGGCGAGCACACTGCCCTCCGCCAGCACGCTCTCCACGGACTCGAACGGCAGCCCGCCGAGGCCCAGCGGCGGCCCGACCGGCAGTTCGGGGAAGCTCACCGTGCCGTCCGGGGCGAGGTACGCGGGCGGGGAGTGGCCCGCGCTCGCCATGGAGCAGCGCCGGCTGACCGGGTCGTAGACGAGGTAGAGGCAACTGCTCCCGGTGGCCGTGGCGCCCGGCACCGGCGCCCCCGTGTCCTCCTCGTGCGCGGCCTGCGTGACCAGGTCGTCGAGGTGGGCCAGTACTTCCTCGGGACGCAGGTCCAGATCGGCGAGGGTCCGTACGGCGGTGCGCTGCTGTCCCATGAGCGCGGCGGCGTCGATGCCGTAGCCCACCACCTCCCCCACCACCAGCGCGACACGCGCCCCGGACAGCGGGATCACGTCGAACCAGTCGCCGCCCACGCCGGTCAGCTCGTCGGCGGGCCGGTACCGGGAGGCCACCTCCACGGCGTCCTGCTCGGGGATGCTCCGCAGCAGCAGGCTGCGCTGCAGCACCAGCGCCGCGTCCCGCTCCCGGGTGTAGCGGCGGGCGTTGTCGATGCAGACGGCGGCCCGGGCGACGAAGTCCTCCGCGAGCCGGAGGTCGTCCTCCTCGAACGGTTCGTCGTGCAGCCGGAAGAACGTGGCGATGCCGAGCGTGATGCCCCGGGCGCGGATCGGCACCACCATCGACGTGTACAGCCCCAGTTCGCCGAATCCGGCCGCCGGGCCGGCGGGGGTCTGGGTGGCCCATTCCCTGGCGTGCGAGTCCAGCCGTGCCGCCCGCCAGGAGGTGCCGCTGGTCAGGACGTGCATCGGAGGGGACCCGTCGTGGTAGTCGGCCACGCCCCCGATGCCGACCACGGCCTCCGGGACGCCCGCGTGGATGGACTGGTGTCCGCCGCGGCGCAGCGGGGCCGTGTCGCGGATCGGCCCGGGGGTCGGCTCGGCGCCCCTGATCACCGAGTCCAGCAGGTCGACGGCGACGAACTCGGCGAGGTCGGGTACCGCCGCGTCCGCCAGGTCCTGCGCGGTCCGCATGACGTCCAGGCTGCGGCCGATGCGCTCACCGGCCCGGTCCAGCAGGGACAGCCGCTTCCGGGACCGGTGGCGGTCGGTGATGTCGACGACGGAGTAGTAGACCCCGACGGGGCGCCCGCCGTCGTCGTCGAGGCGGATGAAGTTCCAGGAGAAGGCGCGGTCCCGGCCCGGGTCCGACAGCGCCCGGCCGACGCTCTCGTGGTTGAGCACCGGCACCCCGGTCGCCAGCACCCGGCGCATCAGCGCCTCGATCGGCTCCGCGTTCATGTGCGGCTGGATCTCCCCGATCCGCCGGCCGCGCCGCTGCTCGACGGTGCCGCCGCCGAACTGCTCCAGCGCCGCGTTGGCCCAGACGAACCGCAACTCGGTGTCGAGCACGGCCATCCCGACGGGCGACTGGGTGACCATCAACTCGAGGACGGCCCGGTCCATCGCAGGCCGCCCCGCGGCCGCCTCCACACCGACGGCCAGCACAAGCCAGTCCGTCACCCGCGCCCCCGGCCTTTGCCGCTCCTGTCCCGGCGGCCCTTGCCTCTGCCGCTCCTGTCCCTGCGGCCCTTGCCCCTGCGGCTCCTGCGCCTGCTGCTCTTGCCCCTGCGGCCCTTGCCTCTGCTGCTCCTGCCCCCGCGGCCCTTGCCCTTGCCGCCCCTGCCCCTGCCACCCCTGCCACGGCACGACCTGGGCCTCGATGGCGATGACCCGTCCGTCCCGGTGTCGTGCCGAGAGGCGGCCGGACCAGCCGCCGTCCCTGTGGCACCGCCGGGCGAGGCCGGGCACGCGGGCCGCGTCCTGGGGGGTGAGCAGGGCGGTGACATGCTGCCCGAGGGCGTCCGCGGCCGGGCGGCCGAACAGTTCCTCGGCGCCCCGGGACCAGTGCGTGACGACGCCGTCCGCGCCGAGCAGCAGCGTGGCGGCCCCGGCCGCGTCGGAGGACGCGGGCCGTGCGTGGAGACCGTTTCCCTTGAGCGCCGCCATGTCCAGCGACTCCCTCTCGCCGACTACCCGTCTCGCCCTGATTCTTCCCGATTATGGCGGCTTCTCCCGGACCGGGTCGGCTGAACCCCCTCTGGGGAGCGGACACCCCCTAGGCCGCGCCGGGGACGCCCAGGTCGCCCTCGACGTACTGGGCGCGGCCGAAGCCGAAGGACCAGTCCGCGGCGGTGTTCTCGGCGTACCCGATGAACACGTCCTCCCCGGCGACGCCCACCGTCGCCAGGGACGCGGCGATCGCGGCGTACAGCTTCTGCTTCACCTCGGTCGGGCGGCCGGCCTGCGTGAAGATCTGGATCATGACGAGACCGTCACCGCGGTCGAAGCCCAGCCCCGCGTCGAGCGCGAAGACCCGCCCCGCCTCGTGCTCGGTGACGATCTGGAAGCGGTCCCGTTCGGGGATGCCGAGCACGTCGACGAGGGCGGTGTGGACGGCGTCGGCGACGGCCCGGACCTGGGCGTCGTCGCGGCCCTTGAGCAGGTCGATACGGACCAGAGGCATGGCGGACTCCTTGGCTGTGCGGTGGGTTCGGCTGTGCTTCCAGCGTGCGCCGGAGCGGCCGATAGGGCAAAGACCTGGGTCTTCCCGCACCCATAAGGAATCGGAATAGAGTGTGGTCATGGAGGTCCGCACCCTGCAGTACTTCCTCGCGGTGGCCGAGGAGAGGTCGTTCACCCGGGCCGCGGCCCGCTGCCATGTCGCCCAGCCGGCGATCAGCCAGCAGATCCGCGCGCTGGAGCGGGAGCTCGGCGAGGCGCTGTTCGAGCGGGACTCCCGTACGGTCCGGCTCTCCGCGGCCGGCGCGGCGCTGCTGCCGCACGCCCGCGCGGTCACGGCCGGGGTCGCCGCCGCCAAGGCCGAGTTCGCCGCCCGCTCCGGGCTGCTCACCGGCAACCTCGCGCTGGGCGCCGCCGACGGCGTGGAGCACAGCAGCCTGCCGGCCCGGCTCGGCGCGTTCCACCGGCAGTACCCCGGCGTGAGCGTCCACCTCGTCGACGGCACCAGCGCCAGCCTGGTCCCCCAGGTGCGGCAGGGCTCCCTGGACGCGGCGTTCGTCGCCGTACCGCCCGGCGGCCTCGACGCGGGCTTCGGGCACCGGGTCCTGATCCGGGACGAGATCGTCGCGGTCGTGGCCGCCGGCCGCCCGCAGGCCGGGCGGCTGGAACTGACCCTGGCCGAACTCGCCGGCGTCCCCCTGATCACCTACGGCCCCGACAGCGGCCTGCGCCCTCATCTGCGCGCCGCGTTCGACACGGCGGGCGTGTCCTTCCAGCCGGCCTACGCCACCAACCACGTGGCCCTGCAGATCGAACTCGTCGCCGAGGGCGTGGGCATCGCGCTGGCGGGCGGCGCGGACCCCGCCATCGCCGGGGACCCCCGCGTCACGGCGGTCCCCCTCGCGCCGCGCATCCCCTACGCCAAGGCCCTCATCTGGCGCGCGGGACCGCATGCCTCGGCGCCGCTGCGGGCGTTGCTGACACTGCCCGGCCCGCCCGGTGTGTGACACCGGGCGGGCCTCAGGGGCGGGTCAGGCGCTCAGGCGCAGGTCAGTCGTTCGGCTCCAGCTGGCAAGGGCCGATCTTGCCCTGGAAGAAGGTGTAGGCGACCCCCTGGGCGTAGTTGTCGATCCGCACCGTGTCGCCCTTGTGCAGGGTCCGGTGCCACGGCAGCGGCTTCTGGTTGTCCGCCGGCGCACCGGGGCCGGGGTCGATCCTGAGGATCTGGGCAGCCGGCTGCACGACCCCGGAGTCGTGACACCGCTTCCCCGAGGGCACCTTGTTCACCTGGGTGTGCACGCCCGCGTCCGTCAGCTTCCGCACCAGGTCCTGCTGCTGGGGCCCGCTGAGGGCGACGTCCTGGAGAGTGAAGGTGACGGTGCCGTCCTGGTTCGTGCCGACCGCGTACGCGGTCGTCGTCCCCGAACCCGGCAGGGCGACGGCGACCGCCGCCGCGGCCCCGCAGGCGGCCAGCGCCAGGCCCACCCGGCGCGGGGTCACCACACGGCGCGGGACGACGGCCACGGGCCCGGTCTCGGCCGCCCGCAGCACCACCTCCCCCTTGAGTTCGTCCAGCAGCCGGTCCTCGAACGTCGCGTTCATGCGTTTCCCCTCACGTAGGAAAGTGGATGGGTGTCGGAGCCGGACGGTCCGCCCGGCTGCTCGGTGTGCGGTGCGTGCTTGGCGGCGGCGCGGAGCGCCTTGCGGGCGCGGTGCATCCGGACCCGTGCCGTGACCGGGCGTATGCCGAGCGCCGCGGCGGCCTCCGCGACGGTCAGCTGGTCGACGACGACGAGTTCGACGACCGCCCGCTCACCCTCCGGGAGTCCGGCCAGCGCCGCACGGTGGTGCCGTGCGGCCGCCTCGGCGTCGATGCGTTCCTCCAGCCGTACGACGTCGTCCGGCTCCAGGAGCCGGCGTCCCGCGATACGCCGGGTGGCCTGTGACTCGCGGGCGGCCCGCCGCCACTCGACCGACACGACGTTGCGCGCGATGCCGTACAGCCAGGCCGTCTCGCTGCCGCGGCCGGGGCGGTAGGAGTCCGCGGAGTCGAGCATGGCCAGGAAGACCTCGGCCGTGAGGTCGGCGACCAGGTGCGGGTCGGCGATCCGCCGCGCCACGAACCGTGTCACGCCCTCGACATGGCGCCGGTAGAACTCCTCGAACGCGGCAGGATCCCTGGCTGCGTGCACGCGACCACCCTCTTCACTCATCGCTTCACCGGCCGTGCGGAGGTCCCGCCCGGCGGACGAAGACCGGCTCTGCCCGGGGTGCGCCGGCCTTCGTCCCTTACTTGTCGATGAGCGAATGAGCGTTACCGCTCCGGGGGTTCGGCACCATCACCTCGTCCGGCGGCGGAGCGCCCCGTCCCCGTGGTCTATAATCGATCTAGAGCTGGCCGACCGACTCCGGTCGCCCGGTGCTGCGTTGGTGGTCCAAGGAAAGACGCCCCGCTTCCTGCGGGGAAATGCAGGTGCAAGGCCTGCCCGGCGCTCCACAGACGAGGCCCGTCCGCATGTCGGACGGGCCTCGTACGTTTCCCCGTTCTCCCGAATCCGGCTCTTCGACAGCCTGGTGCACCACGACACGCGCCTGAATCCTCCCTGTGCTGTTCCTGAGTGGGTGCGTGGGCGACTCTCCTCCTCCAGATGACCAGGAGAACGCCTCACCGACGATTCGTACCGAGGCCCGCCGCCCACTTCCGCCTGAGCGAGGCCACCGTGAAAACCCACGTGGCCCGGATCCTCGCCAAGCTCCGCCTGCGCGACCGCGCCCAGGCGGTCGTCGTGGCGTACGAGACGGGACTGATTACACCGGGGAGTGCCCCGTAAGGGGCGCGGGGTTGTATTCATGTGCGGCTACCGCCGCGTGGGCGCGACCAGCCACGACGGCGCCGCAGCCGAACCACGGCGCATCGCGGCACTTCCAGCGGAGCGCCTAGTCGATGTCCACCGGGCCGTCCCCCGACTTGGTGGGCAGCTGCAGCAGCCCCTTGCCCCCGCTCTCCCCGGACCCGGACCGGCCGCCGTCGGGCCGCTGCCCGTCGGAGTCCTGGCCGCCGCCGAGGTTCTGGCGGACCGAGTCGAGGATCGTCAGGCCCTGGGACACCAGGCCCGCGGCGATCTCGCCGAGGCCGTCCGCGCCGTTGAGGACGTTGACGTTGGCGCCCGCGAGCCCGCCCGCGGCCTCCTTGACGATCTGCGGGAGCTGGTCGATCAGCATCCGGTCGAGCGCGACGCGGTCGTACGACGCCGCCGCCTCCGCCTGGATCTTCATCCGCTGCGCCTCGGCCGCCGCGAGGATCCTGACCCGCTCGGCCTCCGCCTCCGCGGGCCGCACGACCTCGGCGACCAGCTGCTCCTGCCGCAGCCTGGCCTGGCGCTGGGCCAGCTCGGTCTGGGCGGCGAGCACCTCCTGCTGGGCGTGCGCCTGCGCCAGCGGTCCGGCCTGTCCGGCCTGCGCCTGGGCGCGGTCCACCTCGGCCGAGTACTCGGCCTTGACGATCGCGGTCTGCCGGGCGTACTCGGCCTGCTTACGGGCCGCCGCCTGCTCCGCCTCGGCCGAGGCCTGGGTGGCCTGCGCCTGCGCGATCTGCGCCTGCCGCTGGATGGCGGCCTTGTGCGGCGCGGACATCGCGTCGATGTAACCGGTGTCGCCGTCGTCGATCGACTGGATCTGCAGCGAGTCGACGATCAGGCCGATCTTCGCCATCTCCGTCTTCGAGGTGTCCAGCACCTCCGCGGCGAGCTTCTGCCGCTCGGTGACGATCTCCTCGACGGTCATCGAGCCGATGATGGCCCGCAGATGCCCGGCGAAGATCCGGCCGGTGAGCACCGACATCTGCTCCTGGTCGGAGAGAAAACGCTGGCCCGCGTTGATGATGCTCTCGTGGTCGTTGCCGACCTTGAAGGCGATGACCGCGCGGACGTGCAATGCGATGCCCTGCCGGGTCACACAGGTCTCGGTGACCTCGGACTCGCACATGGACAGAGTGAGGAACCGGACCTTCCGGAAGACCGGCAGCACGAACTTCCCGTGCCCCGTGACCACTCGGAACGGCGCGCCCCCCAGTCCCCGCCTGCCCCCCGAGATCAACATCGCCTCGTCGGGAGCGGGTACGCGGTATCCGAACATTCCTGTTACTCCTCAGCCGGCCTCGGCGGCATCTCCGCCGAGCGCGTCCAATGGATCCACCCACTCGATGACGCCGACCTCACGGCATCCCCGTGATTCGATCACGAGCACCGTCGCGCCCACGGGCAGGGGCTCCTCCGACCAGGCGAGGAAGGTCTCGGAACCGCCTCTGACCCGGACGAGGACTTCGCCCGGGCCCGCGGAACCGCGAGTCCCGATGAGTACCGTCCCCATGCACCCGATCACGGCCTCGTCCTGCGGCATCACCGGCCGTCCTCCTCGTCCTGGCCCCATGATTCCGACGATAGACCCAGTCCGCCCGGGACCCAACGGGCAGGAGCACCTCGGCCTCCGGCGGGAGCGGCTGCTTCGAGGGCCTGCCGAGCGGACATGCCGGGGACGTGCGGCCGGTGTACGTTCGGGATACGGCGCAGGTGCGGATACCGCAGCCGGAGAACAGGCCAGCGGACGGGCCGGCGGACAGGCCGACGGACAGAACGGTGGCCGGGGTGGGGCCGGGACGCGCCGGGGAGTGCCCATGGCCCAGCAGACGAACATCGCCGCGCAGACCGCTTTCGGGGAGGCCGTCGTGGCCGGCGATCTCGACGCCCTCGACGAGATCGTCGCACCCGGCTCGGTCGACCACGATCCCGCCCCGGGCCAGATGCCGGGGCCCGAAGGGTACAAGGCCATGTTCGGCGAGCTGCGGACGGCCTTTCCCGACCTGCACGTCGAAGTGGAGCATCTGGTGGCCACCGACGACGAGTTGGCCTTCGCGTACGTCATCTCCGGGACGCATCTGGGACCGTTGAGGGGACGGCCGGCGACCGGCAGGAAGGTGCGCTACCGGGGCATGCAGATCAGCCGCTTCGACAAGGACGGCAAGCTCGTCGAACGCTGGGGCAGCAGCGACGAACTCGGCATGCTGCGCCAACTCGGCCTGGCCGAGGCGTGAGGCGGGCCCCGCGGGCGGACGGCCGCACGGTGTCACACGGGAACGACGGAGGGCCGAAGACCGTTCCTCGCGGTCTTCGGCCCTCCGTGGGGCTACAGGGTTGTGGCGGGCCACGCCGGCCATGACGACGGGGCGCGGAGGGTGCGGTCGGCCTCCGCGTGACGGCGCAGCCGCCGGGGCGGGCTAGCGGTGGCCGAAGTAGCGGTCGTGGTCCCGGTACCGGTCGTTGTCCCAGCCGTGGCGCCGGTCCCGGTCCCAGCCGCGGTCCCAGCCGTGGTGCCGGTCGCGGTCCCAGTTCCGGTCCCAGCCGTGGCGCCGGTCCCGATCCCGGAAGTGCCCGTCGTGGTCGCGGCCGTCCCAGCGGTCGTGCGAGTAGCTTCTTCCGAACCCGTGGTCATGGTCGGCTCCGACGGCCAGGGCCGGCAGGGCGGCTGCGCCGACGATGGCGCCCGAAGCCACAAAGGTGGCGATCAGGCGGACTGCCGTACGAGAAACAGACATGGATCTGTCACCTCACGTTCGTGCACACCGCCCCTGGTGGGGGCCTGGCGTGCCTTCCGGAATTCCCGGCTCGGTGCCGAGGTCCCTCACTCTGGTCCGCGGCGGCGACATCCGGCCAACGACATGATTTGCGTTACAAAGTGCAGATATATCCGTAACTCTCCCTTGTAGGGACCATCGATACCGGCGAGGGGTTCGGGCGCCGGCCCCGCCTGACCTGTGAACCACGCCGCGAGCAGGAGGAACGGCGACCGACGGTCCGTGACGGCCGCGGCGGTCCCGTCGCCTCGGTTCCTCCGGACGGCCCAACGCCTTCAGTAACGACGGGGGCGTCTGTTCGGGGGACCCGTAGGATCACCGGCATGGCGTTGCGACCCGTCATGGTGAACATCAAGGCTCTCGACGCCCCGGCGGTCGGCCGGTTCTGGGCGGAGGCGCTCGGCTGGAGTGCCTACAGCCCCGGCGTGACCACCTATGTCGGACCCGCCGGCGGCCTTGTCTGGCCGGACCCGGTCGCCCTCGGCATCGACGTCGTTCCCGTCCCGGAACCCAAGGCGACGACGAAGAACCGTGTGCACCTCGATCTCGCCACCACGTCCGCGGCCCATCAGGCGGAGCTGGTCGAGCGTCTCGAGGCGCTCGGTGCGACGCTGGCCGACGTGGGCCAGGGCGCGGTGCCGTGGACGGTCCTCGCCGACCCGGAGGGCAACGAGTTCTGCGTGCTGGAGCCTCGCGAGATCTACCGGGACACCGGGCCGATCGCCGCGGTGGCGGTCGACTGCGCGGATCCGCGGGCCATGGCCCGGTTCTGGGACGCGGCGACGGACTGGACCCTGCACGAAGTGGCCGACGATCACGCGGTGTTGCGCTCCGCGAAGGGGGTCGGCCCGTATCTTGAGTTCCTCCGCGTGCCGGACGTGAAGACCGTGCCGGACCGCGTCCATCTCGACCTGCTGCCGTACCCCGGTGACGACAAGGCGGCGGAGGTCGCCCGGCTGCGGACCCTCGGCGCCACCGACCTCGACCTCGGCCAGGGCGACGTCCCATGGACGTGCCTGACCGACCCGGAGAACCACGAGTTCTGCGTCCTCGCCCTGTCCTGAGGCCCTGCGACCGACACGGGCGCCGGGCGCCGGACCCTGGGTGCCGTGCCGTGCCGTGCCGTGCCGGGCGTCGGGCCCCGGGCCCCGGGCCTCGGACCCCGGACCCCGGGCGCCGGGTCTCGGGCGCCGGGTCTCGGACGCCGGGCGCCGGACCCCGGGCGCCGGACCCCGGGCGCCGGACCCCGGGCGCCGGACCCCGGGCGCCGGACCCCGGGCGCCGGACCCCGGGCGCCGGGCGCCGGGCGCCGGGTCTCGGACCCCGGGCCTCGGACGCCGGACCCCGGGCCTCGGACCCCGGACCCCGGACCCCGGACCGGGGCCCCGGATGCCGCCCCGCTCGGCCGCCTGCCGTCCGTCGTCCGTCGTCCGTCGTCCGGCGCCCGGCGTCCGTTGTCACATCCCGGTCGTGCCGGTGCCCGTGAGGCCCGGGGCCAGGGCCGGGAGCCAGAAGACGGCGATGGCCAGGGCGATCGAGGCGACCCCCACGGCGCGGGCCACCAGACGGCCGGCCGGAGCGAGTTTCTCGGCGGTGATCACGGCGGCCAGGACCACCATGGCCCACAGGTTCATCACCCCGAACGCCGCCAGCAGCACCATCAGCGACCAGCAGCAGCCCAGGCAGAAGGCCCCGTGATGGGCGCCGGCACGCAGGTCGCGCGAGGGCCCCGGATACGAGGTGTAGCGCAGCATCAGCCCGATCGGCGAGCGGCACCTCGCCAGGCAGCGGTCCTTGAGGGGCGTGAGCTGGTAGACGCCGTTGACCGCGAACACGGCCGCGGCCACCGCGGTGCCCGCCGCGGCGGGCAGGTCCGCCACCCGGCCCAGGCCGGCGGCCAGCCCGTACGCCGGCAGCCCGGCCGCGGCCCAGACCAGCAGGTAGGCGACGGTGAAGACGGCCATGCGCGAGGTCCGGCGCGTGGTGATGGTACGTGCATACAGCGCGGCGACGGGCGCCGTGGCGGGCAGCATCATCGCGGCCATCATCAGCGTCCACACGGCCAGGAAGGCGGGCAGGCCCAGGCCCATGGTGCCGGGCATCGCCGGCATGCCGCCCCAGCCCGTCACCACCCAGATCCAGGCGCCGGCCGCCGCGACCAGCAGCAGCCCGGCGGGGCCCGCCCCCCGGCGGACGGTGGCCGGCCCACCGGTCACGCGGACCACGCGAAGGGCGCCGAGTGCCCGTTGCCGCCGGTGAAGTCCCAGGACCGGCCGTACACGCCCGCGCCCGTGGCCCGGGTGGACCGGGCGATCGTCAGCGTGCTGTTCGCCGGGTGGAACATACCGGTCAGGCCCATGACCGGACCGTCGTCGCCGAACTGCGGGGCGACCTGGTCCTCGATCTCGATGTCGATGGCGTCGCCCACCCGCGCGGCGTGGCGGCGGCCGTCGTCGCGGAAGTCGATGGGGGTGCGCTGCACGCCGAGGACCTCGCCGATGAGGGGGGTGAGCGCCGCCATCGGCCCGCCGGCTCGGCCGGAGAAGACCTTGCCGAGGGCGTCCGCCTGGCCGTCGTCGGCCGAGGCGTCGATGTAGAGCGCCACCTGCCAGTCGCCGTCGGCCATCACCCGGGGCGCGTCGATGAAGACGGCGACGCTGCGGTCGGAGACGTCCACGCCGTCCACGTTCCCGCTGTCCACGTGGAAGGCGAAGGTCACCTGGCAGCGCTCGTGGTCGGCCGGTGCGGTGAGACCCGAGGTGGTGCAGGGGCACACCGTGTCGCAGTTGCAGCTCTCCAGGTACGTGCCGTTCAGATTCCAGGGCATGGCTCTGCCTCCCTGTTCCGCGTCCGCGCGGCGAAGGGAACGCATCGGCATGGTCCGTCCAACGTCCCGGTGCCGCTCCTCTCCAGGCTATTCCCGACGCCCCGCGTCGCGCAGATCCGCCGGTGGAGGAGGCGACGGGGCTGGTCAGGGGGGGCGCGGCTCTGCGTCCCAGGCCCCCGTCGCCACGGTCTCGTAGGCACAGGGCGTTGCAGGGGCGGGGTCGGCTTCACGGTCGCCCGGGTCGGCGGCGTCGCCTTCGGTCTCGCACCGCGCCGGTTCTCTGCCGTACCGCCGCCTGTGCCGAGTGCCTCGGCGAACTCCCCGCCTCCTTGGGCCTGTTGGCCCTCGGCATGGGGCCGTACTGCTCGGCCCTATGCCGAAGACCTGAGCCGGCGCAGGGCAGGCTCAGGTCCTCCGGGGAGTGGGTCAGGACGGGGGCTGGAGGATCGCGTCGATGACGTAGATGGTGGCGTGCGCGGCCTTGATGTTGCCGCAGACGATGTTCGCCTTGCCGTTGACCTTGAAGCTGGTGCCCGAGCCCGACGTGGTCAGTTTGCCGCCCTCCACCGTCGTGAAGGAGCCGTGCGGGAGTTCGTTCGGGGTGATCTGCTTGGCCACGACGTGGTAGGTCAGCACCTTCTTCAGCTGCCCCTGGTTGCTGAGCAGTGAGGTCAGCTGCGACGCGGTCATCTTCTGGAAGGCCTGCTGGTTCGGGGCGAAGACGGTGACGTCGGGCTTCCCGTCGAGGGTGCCGCCCAGCCGTGCCCTGACGACGGCCGAGACCAGCTGGCTGAGCTGCGGATACGCGGCCGCGGCCTCGACGACCCGGTCCTTCGCCGTGTTGGCCTTCTGGGTGAGTGCCGAACAGCCTGGACCGAACATCCCCGACGGGCCGGGAGGAGGCGCCGCCTGCGCCTGGCTCTGCGAGGCCAGACCTCCGAGCGCGAGCGGGACGGCGACCACGACTGCGGCGGCGGCCTTTGCGGTACGCATGCGGGTGAACCTCATCGCAACCTTCCTCCCGTGGAGGCGTGAACACTGAAGAGGTTGGGACTGCGGACGTCTTCGTTGCCGCTGGGCGGGGTGGGGCGGCTGCTCTGCCACGGCCCACGGCCCACGCCCTGGGCCGTCATCGCCATCGTCATCCGGCCACCCAGCGAGCGTATCCAGCAGGTGGCGGTGACCGCATCTCGAAGCCCGGACGCGATGCGGGCCCCGCCCCGCAGGACCGCGCCCGGCTCGCGCGGCTCACCTGCGCCGGGGTTCGGGCAGCTGCGAAGCCCCCGAAACCCGCCCCGAGTCTGTAGCGATCATGACAAAACGGGGTAGTCATGCCGACATGCCTTCACATCGGTTACATCGATCACGTTCGCGAACCAAACACCTCGCCGCGCTCGTCGCCGCCGCCGCTGCGCTGATCCTGGTGGGCTGTGACAACGGCGCCACACCGCACCCGGCCGACGGCCGGCAGCAGCTGACCGTGGCGGCGCTGCCGCTCACCGACTCCGCCGCCCTCTATCTGGCCCGGGACCGCGGGCTGTTCGCCAAGGAGGGCCTGGACGTGCGCATCCAGCCCGTGCAGCAGAGCATCCAGGCGCTGCCCGCGCTGCTCAAGGGCCAGGTGGACGTCATCGCGAGCGCGAACTACGTCACCTACTTCCAGGCGTACGAGAAGGGCACCCTGGACCTGCGGATCCTCGCCGAGGGCGTACGGATCGCCCCGCACATGATGGACGTCCGCGTGCCCGGGGACTCCGCCCTGAAGTCACCCGCGGACCTCGCCGGCAAGAAGGTCGCCGTCGCCGTCCTGAACAACATCCAGTCCCTGACCCTGAACGCGATCCTCGACGCCCGGCACATCGGGCGGCCCGTCTACCGGCAGATCCTGTTCCCGCAGATGGGCGCCGCCCTGCAGCGGGGGCAGGCGGACGCCGTACACGCGGTCGAGCCCTTCGACACGGCCATCCAGGGCGAGCTGGGCGCGAGGGTGCTGCTCGACGGCGGTTCGGGACCGGCGAAGGGCCTGCCCGCCAGCGGGTACATCACCACGGCCGCCTTCGTGAAGAAGAACCCCAAGGCGGCGGCGGGCTTCCGCCGTGCCGTCGAGGCGGCGTCCGAGCTGGCCGCGGAGGACCCGGCGGCGGTACGCGCCGAACTGCCCAAGTACACCAAGGTGACCGCGGACCAGGCCAGGTCGATCCACCTGCCGGCGTATCCGCCCACCGCCGATCCGGCCGCCCTGGGCCGGCTCGTCCGGCTCATGCGCACCCAGGGACTGCTGACGAAGGCCATCGACCCGGCACCCCTGCTGGTGAAATGACGCGGCGTGACATGACCAGGCGTCAGGAACTCCTGCTGGGCCTGCTCGGCGCGGCGGCGGCCTTCGGGATCTGCGAGGCGGTGGCCCGGGCCGGGATCGTCCGGCGCAGCTATCTGCCGCCGGCGTCCGAAGTCCTCGCCCGCGCCGCGAGGTTGGCGGGCGATCCCGCGTTTCTCGACGGGGTCGGGGTGACCCTGCGGGCGTGGGCGCTCGGCCTCGGGCTCGCCTGCGCGCTCGCCGTGCCGCTGGGGCTGCTGCTGGGCACGGTGCCGGTGGTGGAGGCCGCCGCCCGCGCGGTGATCGAGTTCCTGCGGCCCCTGCCGTCCGTCGCGCTGATCCCGCTGGTGTCCCTGCTGCTCGGATCGGGCACCCGGACGGAGGTGACGCTGATCGCGTACGCCTCGCTGTGGCCGGTGCTGTTCAACACCGTCTACGGCCTCGGCGAGACCGACCCGCTGGCCCGGGACACCCTGCGCGCCTTCGGGTTCGGCCGGCTCGCGGTGCTGCTGCGGGTGGACCTGCCGGCCACCGCCCCGTTCATCGCGGCCGGCGTGCGGATCTCGGCCGCGGTCGCGCTGATCCTCGCCGTCGCGACGGAGATCCTCTCCGGCTTCGGCCAGGGCCTCGGCATCTTCATCGCCCAGGCCCAGACCGAGACCGACGGCACCCGCGACGTCCTGGCCGGGGTGGTGTGGGCGGGCACCCTCGGCCTGCTGATCAACAGCGCCCTGACCGCCGCGGAACACCGACTGTTCGCCTGGACACACGAACCCCACCGGGCCCCGCCAAAGCGGAGCCACCCATGACACAACCGGAACGGCAACCGCAGCGGGAGCGGGAGCGGGAGTTGGGGTTGGGGCCGAGGTCGGAGCCGGAGCCCGGGCCGGAGTTGGGGCCGGGGCTGGGAGTGGGAGTAGGGCCTGAGGCACAGCAACCGCACCCGGAGCGGGAGTTGGAGCCGGAGCCCAGGCTGGGGGCGGGGCCTGGGGTACGGCCAGAGCCGCAGTCGGAGCTGGAGCGGGATCCGCAGTCGGAGCTGGAGCCGGAGCCGGGGCCGCAGCCGCAGCCGGAGCGGGAGTTGGATCCGGAGCCCAGGCTGGGGGTGGGGCCTGGGGTACGGCCAGAGCCGCAGTCGGAGCTGGAGCGGGATCCGCAGTCGGAGCTGGATCCGGAGCCGGGGCCGCAGCCGCAGCCGGAGCGGGAGTTGGAGCCGCAGCCCAGGCTGGGGGTGGGGCCTGGGGTACGGCCAGAGCCGCAGTCGGAGCTGGAGCGGGATCCGGGGCCGGGGCCGGAGCGGGATTCGCAGCCGCAGCCGCAGCCGCAGCCGCAGCCGCAGCCGGAGCCGCAGCCGGGGCCGGGGCCGGGGCCGCAGCCGCAGCCGGAGCCGCAGCCGGGGCCGGAGTCTCAGTTGGAGTCGCAGGTGTCGGGCTCCAGGCGGTCCGGGGCAGTGCCCGGCTCCGGGCGGCCCGTCGCCGTGCCGTTTCTGCTGCGGTGGTCCGTGTTTCTCGGTGCCGTTCTGTGCTGGGAAGTGATTGCCCGTGCGCAGCGCAGCGTGTACTTTCCGCCGCCGTTGCGGATCGCCCGGCACGCCCGTGAGCTGTGGTTCTCGGGCCCCGCCCGTCATCTGTTCCTCACCTCGGACGCTGTCGGCACCATCCTGCCGAGCCTCGGCCGGATGGCGGCCGGGTTCGCGCTCGCCGCCGTCGCCGGGATCGCCCTGGGGATCGCGGTGGGCCGCTCACGCCGGGCGTACGCGCTGTGCAACCCGGTGCTCCAGTTCGCGCGGGCCGTGCCGCCGCCCGCGCTGGTGCCGGTGTTCGTCGTCGTCTTCGCCGTCGGCACGCCCATGCAGGTGGCGTCGATCGCGTTCGGCGCCGTATGGCCGGTGCTGGTCAACTCGGCCGAGGGCGCCCGTGCCACCGATCCGCTGCGCCTCGAGGCGGCGGCCGTGCTGCGGCTGACGGCACCCGAACGGCTGTGGTTCCTCGTCCTGCCCTCCGCGCTGCCCCGGATCTTCGCCGGGCTGCGGCTCAGCCTCTCGCTGTGCCTGATCCTGATGGTGTTCTCGGAGCTGCTGCCGGGCAGCGCCGACGGCATCGGGTTCACCCTCACCGACGCCCAGACGCGCTCCGACCTGCTCACGGTGTGGTCGGCGCTGCTGCTGCTCGGCACGCTCGGGTATCTCCTCAACACCGGACTTCTGGCGGTCGAGAAACGGCTGCTCGGCCCCGTATCCCCCGCAGGGAGGACGGCATGACGACGGCCACGACGGTGCGGGAGGCGGTCGTACGACTCCTGCGCGACACCGGTATGACCACGGTCTTCGGCAATCCGGGCTCCACGGAACTGCGGATGTTCCGCGACTGGCCGGACGACTTCACCTATGTGCTGGGGCTGCAGGAGTCCGTGGCCGTCGGCACGGCGGCCGGGTACGCGCTCGGCACCCGGCGGGCCGCGTTCGTCGGCCTGCACTCGGCCGGCGGCCTGGGACACGCGCTCGGCGCCGTCTTCAACGCCTACCGCGACCGCGTGCCGCTGGTGATCGTGGCGGGTCAGCAGGCACGCTCCCTGCTCCAGCTGCGCCCGTTCCTCGGCGCCGACGAACCCGCCCTGTTCCCGCGCCCGTACGTGAAGTCCGCGCGCCAGCCGGAGCGCGCCGAGGATGTGCCGGCCGTGCTCGCCGAGGCGTACCGCATCGCGATGACGCATCCCCGCGGCCCGGTGTTCGTGTCCGTCCCCGAGGACGACTGGGACCGGCCCGCCGAACTCGTCACGCCCCGTACCGTGCACTCCGGGTTCACGGCCGACCCGGACGCCCTCGACGCGCTCGCCGCCCGGCTGGAGACCTGCGCGCGCCCGGCGCTCGTGGTGGGCCCGGGCGTGGACGACGAGGACGCGCTGGACGAGGCCCGGGCGCTGGCCGAACGGATCCGGGCCGGGGTGTGGATCAGCCCCCTCTCCGGCCGCTCCGGCTTCCCCGAGACGCACCCCCTCTTCCAGGGCTTCCTGCCGCCGGTCGCCCGCCGACTCTCCGCGCGGCTCGCCCCGTACGACGTGGTGGTCGCCCTCGGCGCACCCGTGTTCACCTACCACGTGGCGGACGCCGGCCCGCCGCTCCCACCCGGCACCGAACTGTTCCACCTCGACTGCGACCCCGCCCAGGCCGCCTGGCTGCCCACCGGCACCAGCATCGTCACCACCCTGCGCCCCGCGCTGGCGCGGCTCACCGGGCTGCTGAAGGCGGCGGCCGACCGCGACCCGCCGCCGCCCCGACCGGCACCGCCCCCCGCCCGCGCCGAGCGGGGCATCACCCCGGACCTGCTGTTCGACCTGCTGCGCGCCCGGCTGCCGCACGACCGGGTCCTGGTCGAGGAGGCACCGAACCACCGTGACGCCCTGCACGCGCGCGTGCCCGTCGCGTCGGGCGGCGGCTTCCTCACCACGGGCAGCGGGGCGCTCGGCTGGGGCCTGCCCCTCGCGGTGGGCCGGGCCCTCGCCGACCGGCACCGGGTGGTGTGCGTGGTCGGGGACGGCTCGGCGCTGTTCTCGGTGCAGGCCCTGTGGACCGCCGCCCGGCACACGGCACCGGTCACCTACGTCCTCCTGGACAACGGCGGTTACGGGGCCGTCCGCTCGCTGGGCCGCCGTATCGGCATCGCGCCCGTCCCCGGCACGGACATCACGGGCGTCGACTTCGCGGCACTCGCGGAGTCCTTCGGCTGCCCCGCCGCCCGCGCCGAGCACCCCGGGGAACTGCCGGCCGCCCTGGACCACGCACTGGGCCGCGCCGACGACACCGGCCCCTTCCTCCTGCACGTCACGGTGGCCGACAGCACGGCCACCCTGTACGAGGGTGAGTGAGCGATGCTGCGCCTCGACTCCGTCAGCCGGCACTTCGGCGACCAGCACGTCCTCGACGGCATCAGCCTGACCGTGCCCGACGGGCAACTCCTCAGCGTGGTCGGGCCCTCCGGCTGCGGCAAGTCCACGCTGCTGCGCACCATCGCCGGGCTGCTGCCCGCACAGGAGGGCACGGTCACGGTCGACGGGACACCGGTGACCGGCGTACCGGAGCGGCTCGCGGTGGTCTTCCAGGAGTACGGCCGCTCGCTGCTGCCCTGGCTCACCGTCCGCGACAACGTGGCCCTGCCGCTGCGCCGCCGGGGTCTCGCACGGGCGGCGCGGCGCGCCGAGGCGGAGACGTTCCTCGAACGCGTCGGCCTGCACGGAGCGGCCCGGCGCCACCCCCGTGAACTGTCCGGAGGCATGCAGCAGCGCGTCGCCATCGCCCGCGCCCTCGTCTGCCGGCCCTCGCTGCTCCTCATGGACGAGCCGTTCGGCTCCCTGGACGCGGGCACCCGGGAGGACCTGGAGGACCTCCTCCTCGAAGTCCATCGCACCGACGACACCACCATCGTCTTCGTCACCCACGACATCGACGAGAGCGTCTACGTCGGCGACCGCGTCGTCGTCCTCTCCCCGGGCCCCGGCTCCCGCGTCCTCCGGGACCTCCCGGTCGCCCTGCCGACCGAACGGGACCAGATCACCACCCGCAGCTCTCCCGCCTTCGTGACGCTGCGCACGGCGGTGGGACGAGCGGTGCGGGGCGCTCCGCCGGGAGGGCCGGGAGAGCCGGGTGAGCGGGGAGAGCCGGGTGAGCGGGACGGCCGGTGAGGGACGTCTCAAGCTGCGCCCCCCTGCTTGTGGTGAGGAAGCCGCCGCCCGCACCGTCTCCGCCCTGCTGCCGCCCGGCGCGGCCGTCCGTGCCGTGACCGGCTCCCGCCTGCGGCCCCGTCTGCGCCCCCGTCCGGGACCCCGTCCGGGTCGGCGGCACACGCGGGTGACCACCTGACGGGTCAGGGGTCGTGCCTGCGCCGGCGCCGGGTGTCCGGCCGTGGCGCGGGGCCCTGTTCGACGAGGCCGTGGAGGTGGGCGTAGGCGACGGCGTGGACGCGGTCGCGCAGCTTGAGCTTGGTGAGGATGCGGGAGACGTGGGTCTTGACCGTCTCGTCGCCGATGCCGAGACGTCCGGCGATCTCGGCGTTGGTGCATGCCTCGGCGAGCAGCAGCAGCACCTCCCGTTCCCGCGCGGTGAGCTGGTCGAGGTCGGCGGGAGCGGCCGCGGCGGGCGGCGGCGGGGCGACGCCGTCGGCGAGGCGGGTGAGGAGGCGCCGGGTGACGGAGGGGTCGATCAGGGCGTCGCCGCGGGCGGCCACCCGGACGGCGGCGATCAGCTCCTCCGGCGGGAGGCTCTTGAGCAGGAAGCCGCTGGCACCGGCCTGCAGCGCGCGGTGGACGTAGGCGTCCTGGTCGTAGGTGGTCAGCAGGATGACCCGGGTGGTGTTCCCGGGGTCGGCGAGGATGGTCTCGGTGGCGCGCAGGCCGTCCAGCAGCGGCATACGGATGTCGAGGATGGCGACGTCGGGGCGGAGCCGTCGTACCTCGTGCACGGCGCTGCGGCCGTCCGACGCCTCCGCCACGCACTCGATGTCCGGCTGGGTGTCCAGGACGGCACGCAGACCGGAGCGGAACATGGCGTGGTCGTCGGCGACCAGGACGCGCAGCGTCATGAGGGGTCCAGTGGGTCGGGGGGCGCCAGCGGGAAGGTGGCGGTGGTGGTCCAGGCGGTGCCGTCGGGGGTGGGGCCGTACGTGACGGAGCCGTGGAACAGGGCGGCACGGCTGCGCATGCCCTGCAGGCCGCGGTGCGGGGAGTCCGGGCGGACCCGGGGGCCGGCGGGGAGTGGGTTGGCCGTGGTGACGGTGAGCGCGCAGTCGTCGTAGCGGAGTTCGACCTCCGCGGTGCCGCCGGTCCCGTGGCGCAGCGCGTTGGTGAGCATCTCCTGTACGACGCGGTAGGCCGCGATGTCGAGCGACTCCGGCAGCCGGGGCGGGACGCCGTGGACGCTCACCCGGACCCGCAGACCGGCGCCGCCGACGGTGTCGAGGAGTTCGGCGAGGTTGTCCAGACCGGGCTGACGGTCCTCTCCCGTGGGGTCCGGGGCGTAACCGTGCAGGAAGTCCAGCAGCCGGCGCAGATCGATCATGGCGGCGCGGCTGGACGTCTCCACGGCGCTCAGCGAGCCCGCCAGGTCCCTGGTGTCGACGGTGCCCGGGGAGGCGGTCGCCTTGAGGCGGGCGACACCCGCGTGCACGCCGATCGCGCTGACGTGGTGGGAGATCACGTCGTGCAGGTCGCGGGCGATGCTGCTGCGCTCGTCCGCGATGGCCTCGGCCAGTGCCTGCTGCCGGCTGTGCCGCTCGCGCTCGGCGCGCTGCTCCAGCTCGGCGATGTAGGCGCGGCGGGCGGTGGTGTAGCGCCCGACGAGCCAGGGCAGCAGGGCGTTGGCCGTGGCGTCCAGCACGATACGTCCCTGTCCCATGCTCCCCTCGCCGAGGATCCGCCCGGCGACGGCCCCGACCGCGAGGAAGAGGAGGGAGACCACGGCGGGCACCCGGTCCAGCCAGGCACCGGCCCGGTAGGCGGAGATGAGCAGGCCCGCGTCGTTGAGCTGGCGCGGCGGACCGCCGCTGCCCAGGAGCAGCGCGGAACCGGCGATCGCGACCGCGGACTGGGCGACGGCCACCACCCCCGACATCCGCGCCGGGGTGGCCAGGGCCGCGTCCACCACGACGATCGCCGCGAGCACGGCCCAGCGCCACGGCGGCGGGTAGGAGGAGGCGGTCGTCAGCAGGAAGCCGAGGCAGTCCACGACCAGGGTGACCGCGGCGACGAGCAGCGACTGGCGGGCCAGCGAACCGCTGACGTCGCGGCCGGTCGCGGACGCCTGCCCCCGACGGCGCCCCTCGCTCTCGCGCACCCCGCGCTCCTCTCACTCTCCCGACCCTCCCCGGCCGGCCGCCCGAGTGGCTCATGATGCCTGGTCAGAGCCGCGCGCGAGTCCCCCGTCCGGGGGACCGGAAATCCCCTGTCGCCGTGACGACAACGGTAGGGGGCCCTTCCTAGCGTGGACCGCGATGAACGACACCGCCCTTCGTGCGGGGGACGGCCCACCTCCCCGCACGAATCCCCCCACCCGCCGCCTGCGCGCCGCACTGGCCGTCCTGCTGTGCGCCCTCGGCCTGCTGTTCGCCGCGAGCCCCCTGGCCTCGGCGGACTCCCCGTCCGCCGGCAACGACGTACAGGTGGCCCAGACGCTCGGCGACCGGGAACTCACCGTGATCCTGCGCCGGGTCACCGGCGTCCCCGGCCCGTTGCACGTGGACGTGATCACCCACACGGGCACCGCGGCCGGCCGGATCAGGCTCGGGGCGGTGCCCACCGGGGTCGCCACGTCCTCGTCCGCGGGCTCCTCCTCCGGTACGACCACCGACACGGCCGTCGTCACCCTGGGCGCCAGCCCCGGCACCTACTCCGCGCAGCTGGAGGTCGACGAGGTCGGCCCGTGGCAGCTGACCCTGGACGACGGGACGCGGACCGCGGCGATCCCCTTCGTCGTGTCGAAGCAGGTCACCTCGCCGGACGAGAAGGCGGTGTACGGCGGCTTCATCGGCGCCGGGCTCCTCATCCCGGTCACCGTCCTCGTCGCCGTCCGCGCGCGACGCGGCTGGTGGGCCGTGGTGCCGGCCGGCGGGATCGTCGCCGGACTGGCCGTCGCGGTCACCGGCGCGATCCTCTCCGCCACGCTGCCGCTGCCGGCGTCCCAGGGCGGGCAGGTCGACGCCACGATCGACGGCGTCAAGAACCCCTACTCCTCCGTCGGGCAGCAGACCAGCGACTACTCGCGCGAGCCGGCCACGCTGGGCATCCGCTCCTCGTCGGTCCGCGCGGGCACGGTCGACGACCTGACGTTCTCCGTGACCGACACCTCGACGGGGCTGCCGGTGGACGACATCGTCGTCCACGACGGGGCGCTCGTGCACCTGATCGTGATCGGCCCCTCCGGGCAGCTGTGGCATCTGCACCCCGTGATGACCGGCGCCGGCACGTACGAGGTCCCGCTGACCCTGCCCGAGGCGGGCCACTACGCGGTGTCGGCCGAGTTCGCCCGCCGGGGCGGCGGGGTCCAGCTGGTCCGGTCCGCGACCGGCATCGACGCGGCGAACGGCACGGACTCGGGCACGGGCTCGGGCTCGGCCTCGGGCTCGGCTTCCGCCTCCGCCTCGGCCTCCGGTTCGGCTTCCGCCTCCGCCTCCGGTTCGGCCGGGGCCGCCTCCACGGCCGTAGCCGCCGTGCACTCGGGACCCGGTACGCAGACGGTAGACGGCGTCCGGGTACGGCTGACGGCCTCCTCCCTGGTCGCGGGCAAGGCCGCCGTGCTCACCGCCCGCGTCGGAGGCGACGCGACGCTGCAGCCCTGGCTCGGCATGCTCGGCCACATGATCGTCGCCGGTCCGGTGCCGTCGAGCGGGACGGCGGTGGGGCAGGCAGCGCAGAACGCCGAGGTCTGGGCCCACTCCCACTCGATGGGGGCGGTGTCGGACGACATGGCGGGGATGGACATGAACTCCTCCACCGACATGTCGTCGATGAGCGGCCTGACCTCGGTCAACGGGGACAGCACCGCCGACGAGACGGTCGCCGCGTACGGCCCGGACATCTCCTTCGTCTACACGTTCCCCAAGGCCGGCTCCTACCGGATCTGGATCCAGGCGGAGCGGGACGACACCATCCTGACCGTCCCCTACCTGATCCAGGTCACCGGCGCCACGGGGAGCACAGGATGAGCCGGCGCACCCGACGGTCCCTCATCGCCGCAGGTGTCCTGGCGACCCTCCTGCTCACCGTGCTGACACTCGGGTTGATGTCGTCGTCCGGTACGGCGAGTTCCGGGTCCGGTGGCACCACCCTCACCTCCGGCACCGCCACGGACGTGGTGGCCCTGACGGTCCACCGGCCCGAGACCGGCACCACCGCGGTCGACGTCCTGCTGACACCCCGCCACAAGCCGACCTCGGCCTCCCTGTCCGTCACGGTCTCCGCGGTGATGCCCACGACGGGCCACGCCGTACCCGACTTCACCGCCGTGGCCGAGGCGGACCACCGCTACCACGTCGCCGGTCTCCCGCTGATGATGACCGGCCGCTGGGAGCTCCTCGTCGACATCGACGGCAACGGCCGCCACGACCACCTCGTCTTCCCGCTCACCCTCACCCGCTGATCCCGCGCGCTGCGGACCAGCGGACCAGCCGACACAGACCCGAAAGGCACCCGCCATGGCCTCCGTCCCCACCTCCACACTGGCCGGCTCCGGCCAGTCGTCCCCGCCGGGCCGCCCACCGCAACGCCAACTGCCCGCCGCCGCAGGGGCGTTCGTGGTGCTGATCGGCACCGCCATCTCGCTGGTCGGCATCAGCTGGGACATCGAGTGGCACGTCGACGTCGGCCCGGACACCTTCTTCACCCTCTCCCACCTCCTGCTCTACTCCGGCAGCGCGATCGCGGGCGTGGCCAGCCTGGTGATGGTGCTGCGCGCCACCGCCGCGCAGCGCGCCGGCCGCCCCGCCGACCCCGCCGTCGGCGGCAGCCCGGTCCGCGTCTTCGGCGGCACGTTCACCGCGCCGCTCGGCTACCTGGTCTCCGGGACCGGTGCCGCGCTGTTCCTGATGTACGGCCTGATGGACCTGTGGTGGCACTCGCTGTACGGCTTCGACGCCGTCCTCAACTCGCCGCCGCACGTGGCACTGTTCATCTCCATCAGCCTGACCATGGTCGGCAGCGTCATCGTCTTCACGGCGGCCCGCGAGCAGCTGTGGGGGCGGATCGGCGCGGTCGTCGCCACTCCGGTCCTGATGACGTTCTGCCCCCTGACCACCTACGCCTTCCAGGGGCTCTCGGGGACCATCGACCCGCAGCTCGCGGGCAACATCTTCTTCTCCGTCTGCCTGACGCTCACGGTCGCGATCGCCCTGCGCCGCCGGGGCATCGCGCTCGCCATCGCGGCCGTGCTCGGTGTGATGCAGCTGTTCCTGTGGTGGTTCTCGCCGTGGGCGGCCAAGTGGTACGCGGGCTACGTCGGCCTGCCGCTGCGCGACAACCTCATGAGCGCGCCCCCCGTACTGCCCTCCGGCATCCCGATGTTCATGCTCGGCGTGGCCCTGGTGATCGAGGTGCTGCGCCTGATCGGCCGCAGGCAGGGCTGGTCCGGCCGCTGGCTGCCGCAGCTCGTCGGGGCCGTCGCCGGCGTCCTGGTCAGCCTCTCCATGCTCCTGCAGACATCGCTGGTCAACGGCGGTGGGGGTGGTGGCGGGGGAGGCGGTGGCGGGGGTGGTCCGATGGGCCAGTCCGGCACCTCGGCGACCACGCTGATCACCGACGCTCTGCTGGGGCTGGTGATCGGCACCCTGGCCGGCTACCTGGGCTCCCGCTTCGCCGTCCTCCTCCAGCTCAACACGGTCTCCGCCGAGTCCGCCACCCTCACGGTCTCCACCACCTCCGCCGATCAGGAAGGCAGCTGACCGATGCGCCCTCAAGCACGCACCCCGCGCCGCTCGGTACCGCGCCGCGCCCGCGCCCTCGTCCTGGCCCTGTGCGCGATGGCGGGGACGCTCTTCCTCTCGGCCCCGGCCGCCCAGGCGTACGCACCGGTCGACATCGTCCACACCGAGAAGGTGAAGGTCGGCCCCTACAACCTCACGGTCGGCTTCTCCAAGTGGCCGCTGCGGGCCAACCAGTCCCTCGACTTCACCTTCGCCCCCGACGGCGGCATCAAGGGCAAGTCCGGCACCCTCTCCATGACCGCCCCCGGCCGGCAGGCCGGCGGCATGGGAGGCGGCGGAGGCGGGGGAGGCGGCGGCCAGCTGGCCCGCCACCCGCGCAAGCGGTCGGTCTGGGGCCTGGACGTCCAGTCCCTGTCCACGGCCGGCAAGTGGAGCTTCACCTTCACCATCAACGGCCCCCAGGGCCAGGGCACCGGAACCCTGAGCGACATCACCGTCCTCGACCAGCCCGGCCCGCCGTACGCCCTCAGCTGGAGCGTCTCCGCCCTCCCCGTCGTCGGCCTGATCGCCTTCCTGACCGTCGCCTGGCGCCGGCACCGGCCCTCGCGGCAGGTCGCGCTGCTGCGCATCTGACGATCCGGCCGGGAGGGCAGTCCAGGGCTTTCTCCGCTCTCCCGGCCAGTTCGCGGCCCGCGGTCCGACGAACCGCGAGATCGGGGAAGAACTCTTCCGGTGCCCCGGCAGCCGGTGCCGAACGGCGTCGCGGCCACCCTTCTTTTTGCTGAAACGGCATGAACCTTTGCCGTCGCGCGCACCCCGGACGCACGGTGGCGCCATGAGCGACTTCGATGTGACGCAAGCCGACGGGCAGACCTGGGATGTCGTGGTGGTCGGGGGCGGGGCCGCCGGTCTCTCGGCGGCCCTGACCCTGGCCCGGGTACGCCGGTCGGTGCTGGTGATCGACACGGGCGAGCCCCGCAACGCTCCCGCTGTCCATACCGGGGTCCACGGAATCCTCGGCCGTGACGGCATCTCCCCACTGGAGCTGCTGCGGCTGGGCAGGCAGGAGGTCCTCTCGTACGGCGGCCGTGTCGTCTCGGCCCGGGTCGCGCGGATCCACCCGAGCGCAACGGCGTTCTCGGTCGTCACCGAGGGCGGTGAACGCATACGGGCGCGCAGGGTGCTGGTGAGCACGGGTCTGGTCGACGAGCTGCCGGACGTGCCGGGACTGGCCGAGCGGTGGGGCCGGGACGTGGTGCACTGCGTCTACTGCCACGGCTGGGAGGCCCGCGACAGGGCGATCGGGGTGCTGGGCAGCTTCCACCAGGCGCTGCTGTTCCGGCAGATGTCCGAGGACGTCAAGCTGTTCCTGCACACCGGGGCGGAGTTGGCCGACGAGCAGTGGGAGCAGCTAGCCGCCCTCGGCGTCGCCGTCGTGGACGGTGAGGTGACCGGTCTCGAGGCGGACGGCGAGGACCGGTTGGCGGGGGTGCGGCTGGCGTCGGGAGTGGTGGTGCCGGTTCAGGAACTGGTGGTCGCCCCGCGGTTCGTCGCCCGTGCCGGTTTCCTCGACGGGCTGGGCCTGACCGTGCGCGAGCACCCCATGGGCGTGGGTGAGCAGGTCCAGGTGGACGGGTCGGGGTTCACCGGAGTGCCGGGCGTGTGGGCGGCCGGGAACGTCAGCGACGTGCTCGCGGGGGTGCCGGCCGCCATGGCGGCCGGGGTCACGGCGGCGGCCACGATCCACATGGACCTGCTGACGGCCGACGCCAAGTCCGCCGCGTCCCGCGCGGCGGCCGGAACCGCGTTCAGCGGACCGATGGAGGCCGAGGTGTCCCGACGCGTCCTGGGCGTCCGCGCACACGGCCTGGAGCCGCACGCCCACGGCGGACAGTAACGCCCGCCGCCGCGACGGAGCCCCAGGGGGATCCGGCCCTTGAGACGGGCCCGTTCCCCACTTGGCCGCCGAGGCCGGGCCCCCACCGCTCTTGCACGATCGGGTGAATCCCTCAGGTATGCGGCAACCGCATCCCATCTGTACATGTCACACATCTTGTTCTCGACAGCAGACACCTCAGGGGGACCCATGGGCAACCAGCAGCCGCCGTTCCAGCCGCAGCCACCGAAGGAGGGACCCGGCGCGGGGAAGGTCATCGGTCTCGGCTGTCTCGGCCTCGTCGGCGTGGCCGTCGTCATCGGCATCGCCGCCGTGGCCGTCAGCGGCAACAGTTCGAACGACTCCGGCAACAGCGCCTCGAAGCCCGCGTCCACCACCACGACCGGCGACAAGAAGGGCGGCGCCCCGAAGACCGTCGTCTTCAAAGTCTGGGGGACCGCCCCGGCCGGAGCGCTCGGCGGCCTCGACATCAACTACGGCTCCGACAGCGACACCCGCAAGGGCGTGTTCAAGAACGGCAGTTTCACGGCCACCCTGCCCCTGGAGAAGGGGGCGATGTACTACACGCTGAACGCCCAGCTGCAGGGCTCGGGGGACATCAACTGCAGCGTGACCATGGACGGGCAATCGACGTCAGCGCACGCGTCGGGCGGCTACAACATCTGCGCCGCCCAGCTCAGCAGCGACTTCACCGGCGGCTGGCGGTAGGACGGCCGCGGATTCCCGGCAGCCCGTCCTCGAACCGAACAACTGCCCCTGGGGGAACCATGACCGACACCGGCCCACCGCCGATGCCGTCGTACAGCCCGACACCACCGGCCAAGAAGTCCCGCACCAACCTGATCATCGCGGCTTCGGCCGCCGCCGTCGTCGCGACGGTCATCGGCACTGGAATCGTCGTCGTGCACTCCGGCAACGGCAGCAAGCCGGCCGCGACGGCCAAGCCGACGGGCGGCGCCGCGGGGGCGGCCGCCACGGAGACACCGACCCCCACGCCGTCGTACGACGATGTGACCGCCGACAGTTTCACCATCGAGCTGAGAACCACGAAGCGGCAGTGTTTCGGGACGGCCGGCTGCAATGTGACGGTCGAGCCGAGCCTCACCTACCTGGGGGACAGCGAGAGCATCGACCCGGACGCCGTGTACGAGATCACCTACGAGATCCGTGGCGACGAGTCAGGCCCGGTCATCGAGACAGCCGAGCTGTCGGACCGGACGAGCCTGAACTACACGCCGTCCATGATCAGCACTGCTTCGGCGGGCACGAACGTGTCCGTGGAGATCACCGACGTCACGGCCCAGAGAGGATGACGTGCGTCCCGTGCGCTCTGGCGCGAGAGCGGCACGGTCACGCCTCCTGCCTGAGGCACAGGAACTCATGAGCGGGAATGACGGGCTCCCCGGGTGCGGGATCGATGGCACCGATCTTGACGGCCACCCGCTCGACCTCGATCCGGCTGTACGCGGCCTTCCGGCTCATCAGCCGCCAACGGTGCTTGGGCGGCACCTGCTTCGCGGGCATGTCGAACATGGCCAGTTCAACCCAACGGTCATAGTTCGTCGGACAGCACCGCACCGGCGCATGGCAATACCGGCATGTACGGGGCTCGACCCACTCCACGTCATCCGGGTCGAACTCGGGCTCAGGTGCCGCCGTGGCGCCCTCGCACAGCGCAAGCTCGTTGGCGACCTCGTTCCAGCACCTGTCGCAGAGTTCGGCTGACAGGGGAATCATCCGCCCGCGCTCACGAACGTCGGACCCGTTCGAGGAGCACAACAGGCACTCAGGCCGGCCGACACTGTGGAGAACCGCCATTTTCCGAGTGTGAGTGTCCGGTACATCATTCAAACAGGGCGTCTTTCGGCCTTATTCGGCTAAGTCGCACTTCAATAGCCTGATCTACACCCAACTCCCCCTACTGCCTCAATCCATCCCCAGCTCCCCTCCCCTCCCCTCCTCATGTGTTCTGAGTCCGTCCTGGTGAGGGCGCGCCCGGTCGGCCGCTCCTCGGGCGCGGCCTCGGTGCGACCGGCGACTCCGCCTCGTCCTTCCCTGGAGGAGAGAATGGGGGCGGTTCGGGATCGGCGAGGTGGGAGACGGATATGGCGGGCGAGGGCGGTCCGGTGACACTGCGCGGGATCGCGGATCGGCTCGGGCTGCACGTCTCGACGGTCTCCCGGGTCCTCAACGGTCCGTCCGGGGAGCAGGGCCGCGCGGCGTCGGGCGAGACGGCGCGGCGGATCCGTGAACTGGCCGACGAACTCGGCTACCGGCCCAACCCGCATGCCGCCAGCCTGCGCACCCGGCGCAGCAACCTGGTCGGGGTGCTCTTCCCGCGGCTGTCGGAGATCGTCGTGGCCACCATCTACGAGGGCGTGGAGGAGGAGGCCACCCGACGGGGGCTCTCCGCCTTCGTCACCAACACCCACGACGATCCCGCCACCCAGCGCGAGCGGATCGCCATGGTCCTGGGGCGCCGCGTGGACGGCCTCATCATCGGCGACGCACACCTGGACGGGGCCGCGCTGGCCGACCCGGCCCTGGACGGCACGCCCTTCGTGCTCGTCAACCGCCGCACCGACACCGGCCACCCGGCGGTCACCTGCGACGACCGCCTGGGCGGGCGACTGGTGGCCGAGCACTTCCTGGCGCTGGGCCACCGCCAGGTGGCCGTCATCGCCGGTGAACCCTTCGCCAGCACCGGCACCGACCGCACCACCGGCTTCACCGACCGCTACCGCGAGGCCGGCCTGCCCCTGCCCGCCCACCGCGTGCGGCACTGCAGCTTCGACACGGCCGGCGGCCACCGCGCCGCCGTCGAGTTGCTGAGCGGCCCCGACCGGCCGACCGCGATCTTCGCCGTCAACGACCTCGCGGCGATCGGCACCATCGGCGCCGCCCGCGACCTGGGCCTGCGGCTGGGCGAGGACCTCGCGCTGGCCGGGTTCAACGACACCCCCCTCGCCGCCGAACTGCCCGTCCCGCTCACCAGCGTTCACTCGCCGATGGCCGAACAGGGCCGACGCGCCGTACGGCTGCTGCTCCGCCGTATCGCGGGTGAGTCCGTCACCTCGGAGGTGCTCAGGCCCGACCTCGTGGTGCGCGCCTCGACGGGCACACCGATCGCCCCGAGCCTGTACTGAGCGGGAAGCCGTAGCGCGGAACCCCTGATCACCAGTCAGTTCTCCTCCGCCCAAGCCCAGTCGGCATCGTTGCCCAAACGATTGGCGCAAACGATTGGGTAGGGCATACTGACCACTCGGCACGGGTCCGGCCACGGCTGTGGGGGTGGCGTGGTGGGGTGGTTCGGCAGACGACGCGCGACGGCATCGGATCCCTTCGAGGGTTCCCGCGAGGAGTTCGTCGCATCGCTGCGGGAGAGCAGCAGGACGGCAGAACTGACCGGCCGTCAGAGCGGTGCGGAGGAGACAGCCGCACGCTACGTCGTTCTGGTCGCGCGAGCGGAACGCGTCCTGGGCGCGCAGGACACCGACACCTTGGCGCTCAGGCACCACCTGGCCCACTGGACCGGCGAGTCGGGCCAGCCCGAGGCCGCGGTCCAGCTGTTCGTCCGCCTGTTGACCGACCGGGAGCGGATCCAGGGGCCACGCCACCCGGACACCGAACTGGCCAGGCACCAACTCGCCCACTGGCACGGCCGGTCGGGCCGCCCCGAGGAGGCCGTACGCCGCTACGAGGCCATGCGCCGCTCCGCCGAGCGCGAGAACCGCACCGAGAAGGCGCTCACCCTGCTGTGCGAGGTCGGCTACTGGCAGCAGAAGAGCGGCGACAACGCGGCGGCGCTCCGCGTGTTCTCCCAGATGCTGGGGACCGCCCAGCAGGAACTCGGCCCCGGCCACCAGCTGGTCACCATCGCCCGCCAGCGCTACGCCGAGGTCGCCGGCGTGCTGCCGTTCGGCAACGAGGACGGCCACGACGGGCTGCGGGACCTCCTCGCGACGGCCGCGGCGGTCGAAGCCGCCGGAGACTTCCCGCGCGCCGGCCGGATGTACGGGCAGATAGCCGTACGGTCCGAGGAACTCCACGGTCCGGCCGCCTCCCAGGTCCTCTCCGCGCGCGTCGCGCAGGCGAAGGCGGCGGTGGCGGCGGAGGACCACGCGACGGCCGTCGACTGCTTCGACAAGGTCCTCGCGTGCATGGAGCTCCAGGGCCACATGCCGGGCTCCTCGGCGGCGTACGACACCCTGCGCGCGCAGCGCGACGAGCTCGCCCGGATGGCCGCGACGGCCGCGACGGCCACCCGCACGGTGCTGCGCATCGCGGAACGGACCGCGACGCTGTTGGGCGAGACGGTGCAGGCGGCGCCGGACACGGCATGCGCGGTGCTGGCCCGCGAGACCGGCGCGGCCGACGCAGCCGCCGCGACCTGCCTCGCGGTCGTGAACGACGGCGGGGACAACGGCGCGAACGACGGCGCGGACGACCCGGCATGGCGCGCATGGACGGCGAGGCAGTGGAAGGACGTGCTGCTGCGGGACCTGACCGGGCAGGGGTACGAGGCGACGGCCCTGTGCTTCGCCCGTGGCGACCTGCGTCCGACGCCGGAAGAGGCCTCCGTGTGCGCGCAGTTGGGGCTGCCGGGCGTCTGTGTGTCCCGCCTGAGCGACGAGAACGTACAGCTTGAGGCGTACGTCTTCGAGGAGGGCGGACGCGAACCGGAGACGGCGCGGATCGTCGTGGTGAAGGACGAGCAGGGCGAGCGACTCACGGCGGCTGAACGGGACGTGCGGAATGAGACGTCCGCAGGGGCAGCGGGAACCGCGGGTGACGGCAGGATCGCGGTGCACCCTCAGGCCGTAGCCCTGGGGAACTGGCGGGAGATGGAGCGGGCGCGGCCCGCGGCCGGGGAGGACGGGGCGGATCGGCCACCGGCTTTCGGCACGTACGAGGTGCTGGAGTGCGTCGGCGAGGGCGGTTTCGGGCGGGTCTACCTGTGCCAGGACCCCGACGGGCTGATGGTCGCGGTCAAGACGCTGCACGCGCACCTCGCGGCGGCTCCCCCGGTCAAGAGGGGCTTCGCCCACGAGGTGCGGGCGGCCCAGCGGGTCGACGGACGGTTCACCGTGCCGGTGATCGCCGCGGACACCGAAAGCCCGACCCCGTGGATGGCGGTGCCGTACGTGGCCGCCCCCTCGCTGCAGGAACTCGTCGAGCGCTGCGGCCGCCTGGAGGCCGACCTGGTGCGCACGCTGGGGGCGGGCATCGCCGTTGCCCTGAGCGCCATCCACGCCGAGGGCATCGTGCACCTCGACCTCAAGCCGGCCAACGTGCTGCTGACCGAGGACGGCCCGCGCGTGATCGACTTCGGTATCGCCCAGATCGAACGGCTCACCGAGCCACGGCGTGGCTTCGCCGGCACCTACGCGTACGCCTCGCCCGAGCAACTGCGCGAGCAACCCACCTTCACCCCCGCGAGCGACGTCTTCTCCCTGGGCACCGTCCTCGCCCGCCTCGCCCTGGGGCGCAGCCCCTGGGGTCAGGACACCCCGTCCGTGGTCGCCGGCATCCGGGCCGGCACCCCCGATCTCGCCGGGCTGCCGCCGGATTTCGCGCAGGTGGTCCGGCGGTGCCTGCGCCCCGACCCGGAGCGGCGGCCGACGGCGGGCGAGGTGGCGGAGGCGCTGGTGCCGGGGGCCGGTGCGGGCAGGATCGATCCGCCGCGGCTGTCCGAGCAGGCACGGGCTCTCGTCACCGAGCACGCCACGGTGCCTGCCACCCGCCGGGACGAGACGCCGGCCTACACCCGAGCCCGTGCCGCCGAGGACACGACACGGGCTGTGCCACGGGCATCCCGCACGGGGACGCTCGACGAGACGGCCGAGGAACCTGCGGCCGAGGAACCGGCGGCCCGGGACCTTCGCTTGTTGTGAACGCCGCCTCCGTCCACCTCGGTGTACGCCCGTCCGGGTCACGACCGCGGTGCCGGAGGTTCTCCACCGGCCGCTGATCCCACCGACCGCTCGTTCGCGTGGTTAGGGTGCGGAGATCGCCCGGGTAGCAGCGGGTCCGTCGGCGGGTTTGTCGGCGGGTTTGTCGGCGAGCCCGGAATGGAGAGCAACGTGACATCCTCGTCGCCGGCCCGCGGGATCCGGTTCGCGTCCCTTCTGCTGGCGACGACGGTCACCGCTGCCTCCGTCGCCGGTTGCACCGCGGAGGCCCGCACCACGACACGGATCGAGGCAACCGCACAGGGCAGATCCTTGCTCGCCGAGGTCGCCCATCAGATCGCCCTGCCGGCGAGGACCTGGACGGCGTCGGGCACCCACACGGCCAAGGGGTACACGACCAAGGCGGCCAAGACCGTCAACGTCGAGGGTATGAAGGCCGACTGCGTCAACATCAACCTCAACAAGAAGCTGAGCGCCGCCTTCCGCAGCGATGTGTTCGGTCCTGGCGTGAAGGGGTTCTTCTACAAGTGCCGGCAGGTCCGGCCGGACACCAACCGGTACTGGTTCACCATCAGTTCCGGTGACCGTACCCAGATCGACCGGCTCTGCGATCCGGCCACCAGGTACCCGATCGTCTACGACGGGCAGTACGACACCTACTGGCTCGACGAGCCGTTCACGTGCACCACCCGGATCGGTCCCTCGTAGGACGTCGGCCCCCTCTACCGGGCCAAGAAACCTGTGGGCCCGGCAGCCCACGGAGTTCCGGTTCCGCGACGTTCATGCCCTGGACACCGGCGACGACCTGCGCGGATGCCACCCGGTGCGATCGTGGGCCACGGACCGCCGAACGCGCTCGCAAGCACACGGGCGCGTGATCCAGGTCGGTCCGGCACCGGCTCCGAAGAGGCCTGAGCGAGGGTGGGGAACCGATGAACCCGAGTGACGTCGACCGTACCGAACACACCACCGCCGAACCGCAGGCCGATGCCGGGGCCAAGCCGCTGCTCGACACCCCCCAGACGGCCGCGGCGGGGGTCGCGATGTGGATCTTCGTCTTCGCCCCGCCGATCTCCCTGATCGCCGTCGTGCCGTTCGCGTGGGGATGGGGCCTGTCCGCGCTGGACCTCGGCATGGCCGTGGTGTTCTACGTCGTTTCCCTGGCCGGTCTCACGGTCGGCTACCACCGTCTCTTCACACACCGTTCGTTCAAGGCACGGCGGGGCCTGCGGATCGCCCTGGCCGTAGCGGGTTCGCTGGGGATCGAGGGCTCGCCGGTCCAGTGGGTGGCGAACCACCGCCGCCACCATGCCTTCGCCGACCGCGAGGGCGACCCGCACTCGCCCTGGCGCTACGGCACCGACACCCGCGCACTGCTCAAGGGACTCCTCCACGCGCACATCGGGTGGATGCTGAAGCGCGAACTGAGCAACCGGGCCAGGTTCGCCCCCGACATCGCCGCCGATCCCGATCTACGGCTCATAGGGCAGCTCTTCGGACCCCTGACCGCCGTCTCGCTCCTGACCCCGGCACTGGTCGGCGGGTTCGTCACCGGCACCTGGACGGGCGCGCTGACCGGGTTCTTCTGGGCCGGCGTGATCCGGATGGCACTGCTGCACCATGTCACCTGGTCGGTGAACTCGATCTGCCACGTCGCGGGCAGCCGCCCCTTCGCCAGCCGGGACAAGGCCACCAACTTCTGGCCCCTCGCCCTGCTGTCCTTCGGCGAGAGCTGGCACAACTCACACCACGCCGACCCCACGGCCGCGCGCCACGGCGTGCTGCCGGGCCAGCTCGACCCGGCGGCCCGCCTCATCCGGATCTTCGAGAAGCTTCACTGGGCCCACGACGTGCGCTGGCCGAGCCAGGACCGCCTCAGCGCCCGGCTGCTGCCCAACCCGGCGGCCCCGCAGGGGACTTCGGGCTGAGGGCGAGGCTCGGCAATCCGCAGCCGGCCACAGAAAGCGGCCGGCCGACCTCTCCGGAGCGCTTGTCCACCCTCCACAAGAACAAGCAGATGGACACCAAGCCCCCGGTCCGCCATGCTGCCTTGGCAGCGACGGCCGGGGGGGACCGATATGGAGCAATCGCAGGTCGAGGTTGTGCCGCCGGAACGCGTCCGTTACCGGTTGACGCACCTCCAACACCTGCTGTCCCTGCTGCCTGCCATCATCGTCACGGGCTCCCAGTTCTTGTTCTGGTGGGGCGGAGAACCGTTCGCTCCCGTACGTGGCTCACTGCTCATCTGTTGTCTCCTGGTGCCCGCGGCGCTGATCGCCTCGTGGCCCTTCGGGGTCACGCTCACCCCGTCGGCGGCCATCGTGCACACCCTCCGCCGCAGGACCGTTCCGTGGTCGAACGTCCAAGCCATCCAGATCGAGTCCCTCCTCGGAAGCCGGACCGTCGTGATCTACGAAGCGGGCGGCCGCACCACCCGCCTGCGGGCGCCGATCACCGGCTTCCTCAACTGGGACCGCGGCTTCGAGGAGAAGTTCCACACCATCGGGCGGTGGTGGCTGGCCCACCGCGGCCCGGACTGGGTCCCCGTCCCGCCACCGGCGGCATGGTGGCACGTCCCCCTGACCCCCGACGGAAACCCGTACGCCCCGCCGTCGTAGCCGCACCCGATCCATGGGCGTTCGACGGTTTGAGGCGCGTCACGTGAGCCCGAGAAAGTGTGACCGCCAGGGCAGTCGAACCTCCCTCCCCACCCGTCTTTACAGGGGAACGAGGGAGGGCACATTGAACGCCGACGAGGAACGTGAGTTCCGCGAGTTCGTGACGGCGCGGTCGAGACCGCTGCTGCACACGGCATATCTGCTGACCGGGGACTGGGAGCAGGGCCGGGACCTGCTCCAGACCGCGCTTGCCTCCACCGCTCGACGTTGGTCGAAGCTGCGTGACCGGGAACAGCCGGAGATCTACGTGCGCCGGGCGCTCTACCACGCCCAGGTGGACCGCTTCCGACTCCTCAGCTGGGGGCGGGAAACGGTCACGGACACCCTGCCGGACCAGCCGTCCGGGCAGGCGGCCGCTGACTGGGCCGACACCGTGGTCCAGCGGCAGGACATCATGGCCGCGCTGCGGCGGCTGCCCAAGCGCCAGCGTGCGGTGATCGTGCTGCGTTACTTCGAGGACCGGCCGGACAACGAGATCGCCGCGATTCTGGGCGTCGCCCAGGGGACGGTCCGCAGCCAGACCCACAAGGCACTCGTCTCTCTCCGCACCACCCTAGCCGAGGCAGGGCCGCCGACCGCCTCCTCCACTGCCTCCGGAAGGGGCGTCGTCGCATGAACGACTCGACCGAACACCCGCTGCACGAAACGTTGCTGCACGATGCCTTGCACGCCCATGTCCGGGAGAGCGGCGCTGACGCCGTCGGTGCCCGTCTGGCCGGCCTGGCCGACGACGCGTTGCGGGTCGCCCGGCGGCGACAGCGGCTGACCCGGGCCGGGGTCGGCGTCGCCGCCGTCGCCGTGGTCGCCACCGCCTGGGTGTCCGTCGCGGACGGGGCGACCCCCCGCGCGCACGTGGTTCAGCCCGCCGCGGGGGGCGGCACGGGGAATTCGGTGAAGGCGGCCCCGGTCTCCCTCCTGCCGGTGACCTCGAACAGGGAGCACGCCTGCACCCGTGGCAGCGGCGGCTACACCGTGCACGCGACCGCGACCCAACCGGCGCTCTGCGTCCTTACCGACCGGACCAAGGGCATGACCGACGTCCATGCCACCTCCGCGAACGCCGAGAAAAGCACCACCGACGGCACCTGGCACGTCGAGGTGACCCTCGGCCCCGCCGACCGGACCCGTTTCGCCGCCCTCACCGGCTCCATCGCGACAGCCCCGGCCCCGCGCAACGAACTCGCCATCGTCATCGACGGCAAGCTCTGGGGCATGCCCTATGTGACCTCCTCGATCACCGGCGGCCGTTTCGAAATCGTCGGAGCCGCCGGGGACCTCACCAGCGCCACCGCCCACGACCTCGCCCAGCGGCTGGATCCCGGCAGATGAGCAATCAACTCCCGGGCGGGTTGGGTGTCCTCGCCGGTCTCTGGGTCAGTACGATCCGCCTGGCCATGAGTCGTTCAGCGGCCCAGGACGTCGCACTCGGGTTCGCCCCGATGCGGAAACCCCGGTTCGAATCCGGGCCATGACCACCTTTGGCGCCTCCACCGGAGACCCGCTCCGACCGTGCAGACCGGGCGGAGCGGCTCCGCCGTCAGCGGTTGCTCGTGGTGCCGATGTCGGAGATGTGGTTGTACCGCTCCACCAGCACGAAAAGCTTGATCTTCTGCGTCGTCTCCCCGCTGCCGAAGGTCAGGGTGACGATGACCTCCTGGGCGTTGCCCACGGCGCCGTTGTCGGTCACCGTCCACTTCCGCGGGACGTTTTGGGCACGCAGGACACCGTCCGCCCCGTTCTTCCTCTCCCAGGCCGCCAGTCGCCTGGCGAAGTCGGGCGTCAGGTAGTGCTTGCGGAGCACCGTTTTCAGCTTGGCGTCCGGGTCCGAGTAGTCGCCGATCGCGTCGATGTACGCGCCGTAGAAGTCGGCGACCCGGGTCACCACTTGGCCGCTCGTGCCGCTGACCGACCGCACTGCGGCGGTGGACGACTTTGCGGGGGCTTGGACGGATGCCTGTGCCGACACCTGTGTCGACACACCGAGCCCGACAGCCAGGACGAGGCCGGCGGCGACGGCCGCACGGCGGCCCGGACGACGGTGTGCGGGGGACTTCCTGTTCATGTGCATCTTCCTTTTCTGGTCCGTATGTGGTTGCTCTCGGCCCGGTGTCTTCGTGCCGGGGCCGTCGTGTGGCTATCGCCTTTTCGGGTCGGCGGGCGCCGCCCTCCCCACCCCCGTGGCGGAGGGCGGCCCCGGTCATGCGGCCGGCGGAGCTTGTCCACGGCCCGTGACGGCCGTCTTCTTGACGGCCGTGTTCTTGAAGGTCTTCACCGGCGCATCCCCGAAGTCGCCCGCCGCCCGCCGCCATGCGCAGCCAGCGGTCCCGTTCCACCGCCTCCGGTACGCAGGAGGTGACCTTGCCGACCGTTCAGGACGAGCCCGTGACGGCGAGTGCGAGGAGCGGGCCTGCTCGGGTGCGCTTGGGCATGGGTGTCCCCCGTGGATGAGTGCATGGGTGTCAGGTGTCGCCCGCCGCCGACTGGTCGGTCCGGTCCTGGTCGGTGCGACACCAAGAGCATCAGCCGTCCCGGCGGCGCGGCGCAACGCCGAACGCCCGTCCGGCGACGGTGGAACCATCCCATCCCGTCTGACGTGCAGGTATATGGACCGCCTGGGATACGGGGACACGTCGGAGGACGGGGGAACGGTGTCGACCGAGGACGATGTCGAGCAGTTCGCGGCGCTCCTGCGCCGGCTGAAGGACCGCACGGACAGGAGCTACGGCTCCCTGGCCCGCCGCCTCAACATGAACACCTCCACGCTGCACCGCTACTGCGCGGGCGAGGCGGTCCCGCAGGACTACGCCCCGGTGGAGCGCCTGGCCGCCTTCTGCGGGGCGACACCGGAGGAACGCCTCGAACTGCACCGCCTGTGGCTGCTCGCGGTGACGGCACGACAGCGGCCGAGGGCGGGTGAGGAGGCGACGGAGCCGGCAAAGACCGAAGGAGCACTGAAGCCGACAGGGGACGAGCGGGCTTCGGGTCCGCACAGCCGGACGGCGGGGCGTGCGGGTGGCAGCGCGCGCGGTGTGGGTGACGGCGCCGACGGCATCGGTGGTGACGGGGGCGGCACGAGCGGTTCACCACCGCGACTCGATGCGGGCGCACCCGACGCCGCGCTGCCCGCTCCCGACGCTCCCGGACCGGGCAGTCGCGAGTCGACGGCCCAGTGGGATGCGGTCCGCCCGCCTGGACGGCCCTGGTACCGCCGTCGCCGCACCGTCGTCGGCGCAGCCACGGCGACCGTCCTGCTGGTGACGCTGGGCAGTATGGCGGCGCTGTCGGCCGGCCGGTCTCACGACAACTCCGCCAAGGCTCCCGGCCAGTCCCGTACGACAGGAACCAGTACGTCGCACGACCCCTCGGCCACCGCGGCCAACCCCTCCCGCAGCGCTTCCTCGGCCTCTCCCTCCACAGGAGTACGGGCTTCAGGGAGCCCCGAGCCGAAGGGCGGATCGTCGGCGGAGACGAAGAGCGACGACCCCGTGCCGCTCGCCTGGACCGCCGACTCGCAGATCTGGGACGGCGGTTGCGGGCACGACTACGTCATCGGGAAGGAGCCGGCCCAGGTGCCCCCGCCGCCGGTACAGCAGGACGCCGGAGTGTGGGCAGCGACGCAGCAGGCGGTCCCTGGGCGGCAGACGATGGTGCAGATCTCGGTGCAGGGGAAGTCGTCCACGGCCGTCGTCCTCACGGCCCTCCGGGTCCGTGTCGTCAGCCGCGGCACCCCGGTCACCGGCAACGCGTACGCCATGGGCCAGGGCTGCGGCAGTGATCTGCCGCCCCGCAACTTCTCCGTGAACCTGGACGTCGACCGCCCGATCGCCCACGCGCGCCCCGGCAACGACAGCGGAAAGCCCGTCCCCGCGGTGCAGTTCCCCTACCGCGTCTCCGCCGAGGACCCGGAGGTGCTGCAGGTCACCGCGACGACCGAGGCCTACGACTGCAACTGGTACCTGGAACTCGACTGGTCGTCCCAGGGCCGCACCGGCACGATCCGCATCGACGACCACGGCCACCCGTTCCGCACCAGCAGCATCAAGGGCCTGCCCCACTACTGGTACGGCACCAACGACCACGGTGTGCGTCAGTGGGTACCCACCGACTCTTGAGGGGAACGTGCTTGCCAGTCACTGTCGCCACACTGGCAACGCGCCCCGACGCAGCCCTGGCCCGTGGGCCACGCGGGCACTCCAGCTCGTTCACGGCACTCACGCTGACCTCTGGCGCGGCAAACGTCTCCGCGCTGCGGCAGGCGGCATGCCGAGCAGGCAGGCGCGATCCTGCGGCCGGGCCGATTTGGCCGCTGCACACTGACCGCCCCTGACGAGCGGTCGGATCTCGTTCCCACGGCGTTCCCATTTCCGCGGGAAAACGAGTCCACCCAACTGCATCGCGGCAAAACCGCAGATCAAGCGTGCCCCCGGCAGGATTCGAACCTGCGACACCCGCTTTAGGAGTGGGATTGGATCTTTGCCAGGCGGTGCTCGGCACTGCCGCGGGGCACTGTTTCGCCTGATCAGCGCCACGCGGCTTCGTGCCTGATCCAGCTCGCGACACCTCGTGCCGGACTCTCCGCTCACGCATCGCTCACGCGTCGGGGTGCCTCTCGCCTACGGTGGATCGCGCACTGGTGCGTGCGATCCCAGCAAGATCTACAAGGAGCTGGCTAGCCGCGCTGACGCAGCTGTTGGACTACCGGCACCACCGCCAGACAGAGCAGCGCGGTTCCTCCGAACGCTCCACCTGCCGAGAGCAGGGCCCCCGAAGCCGGGGTGCCGTCGAGGACCTTGAGGAATCCGACGCATACCGCGACAAGGGCAGAGAACAGCACCATCACCAGGAGCCAGGGAATCCAGGCACTGTTGGCGGGCTCGGAGGCCGACGTGGAAAGGGCCGTCGGAGCGGACGATCGGTGCCGGGTGTTCACAGCGACGCTTCTTTCTCGAATCGGCGGCGAGGGAAGGTGTCAGGGGCGGGTTCGGAGGACGGGCCCAGCAGCGCAGCGGCCAGGGCGATGCGGGTGCGCTGCACCGACGCAGCGACGGTCCGATGGGCGTGGTCCAGCTTGTCAAGGCCGTTCAGCGCGGCCACGATCTCCTGTTGCTCGGCCAACTCCAGGAGCGGAATCCGCAGCGACCCGAGAGATTCGGACCTGAGCGACGGGGCTGCGGTGGCGGCGGCCCGGTCCCGCATCCAGGCGACGGACTCCTCCAGGCACAGGTAGTGGAGCAGGTACTCCGGTAGCACCCGGTCCTCCTGTTCATCCAGCACACGGAGCCGGATGACGTTGGGGCTCATCAGCCAGCCGGCCTGATGCTGCTGCACCAGCGCCGGCGGGACGATCGCGCCGGAGCGGATACACACGATGTCCTTGTGCCGCAGCTCGAAGTTCCGCAACCGACGGGCCGTCTCCTCCGTCACCCGCTCGTCCGCTTCGTCGCTGATACGCCGGTCCTTCAGATGCCGTGGGAACACGACGGGAACCGGGCCGTGGGTGCCGCGCTGCTTCTTGCCGAGCTTGGAATAGGACGGTCCGGCCTGGATCTCGCACAGTGAGTCGAGGTTGGCCATCGAGGTCGGCTGGTTCCTCCGGGGCAGCGGTCCGCGGTTTCCGGCGAACGGTAGCTGAGCGGTGGCTTCCTGTATGTCTCGTAGGTGCTCCTCAGCGTTGCTCAGCTGCTCCCAGGCGGACACGAGCTCGTGCTCGAAGCCCTCCCCTCCGCCGCTCCGGTGTTTGACATGGTCAAGAGGGTTGAGGGAGTAGTCACTGCGCCGTAGTTCTTCCCGGGATACCAAGGCGGCGGGCACGTGTGGCTCCGCGGTCGTAGTTCCGAGGAGAGGTGCGGCCCCTCCCGCGTTTCTGCGAACGCGGTAGGCGTCGAGGAGAGATTCGGCGTCCAGGGCGCTGAGGACTCGACGCGATCCGTTCTTCGCTCCCATGTGCCGTGCGTCGAGGAACAGTGTGCTCTCGCACGGGTTGTTGGGGTGGCGCAGTATCCACACGGAGACCGGTACGGCGGTGCCGGTGAACAACTGGGCCGGCAGGGCGATGACACAGTCGACGACTCCGTTCTCCACCAGATTCCGCCGGATGGCCTGCTCGGCCTTGTGACCGGAGTTGCCTGCCTTGTTGGGCATGATGATCCCGGCTCGGCCCGGCTCGCGAAGCTTGGCCAGGCAGTGTTGGACCCAGGCGAAGTTGTCGTTGTCGAGAGGCGGAGCCCCGAATGCCCACTGCCCCTCGTGGCGCTCTCCGCGGCCGGGGTCGCTCATGTTGAACGGTGGGTTGGTGAGCACGATGTCGAACGACTCCAGCGGAGCCCGCCCCGCGCCGTCGTGCCAGGGGACTGTGCGCTTGAGGTCGAGAGCCGGGGAGACGCCATGAAGAAGGAGGTTCATGGTCGCCAGTCGCCATGTGTCGGCGCGCCGGGTCTCGCCGTACGTCCGGAGCGTCTCGTCGCGCGGCAGACCGTCCTTGTCCAAGGCGCAGGCAGCCATGGCCTCGATGAGGAACCCGCCGTCGCGGGCGTAGGGATCGTAGACGGACTCCGGTTGCCCAGGACCGAACTCCGAGCAGGCCAGCCGCGTCATCAGCCGGACCACAGGGCGAGGAGTGAAGAACTCGCCGCTGCCCAGCGCGGCTCGTTGCTCGTACTCGTCGAGGATCAGCCCGAATACGTCCTCGGTGAGGCGGCTCATCGCATCCACGACACTGCGAAGGTCACGAGCGGTCCGCGGCTCCAGGCGCCCCAATGCCTCCTGCATGCTCGAATGAACGCCGAGGCCACGCAGGTCCTCGTCGGCCGCGCGGCCGACGTCCCGGAGCAACTGGGCCGCCTCGTCGAGACTGCTGAGGGCGCGGGCGCGGGCGGCCAATGTGTCGAAGCGCTCCAGGGCGGCGCCGCGGAGATAGTGGAGACAGAGCAGCAGATTCAGATAGTCGAGCACACTGGCCGCCCCCCGTACCCGGTCGACGGGGCTGCCCATCAGATCGGTTACGATCCGCCGGTTCTCGGGGTGGGGTTCATCGACAGCTCCGGTCGGGATGCGGTACGACGACCCGACGCCGAGATGGTGCCTCACTGCATCGGCTGGGGACTTCCCGGCTTCTTCTCCCTTCCGGACACGGTCCCCGTAGGTGGTGCCGACGGGCTCTCCTGCGACGAGCCGCCCGGACGGCACCGGCCGTCGGTCCAGCCAGTCCATGATTTCCGACCGTCGGAAGTAGTCCTGCCCGTTGGAGCGCCGCGGCGACGGGAAGTCGGTCTCCTGTCTTTCCCAGGCCGTTACGGTCGGTCGGCCTACGCCTGCGAGCGTGGCGATCTGTGCTCGTCCGAGCAGCGATTCGTCACCGGTCGGCGGATACGACATGAGCGCACGGCCCCCTTCAACTGCGCCATGAGCAATGGCTGATGAAGACTGACCTTAGAAGCGCGCGACTCTGCTGAACAACTGCGCACCCGAAGTGCGCAGTCCCGTTGGGGTTGTTTGACCTAAGAGCGTTCGTGGGGCATCGGCCCCTGCGGTAGCGGTCTTGTTGCCGTCTCAGAGGATTTGATCGCCGCGTACCTCTGAACAGGGTGTTATGATGGAGCTGTTCGCTCGCTCGCGCACATGGTGCCTGCCGGAGTGTTCGTCACCGGGTGAACTGCCTTTTGGTGACAGCGGCGCGTAGGCAAGACCCTGCTTCGTCCATGCCGGATGACCATGGGCGCTTCATGCTGACGTGATGGGGCTTTCGTCACCTGAACCGGCTGAACGAACGCGGTCACTGCGTCGTCCGACGAGTGCCCGGGTTGTTCGGGGAGCTGGCGAGTGGTCGGGGTGAGGCGCGGGCGGCTTCTCGTCAGACCTTCTCGACTCGCACGGAGTGTCCCGCGAGGAGTTGATTCATGTCGTCGGTGTCGGAGGTGAAGACGGTTGCCTGGGCTCCCTGCGCGGCTTCCCGTCCGGCCACAGCTGCCAGGACGGCGTCGATGGCGTACTTGTGCCCATGCAGGCCGGCCGCCTTCAGCATGTCGCGCGCCATGGCGATCACCTGGTCGTCCGTGTGCGCGATGCGGATCCGGGACAGCGTCCAGTTCCACAGTGCCTGCCTCGACGTTTCGCGAGGGTCCCATGCCTCCAAGGTCGTGAGCGCCGAGGTGACGATCGGGATGTCGAGCCGTGGAGCCGTCTTGATCAGCGCAGCCATCTCCCGATCGCCCTGAACCGCCTTGGACAGAGCCTCGGAGTCCAACACGAAGACGCGCTGCCGCGGCCGGTGCAGCTTCGCTCGGGTGGTGCCGCTCACGCGGCCTCGTCCGAATGTGATCGCTGCTCGTCGTGCCAGCCGTCGATGGCGGCGATGCGATCCAGCGCTGCTTGCTGCTCGTCGTCTGTTACGGCGCCGTGCTCTTCTTCGAGGCGTTCGGCCAACTCGCGCAGTCGGTCCATGGCGTCCTGATGAGCGGCGGCGGCCGCGATGTAGCCGGACACGCCGCGCGCGTCGACGCGTTCCCTGATCGATTCCACCAGCTCTTCCGGCACGGTGATGGTGATCTTCCGGGTTGCCATACTTTAAGTATGCCACGCGCGGTGTGGTGTGACCCGCTCTTCTCGGAGAGGTTGCCGCGGGGGTGCAGGAGGGTGGGAGATGCATCGTCCGATGCTGATCCGGTGGGTGATATTCGGGAGATCAGCTTCCCATCCGCTCACGCAAACGGCCCCGGACGAGAAATCCGAGGCCGAATAGAACCCCTCCCTGGGGGAGAAACCCCAGGTCAGAGCGGCAACGCGCAGTGCCCCCGGCAGGATTCGAACCTGCGACACCCGCTTTAGGAGAGAGTCTATTGATCACCCCGTCTGTCCTGATCTTGCCCTGGCTTCACTGTTTCTGCTGGTCAACAGGGTGGAGTCTTCCGGCTTCTTCCGATCGTTCCCTGTCTTTACTCGGCCTTCCGTTCCCATGACGTTCCCATGAGAGGCCGCGAAAGTCCGTGGGGACAGGGGGCCGGGAGTCACCCGAGGCTGGCCGCAGGGTTGGAAGTGGTTGAGCACCGCAGACCCTTTACGCGTCAGAGTCGCTCAGTGCGGTGAGCAGCGGCAGGGTGGACAGGAAGCGTTCCGGGCCGCTGCGTTCGAGGGCCACCCGGTGACCTGCCGCCAGCCGTCGCCGGGGCGGCCGAGCAGGGCGCCGTCGGTCAGTGCGACGCCGCCCAGGTGGACGCGGTTGAAGGTGTGCTCGCCGGTGAGCAGGCGGATCGGCTCGACGCGGACGCCTGGACCGCGCAGGTCGACGATGAACTGGCTGAGTCCGGCGTGCGGGTCCATGGTGTCGGCGGTGCGGGCGAGCACGATCGCGTGGTCGTTGACGTGTGCGCCGCCCGTCCACATCTTGGCGCCGGTCAGCCGCCAGCCGTCCGCGGTCCGCTCCGCGCGGGTCCGGTCTCAACGACAAGCGAACGTCAACCTGCCGTCATGGAGGTGGCGGTCCGGCGCGCAGAGGATGTGGTGCATCAGCGGGGGCGAGAGCAGGGACCATCCGGGAACCCGTCGCTTCCTGTCTGCAGAAGGGACAGCTCCCATGCAGTTCCGCACAAAACTCGCGGTGGCGGCGACGGCCGGTCTGATGGCCTCCGGGCTCGCATTCGCCGGTGAGGCACAGGCCTCCTCCGGGTCACCCTCCGCGCTCTATTCGAAGACGTGCTCCGCCAGCTACGGCTCCCTGCGGACCTTCTACTTCACCAACTACCAAGGGTCCTGCGACGAGTTCTGGGCCACCTGGCACGACACCTCCGGCCTCACCTTCGGCAACGGCGCCACCGTCAACACCGGTGGGGTCTCTAGCGCGGAGAACGACAACTGGCGCAACGCCAACATGTACTCCGCCCCCTGGGGTCAGGGGAACCTGCACATCCAGTACGCCGGAACCTCCAGCAACAACCTCAACGGCCTGGGCCTCCTCGGCTCGCTGAGCTGGACGCCCGACTGGAGCTGACGCCGGTGTCCTGACCCGGTATCGCGGACCGGCCGGCGCGGCGCGCCACGGGGGTGGGCGCCTCGCCGGCCGGTCACGCACCCGCCACCCGCACGTCATGAGGGAGCAGAGGTCCCGCCCGTGATCCCGAAGTCGAACCGCCCTGGCCGCGCCGTCGGCCTGCTTCTGCTCGCGGCCTTGCTGACCGGCGCCGCGACCGCCTGCGACGGCCCCTCGGCGGCAGGGCCCCGGCCCGCAGCCGGGCATGCCACAACCGACCCCACCGACATGCCCCTGCCGGCCCGGGTTCCGGTGACGCCGGTCGGCGCGTCACCGACCGCCTGGCAACTGCCCATGGACGCCTACCAGTACACACCGGCCCAGTCCGCCAAACTCCAGGCCGCCGTCTACTCACTGACCAACTCCTGTATGCGCGGCCTGGGTTACTCCGCCGACCTGCCCACGCGGCTGCGCCCAGGCCCCGACCACAACGCCTTCCGCTACGGACCGGTGACCAACGCCCAGGCGGCGCAGGGTTACCGCTGGATGCTGCGCAAGGCCGCGCCCGCCAGCGCCGGCACCCCGAACCCGACCCGCGAGGAGTACGGCGCCCTGCTCGGCAAGTCCGCGCGGGGGCGCAACGGGCGCCCCGTTCCCGAGGGCGGCTGTTTCGGCTCGGCTCACCGGGCCCTGGACAGCCGGGGCGGCCGCGTCGACCTCCCCGACGTGATCCGCGCCATCGCCGACAACAGTTACGCGCTCTCCCAGCGCACCTCTCAGGTCCAGTCAATCTTCCACGCCTGGTCGGCCTGCATGCGGCAGGCCGGATACCGCTATCCGGACCCGACCGCACCCGCCCACGACGCGACCCTCGTCGGCGCGGCGCCCAGCGGCACCGGCCCGGTCCCGGCGGCGAGCCCGCGCGAAGTGGCCGTGGCCCGCGCGGACGTGGCCTGCAAAAGCCGGGTCGGCGTCCTGCCGGTCTGGTACTCCGTCGAACGGACCCTGCAGACCGAGGCAGCCGCCCGCCATGCCGCGGAACTGGCTCCCGTCCCGGCCGCCATCGCCCGTACCATGCGCAACGCCACGGCCGCCCTCAACTCCGGTGCTCTTCCAGCGGTTTGACCGGTCCGGATTTTGACCGGACCATGCCCTGAACGACCGCTGGGCCGCCTTGCTTTCCCCGGCGGCCGGAACAACAGTTGAACCGGCGCAGCCCACCGGCCCGGAAACGGTCCCACCGGCCTGTGCCGTTTCGGCGGTTGACCATTTTCAGGGGGGAAAATGGGCGGTGGTTCCTTCGGGGAGCTTCTGCGCGCATGCCGGCTCGCGGCCGGCTGGACGCAGGACGAACTGGCCGACCTGTCAGGGGTGTCGGCCCACTCGATCAGCGTGCTGGAAGCGGGGCGAAGGCAGCCGCGGCTCTCCTCGGTGAGCCGGCTCGCCGATGCCCTCTCGCTCGATCAGCGCCGCCGCGAACAGTTACTCGCGGCGGCGCGCACCGTATCCGCCCCGCCCCGCGCGGCCGTCGCCGCGGAAGCAGGGCGGCCGCGTCCGGGCGCGCCCTGCCAACTTCCTTACGACACCCGGCTGTTCACCGGTCGCGCCCGGGAGCTGGACCAACTGCTCGCGCTGGCCCGGTCGGCGCCCGCGGGCAGTTCCTCCGGCATGGTGGTGATCTCGGCGATCGACGGCATGGGCGGCGTGGGCAAGTCCGCGCTGGCCATCCGCGCAGGGCACCGGGTGCGCGCCCAGTTCCCGGACGGGCAGCTCTTCGTAGACCTCCACGGGCACACGGCCGGGATCGCCCCGGTCACCCCCGCCGACGCCCTGGACTGGCTGCTGCGTTCGCTGGGCGTGGCGCCGCAGCAGATACCAGAGGAACTGAGCACCCGTGCCGCCCTGTACCGGGAGCGGCTCGCCGACACCCGCACCCTGATCGTCCTCGACAACGCGGCCAGCAGCGCGCAGGTGCGCCCGCTCCTGCCGGGCACGCCCGGCTGTCTGGTCCTGATCACCAGCCGCAAGCGGCTGACCGGCCTCGACGACGCGCACAGTCTCGCCGTCGACGTGCTCCCGGACGCGGACGCGGTGGCGCTGCTGCGCGAGGGCGCGGGCCCCGGTCGTGTCCCCGCCGGCCATCCGGCGGCCGACGAACTCGTCCGGCTCTGCGGCCACCTGCCGCTGGCGATCCGTATCGCCGCCGCGCGGCTGCGCCATCATCGCGGTCTGCGGCCGGAGGACCTGGTGGCCAGGCTCCGCGACGAGCACCAGCGCCTGTCCCATCTGACGGACGAGGACCGCAGCCTGACCGCCGTCTTCGCGACCTCCTTCGCCTCTCTCGCCCCTGACGAACAGGACCTGCTGCGGCTGCTGGGCCGCTTCCCCGGCTACGACGTCGACGCCTGCGCCGTCGCCGCCCTGGCCGGCGCCGACCGCCGCACCGCGGAACGGCTGCTGGAGTCCCTGCTCCACCACAACCTGCTGATCCAGCGCACCCCCGGGCGCTACCTCTTCCACGACCTCGTCGGTCTCTACGCCCGCTCGAAGGCGGGGGAGTTGACCGGTGAGAGGGACCTCGACGCCCCACTGCGCAGGCTGGCCGGGTACTACCAGCACGCCGCCGCGCGGGCCAACGAGCACCTGGCGCGCCGTACCCGCCCCGGCCGCCGCCCGGAGCCGGCGGCCCCACCCGCTCTGCCCGCACTCGCCGACCGGGCCGAGGCGCTGGCCTGGATGCGCGGCGATCACCGCAACCTGCTCTCGCTCCTCGGCCACCCCGCCCTCGCGGACGTCCCCGGGTTCACCGTGTCGATCTCCGCCGACCTGGCGGCCTTCCTCCTGCTGGAGGGCCACTGGAGCCAGGCCGCCGCGCTGCACGGGTCCGCGGTGACGGCGGCGGCCACCGGCGACCGCCGTGGCGAGGCGGACGCCCTGTGCGACCTGGGCCGGGTCCGGCACGCGACCGGCGACTACCGCGGCGCCGCGGAGCTGTACGAGAGAGCCCTGGCGATCCACCAGGAGCTGAACGACCGGCACGGCGAGGCCAACGACCTGCACGAGCTCGGCCGCATCCGGCTGCTGACCGGGGACATCCCGGAGGCGGCCTGGCTGCACGAACGGGCCCTTATGGCCTTCCGGGCCCTCGGCGACCGGCTCGGCGAGGCCCGCGCGCTGTGCGACCTCGGCCGGGCCCGGCACTCCTCGGGCGACTCCCCCGCTGCCATCGAGCTGACCTCGCAGGTGCTCGCCCTCTACCGGTCCATGGGAGACCGCCGCGGCGAAGCCGCCGCCCTGCACGACCTCGCGTACATCCTGGACGAGACGGGCGACCGGGACGGCGCAGGGAAGTTCTACCAGGAGGCGCTGACGATCTACGAGGACCTCAACAGCGTGCAGGGCGTGGCCAACACCCTGCGCGGACTGGGCCGGGTTCGGCACGCCGTCGGCGACCACACTGTCGCGGCCGAGTTGCATCAACGCTCCCTGGACGCCTGCCGGGAGGTGGGCAGTCGCCATGGAGAGGCCGACTCGCTGCTCGGCCTGGGCCGGGCCCGCGACGCGCTGGGGGACAGCCGCGATGCCGTCGCCCTGTTCCAGCAGGCGCTGGCGCTCTACCACGAGATCGGCAGCCGCCTCGGGGAGACCAGGGCCCTGCTCGACCTCGGGGCCCTGACCGAACGGAGGGCGGACCCGCGTTCGGCGCTGACGCTGCATCAGCAGGCCTTGGCGCTCGCCCGTGACACCCGCAGGCTGCTGGACGAGGCGCACGCCCTGGAAGGCGCGGCCCGCTGCGCCCTCGCTCTCGGCGACCGCGCGGCCGCCCTCACCGGCCTGGAGGACGCCGTCGCCCTCTACCGTCGGCTTGGCTCAGCCGCCACGGCGGAGGCCGCTGCCCTGCTCTCCGCCCTGCGGGCCGAGCCCGCGCGCCCTGGTGCGGGGCGCGGAGCTCGACCTCATGGGGCGACCGATCCGGGCACCCGCTCCTGAGGAGCGGCTACAGGGCCGGGTAGGCGGGGTCCAGCCGGGCGGCCGCTTCCTTATCTTGAGGCTTGGGACATATGAGCTAGGGCCTGCTATGGCAAAACAGCCCATCTCAGACGCCGCCCAGATCTTCGGGGCCCGGGTGCGCGCCCGCAGGAACGAACTCGGCAAGAGCCAAGAAGGCCTTGCCGACGACAGCGGCATGCACTGGACGTTCATCGGGCAGGTCGAGCGCGGTCAGCGCAATGTGAGCCTGCACAACATCCTCAAGTTGGCCGAGGCACTGGGTGTAGATGCGGCAGAGTTGGTGCGGGGGCTGAAGTCGCCAGACCGCGCCGATAGCGACAAGAACCGAGGGCTGCATGAAGAACAGAGTCGACTGGACTGACGAGCGGCTCGGATCCAACGTCTACGAAGACATGGTCTCTGTCCTCATCAGTCGACTTCATCCGCAAGCCCAGCGCATCGACGGAGCGGGCGGAGACAAAGGGCGCGATGTCCAGGTGCCTCTCCCCACGGGCCTGGAAATCTTTGAGCTCAAGAGCTTTACCGGGCGTCTCGATGAAAGGTCTGGCAGGAGACGTCAAGTTTCTGAATCCCTCAAAAACGCGGCTAAGCATAACCCCGTGGTTTGGTATCTCGTCGTACCCATCAATCACACCGATGGCGAACTCGCTTGGTTCAATGATCTGACTGCCAAGTATCCGTTCCCGTGTGTCTGGCGTGAGAAGGATTGGCTGGATAGCCAGATGGCCTCCCACCCGGAACTCCCACGTTATTATCTAGAAGGTAGTAACGACGAGATCGTCAGCATGATGCGGGAGATTAACCAAGAGCAAGCCGCCCTTACTCGCGGTGTTACTGATCTCGTAGATCGTGTGCGCACGCTTAAGGATCGCCTCAACTCGCTCGATCCGCACTACGAATTCAGCTTCAGTGTTCAGCCGAACGGCTCCGTAGACGTCACAACTCATCGTCGATACCCTGGCGCCGAGAAGGATCGCCCCATTCGGGTCGGTGGTATTTTTCGCTTCCCCGACACTGATGACGGGAAGAAAGCTGCGCAGGCACTACAGGACAGTTTTGACTATGGTACAGCCAGTGTCGTCCCCAGCGAGTTCGTGAAGAACTTTTCCATCGATGCACCCGCCAATTTCGGCGGTAGTTTCGAAGGCGGTGAACTCAAGCTAGGTGGTGCGATTGATAACACGCCGCTGGCAGATGCACGGTTTGCTCTCCGCATTCGGGACGATCAAGGTGTTATCAAAGCTCACCTCCCGCTTGAAGCCAAAGAACGGACTTCAGGCAGGAAGGGAATCGAGCTGAAGCTCGAAGACCTCGGTGGCACGGCGAAGGTCGTTGCGCGGTTTGACGTGTCTATCCATCACGCCAAAATCAACTATTCGTTCCACATGCCCGAGCGCAGCTTGCCCAGCATCCTGTTGCCAGTTGTCCGCTTTCTAGCAGAGGCGAGAGAAGGCCGTGGCGCAACCTTGGTTCTTAATGGCAAGGAAATCGGTCCGCCAATGGATCTCCCCGCCTCAACCCCAAACGTTGAGGAGTCGCTCAAACTTCTTCGTGCCCTCGACGACATTCAGCGCATCAGTGGCGTGTACTTTCCGATTCCTCAGGCCCTGACCGATGAAGAATTTGAGTCAATCAAAGAAGTTCACCGGTACCTAACGAGCGAGACGACCATAGAGCAATGGGATTACGTGTCCTTCACGATCCCGCGGGAGAGTCTGGGAACCCCTGAGCTTCAGCAGCTCCAACAGGGTGACATCCTCCAAAACCTCGTACTAAGGAATGAACTAGTCCTTCACTTGGGCGAGGATTCCTACGACCTGGGATTCCTCAACAGGACGTACGCCTCGGCAAAACTAGAATCCCTGACCGACATTGCTGGTGACTCCGATCTTGAAGATACGGTTGCTGTGAAAATCGTGCCCGGCGACAACACGTCTGCATCAGTTTCTCTGACGTAGCCGCTTCTCACTCCCGAAGCCTTGGCTGCCCTCTGTCGGCTATCGAACTGACCGCCCTACCCTTGAATGACTCACAAAGAGTGGACAGCGGAGCGAAAAGCTGACTCAGGCTGAGGATCATATTGCCCAATGGCGGGGCAATATGAAGAAGCCCGGTAACTTGCTTCAGTTCATGGACCTTTACAACATCCCTGCTTTCAGGCCGATCGAGTTCGTATATTGCCTCGTCTACGGAAGGAGGAAGGGCATATCTAGCACTTCTGCCATGGACAGGCGCAATTCACTGCGCACCGACCACACCGATGTAAAATGGATGACCTACGACCGTCTACGCCCCAACGAGGGTGCGCGCAATTTTCCATGCGTGAAAGTCTCCACGGACAAGGACCTTACGGCCCTGTCTTTCCCGCCGACGACCGAGATCGATCTCTGGAGTATCGCCAACTGGAATAAAATTCAAGGAAAGAGTAAGGCTGTTCTCGCAAGCCCACACTTTGATAAGACACGCCAGAGATTTCTAGCAGATCGCCTCGACTATTGGGATGAGATACTCGCCTCGGGTGTCCAGATTTCACCAGGCGACAACTCCGAAGGTGAATAAGCTGCTACTTCGGTAACTGCTCGGCCTTCATTCGTCAGCTCTCCTGGCTTACCAGAGGCTCTGTCGGCCATGTCCCGCCCGTCCTACCCTTGCCCCATGGCCACCAGCACTGAAGTAACAGTCCGTACCCTCGACGGTCTCCACCTCGCCGGCACCTTGGCCGAACCAGGACAGCCCGTCACCCGAGTCGTGGAGGGTGGTGAGCGTGCGCAGTTCGATGGCGGGCGCCGTGGTCATGCAGCCATCCTCCAGGTGGCGGTGTGCTTGGACGTATGCCAGTAGTTGTGGCCGCCCAACGTCTGAGTCAGGCTCGAAGCTGCCTGACCATGACGGCATACACCGGTGAGTCTGCGAACGGTTGCTGCTCGCCGGTCTTGGCGTACCCCCACGACTCGTAGAGCGCCTGCACCTTGGGGTGGGTTACGTCGACCAGGAGTACGGCGAGGTCTTCCGTCCGCTCCTTCAGGAGCGCTTCGTGGAGTCGTTCGGAGATTCCCTGCTTGCGCCAGTGGGGGCGGACCATGACCTCGGACACGGCGTAGGTGGAGGAGTAGCCGTTGTTCGGCCGGTATCCGGTGGAGCGCCACCATTCGCGGCCGGGCGCGAGCGGAGCGCCGTAGGCGAAGCCGGTCGGTTCTTCTCCGTCGTAGGCGACGACACAGGAGAAGCCGTCCATGCTGGACCAGTGGTCGGCGAACCAGGCGAAGCGTTGGTGGAAGGGGTCGTCCATCTGGTCGGCGTAGGCGTCGGCATGAACGTCGATGAGCATCTGACGGAAGCCCTCGGGGAGACTTCCGTGCTGGAAGTGACGCAGGTCGGTCACGCTCGGCTCCATTCGGTTCGCATGCGGTCTGCCCAGTCTCGTGCGTAGGCGGTGGAGGGAGCCCGGACGAACAGGCCACGGTGGAAGTCGCCGATGAGCGTGCGCATGCGGCCCGGCAGGGGATCACCGTCCATGATCGTGAAGACATCGGAGGCGGTCACCGTGGCCTGCTCGGCGTCGCCCTGGTGGAGCTGGGCGAGGGCGAGCTGCGCGGTGGCGAGGGCCTTGTTGCGCCGGAAAGCCGCCGGGATCTTGGCCAGGGCGCGGTGGGCCATGGCCTCGGCGTGGGCGGGGCGTCCGCTGTTGAATTGCACGATGGCGGCGAGGTGGTCGAGTTCGGCCTGGCCGTAGAAGGCCGTCCAGCGCGGGCGTTCGCGCTCCGCCGTCTTGGTGTAGGTGTCCTGGGCAGATCCCAGGGACCGCAGGCCGGCCCGTCCGTCGCCGAGGGCCGCGTAGGCGAGGGCGGCGCGAACTCGGCCCAGTGAGTCGAAGAAGGGGTCCCGGCGAGCTGCGTAGGAGGCTTGGGCCGCTTGTGCAGCCGCGAGCGCTTCGGGCCAGTTGTGCCGCTGGTAGGCGAGCATGGAGAGGTTGACCCACACCCGCATCTCGGTGGGGCCGTCCTGGGAGAGGCCGGCGTAGGTCGCTGATTCGTTCAGGTACTTCTGGGCCTGGTCGAGGTTGCGGGCGTCGATGCAGGACCAGGCCGCGATGGTGGTGTACTCGGCGGCCAAGGCGTACAGGGCGCGGCGGACGCGTTCGCTGGCGTTGCGCTGTTGCAGCTCCAGGACGCCGTCGCGGCCCGCGGCGGCCGCCCTTTCCAGTTCGAAGTGGCCGCCTTGGCGGTCGTCGGCTTCGACGAGTGCGTTCATTCCGGCGGCGGCGCGTGCCACGTCCGACATGCCGACGGCGCGGCGTTGGGCCACCAAGGGGACGGCTGCGGCTGCGGCTGCGGTCCCGGTGGCCGAGGCGATGAAGGTGCGACGCCGCACGGGATCCTCCTCCTGCGGGTGGTGCATAGTGCGTGGTGCGCTGAACCCTAAGTCCTCGACCGGACAGCCGAACACCCGCTCCAGAGCGGCGCATGTGCGTCCGATGGGTCGGCGCGAGGTTCCGTTCAGCAGGTTGCGGACCGTCCGGGCGGAGACGTCGCCGGGCCGGCCGATGATGTCCGCGAGTGCGGTGTTCATCCGACCTGCTAATTCCTCCTGCGTGAGCCCGAGTTCGTCCATCCGGCTCTTGAGGATGGTGTTCGCTGCCATGTCACCGACGGTAGACCGGCAGCATTGAGCGAACCAGCCCTCAGATCACGGGACCGTAAAGTCTTCCGGTTCGAGGCGACCGGCGAGGGAGCGACCTTTCCTGTTCCCCTCCCCTTCCGGGTCGTTGACTGGTCATCGCCCGTCGGGAGGTTCCGATTCCCCCTTCCTCTCGGCGGCATGGAGAAGAGCCCGTTCCGTCGTCACCCCGTCGGCGGGGCGGGCGTCCCACCCTCGGAGGGATGTTCTCGTGACCATGACCGCAGCCCGACCTACTGCGACCGGCGCGCCCGGGTACACCGAGACGATGCCGTGTGAGCCGGAATCCGCTCGCCGGGCCCGTCTGCTCGTCTCCGCTGCTCTGAATACCTGGGGCATAGGTGAGTTGGCTGGGGACGGTGCCCAGGTCGTCGCCGAGCTGGTCAACAACGTGGTCCGTCATACGCGGTGCCGTGTCGTTCGGGTCCGGGTCACGCGGCCGGCCGAGTGCGTGGTGCGCATCGATGTCGCCGACAGCTGCCGGGACACTCCCGAGCCGGGCAACCTTGATGACGACTCGGAGGGAGGGCGCGGCCTGCTCCTGGTCGAAGCCCTCAGCTGGAGATGGGGATACGACCGTAAGCGCTGGGGCAAGGTCGTGTGGGCCGAGCTGGAAGTGCCGGGCACGGAAGCCCCGGTCGCATGTTGAGGCCCCGCATTTCGTTACGGCTGATGCGGGCAGACGAGCTGGTGGACGATCCGGCCCCGGACGCCTGCGTGGAAGTCACACTCGGTCCCCTCCAGATGGCAGACGATTGCGATTCGTCGATGTTCGCCGAGCCGCTGCGCATCACACCGGCCGATCTCCTCCAGCTGCATATGGAGTCCGACCTGGCGCTCGGGGACATACGCGCCGAGGTCGTTCGAGCGGACAACGCATGGCAGAGGCATCTCGGCCACTGGTACGCCGAGGGCCGAGCCGCCGTCGAGTCCAGGGAGCCGGAAGTAGTCCTGCTCACGCGTGTGCTTGAGGGCCTTCGACGGCAAGTTCTCGCGCCGGTCTGATCCCGTATGACGCCGACCGGCACTCACCGCTCCCGCTGGGCACATGAAAGCCGCAGGTGGCCGGCGGGCAAGCAAGGCAGTCATCACACAGGTACTTCCACCACCGAAAGGAAGATTGTGTTCAACCACATGGATCGCTTTCCCACGGGCAGCCCGCTGCCGCAGGGACACCTGACCGCCGCTCCATGGGGCCTGTGCCGGATCGCCCCGTACCCACCCGTCGAGGATTCTGGTTACGCGACGGTGAAGTTGGACCCGGCGACGCAGACCGCCCGGTACTTCGACGCCTCCGGGGCGCCCACCATGTCCCCCGGCCACGGCACGTCCTCCGGTACGAACCCCAAGACCGGCACGACCGGCCAGGGGGACCGCAACAGCGACTCCCCGGACAGCGACACGGGCAACGACACCGACCAGTGACTGTGGTGACGAACGACGAGCGTCCGGTCCTGGTCGTCACCAACCTTGACGACCCGACCGCGGACTTCGTGATTGCCGAGCTGCACGACCGGGGTGTCCCGGTCGTGCGGTTCGACTCCAGTGACTTCCCGGCCACGCTGTCGTGCTCGGCCGCCATCGGCGGCGACACTGACGGCTGGCGGGGAAGCGTGCAGACCCCGAGCCGACATGCCGAATTGGGCGCCGTGCGCTCCATGTACTACCGGCGCCCCTCCGGGTTCGCCTTCCCCCACCTCGACAGGCAGGACGAACGGTTCGCCGTGGCCCAGGCCCGCTACGGGCTCGGCGGCATCCTGACCTCCCTGCCCGGCTGCCTCTACGTCAACCACCCCAACCGCATCGGCGACGCCGAGTACAAGCCCGCCGGGCTCGCGGCAGCAGCGGCGGCAGGCTTCAAGGTGCCGCCCACGGTCATCACCAACGTCCCGGACGACGCACGGGCCTTCATCAAGGAGTACGGCCCGGCCATCTTCAAGCCGATCTCGGTGCCGCTCTACCTGGTCGACGGCCAGGCCCAGACCGTCCCGGTGACCGAAGTGAGTGCCGACGAGATCGATGACTCCGTGACCGGCACCATGCACCTCTTCCAGAAGCGTGTGGACAAGGTCGCCGACATCCGGGTCACGGTGATCGGTGAGCAGATCTTCGCGGTGCGGATCGACTCCGGTCTCCTCGACTGGCGGACGGACTACAGAACTCACACGTACACGCCGCTTGCGGCCCCGCCCGCGGTGGAGCAGTCGATGCACGCCTACCTGAAGCACTTCGGGCTCGTCTTCGGGGCGTTCGACTTCGCCCTGACCGACTCGGGTGAGTGGGTCTTCATCGAGTGCAATCCTTCTGGGCAGTGGGCATGGATGGAGCTGCCCACCGGTCTGCCAATGACCGCCGCACTCGCCGATCTCCTGGAAGGAGGTGTCCATGGCCAGTGAGCCCGATATCGAGACGGCCGCTGCCGATCTACGGCTTCGGCTCGCCCGCCAGCTGGAGGAGGACGGCCGGCTGCGGTCGCCACAGTGGCGAGCCGCCGTTGAAGCGGTGCCTCGCCACGTGTTCGTCCCGCGCTTCTACCGGGAGAGCGACGCACCCGGCGTCACCACTTGGGAGCCCGTGACGCCCGAGACTGTCGACCAGGACGAGTGGCTCCGGCTCGTCTACACCGACGAGACATGGATGACCCAGTTCGACGGCCACGACATCGACTGGACCGACCCGAAACCGATCAGCAACGCGACCCCGACCTCGTCATCCACCCTGCCCAGCCTCGTCGTCCGGATGCTCGAAGACCTGGACGTGCGCGACGGCATGAACGTGCTGGAGATCGGCACGGGCACCGGCTACTCGACGGCCCTGCTGTGCCACCGGCTCGACAGCGGCAGCGTGACCTCGATCGAAACGGACGAGGGCGTGGCCCGACGCGCCCGTGAGGCTCTCGCCAGTGCCGACTACAGCCCTCACCTGCTGGTGGGGGACGGCCGCGCCGGCCACCCGGACGGAGCGCCGTACGACCGGCTGATCGCCACCTGCGGCTTCCGCAACATCCCACCCTCCTGGCTGGAACAGGTACGGCCGGGCGGCGTGATCTTCACCACCTTGCGCGGCTGGATGCGCTCCCTTGGCCTGGTCAAACTCATCGCCGCCGGCGACAGCGCGAGCGGCTGGTTCAGCGAGGACGACCCGAGCTTCATGATCGCCCGCCAGCAGGATGCGCCGGAGAGCCTCGGCATGGTCCCGGGACCCGCCGACGGAACGAAGCGGAAGGCCGCGTACGGACCGGAGGCACTCACCGACTCCGGGCCGGCGTTCATGGCACAACTCGCCGCACCGGACGCCCGATTCTTCTCCATGGCGGTCGACGGCAGCCTGCTCAGCACATTCGTACTGGACAGCGTCACCGATTCCTTCGCCGTACTCACCGCTACCGACAGCGGCTGGGGGGTCCGGCAGGGCGGCCCCCGACGTCTCTGGGACGTGATCGAGTCGGCCATCGCCACCTGGGAGGAGCACGGCGCACCGAGCACCGCCGCGTTCGGAGTGACCGTCTCCCGCGACGGACAGGTCGTCTGGCTCGGAAACCCGAGCGGCCCGCAGTGGCGGCTACCCTCCTGACACAGCCACCACCGCCGACGCGAGGAACGCAGGATGGACGACGAGCCGCTGAAGGACTGGGCGGAACGCCGCGACGCGAAGATCGGCCGACTCCGCGCCGTACCTGTCGTCTCAGGCGATGGCCCCAGGGCATCCCATCTGAACCCGGACGCACCCCGAGCCATCGAGCGCTGGAACGGACACACGTGGGAGCCGTACGGCTTCGTCGCCAACCTGGCGGAGGCCAAGGCCCTCCTGCATCCCGAGATCAATGAGCCGACGCCGACCGGGCCGGTGCCGAAGCCGCTCGGCTCCGGCACCGGCAAGCACCGCAAACCCCAGTCACCCACTTCAGACGGAGGGGGCCCAGCGCAGAGGTGATCAGCGCCGCCGAGCCCGAGACTGCTCCGGTCGCGGAGCCGTGGAAGGCGCTGCGGTGTGGTGCGCGTGGGCTGCTGCCTGCACGCGTGAGCCTGGCATGTGTCTGTCGGCGAGCTGCGAGTACGAAGGCCTTTCCGCCCGCTGGAAGGAAAGGCCTCTGAACAGGTGTTTCTCTGTGCCCCCGGCAGGATTCGAACCTGCGACACCCGCTTTAGGAGTTCGATCCGTGCCCGTTCCTGGGGCTGTCGACGACTGGTCCGACGGTCGCCCGTGGGTGCTGCTGTGTGCCGCCGTCCGGCCTCGTTGATGTCAGCGGTGGATGTCAGATGTCGGCCTCTGACATCGGCTAACGATTGCCATCGGGATACCTCATCCTTCCAGCACAGCGAAGCCCGCGACAGCCGTCAGGCCCCAACGTAACCCGCACCGTTTTAGGCGAGTGTTTCGTCCCCGGCTCGGCTTTGCGTGTAGCCGTTCGGGTTCCGCGCGTATCTCGCCGCGGACTTCAGCACGAGGGTCTTCACCAGCCGGGGCGCGGTGCCCGCAGGCCAGTCGCGGCCGTAGGTGGCCGCAAGGTCCGAAGCGTCGTCCAGTGCGCCGGCGGCGATGCGCAGCTTGTCGGGATCGAGGTCCGAGTCGAGGCGGCCGTTCAGCTCGTTGAGGGTGGCGTACGCCACCAATGTGCTCCAGGTGGACATGGACAAAATGGAAATAGCTATCAGGTGTGACGAAAAGATTTGACGCCCCCCCGTTCGGATGGACAGACTTTTTCCCGTGAATCTGCGGCACGAGTGGTTTCGCGAGGGCGCGCGCACCTTCCGCGCAGCTCAACGTCTTCTTGGTCAAGAGCACATGCTCCCGCCTGGAGAAGATCTCTATGCCTGCCCGCTGTGCCTGACGTCCATTTGTCGGATCGGGGCTGTCGAGTCCCGCTACCTGACGTTTGAAGACGCACCTCCAAAGTCAGTAGGAGGTCGGCCGCTGGCCCTTACCTGTCAGCCGTGCAACAACAACTCCGGTACGCACTTCGATGCCCACGCTGAGAAGGAGCACAGACTTCTGTCGTTTCTGACGAGTGAGGGCAGCAGTCCAATGAATGCCGAGTTTTCCGTCGGCGGCATTGTGAACCGTGGCAAGATGCATGGTGGGGGTGCAGGCGGGTTCTTCCTGGAGAATGTAGAGAAGAACAACAATCGAGCAGATGTTGAGCGCTTCGACCAGGAGCTGATTGCGGGCTTCACAGTCTGGCCGTGAAATCCGCTTGAGTATAATGCCGCGGGTGAAGTTCTCGCCGGATCGTGCCAGAATTTCATGGGTTCGTGCGGCTTATATCGTTGCGTTTGCTGCTTTCGGGTGGCGTTACACTCTCCAGACTTCACTGAATCCCGTCCGGGCGCAGTTTCAGAATCCCAGCGAAATTACGCTGCCTGACCTCACCCTCTACGAATCCGAAGCCGATCCTTCACGGCGTGAGTTGTTCGTGGTTGACGAGCCGGTCGACTGCCGTAGCGTTGTTGTGCGGTTTGGTCGCCGCACAATATTCCTACCCGCAATCGATAGCGTGCAGCCACTCGATGAGCTTGCAACCGCGCTGCGTGCGTATGCCCCCAATGGGGATAATCCAGAAGGTTATTCGATGTCGGGAACGTTCTTTCGATGGCCTGAGAAGCCCCGATATGCCCTGGATGTTTGTTGAGAAGGGCGGGCAGCGCATAGTTGCTGCCCGCCCAAATCGCTAAACGCGCAGAGGTCAGGCGTTGGCCGGGTCAGTCTCGGCCTTCATGCCGGTCGGGGGCCACACCTTTACGTCCGATACACCGGTGATGGCGGCCAGCTCGCTGCGCCATGAGCAAGCCCCGTGAGTGTCAACAACGCTCGTGACCAGTACACCTAGCGGTTGATCGGGATCTCATAGACGATCTCGCAGTGAGCCGCGGGTACCACGATGTCCGCCGTTTCCACGGGCCGTCCGTCGTCGCTGTAGTACGTCCGCCGGATGTGTGTAACGAGCGCGGCCTTCTGGATGCCCAGTAGTGACGCCTCCTCGGCGCTCGCCTGCCTCGGCTCCGGCTGTTCCACGGCATGGCTGACCGTGACGCCGATCGCGGCCATGCGGTTCACGACCCCGGTACCCGCGTGGGGCCCACCTTCGGGCAGTACGACGAGAGTGCCGGCCGTGAGGTCGTACGGCTCCCAACTCGTCGACAGCTGCACCGGCCTGCCGTCGGCCAGGAACTCATACGTCGTCCGGACGCACAACTCGCCCTCGGCGATTCCGAGTCGCGCCGCGATCTCCCTCGGCGCCAGCACCTTGGCGTCCGTCCGGCTCTCCCAATCCCCTTGCCTGCCGACGGCCTTCATGTCGGCCCGGAACGGCGATCCGCTGGGCTGCTCGCGGGCGGTTGACCGGACGACCCGCACCCGTTGCCGGGGCTCGGCGACGTAAGTGCCCGATCCGGCGCGGCCTTCCAGCACTCCTTGGGAGATCAGCAACTCCTGCGCCCGGCGGACCACGTTCTCACCTACGCCGTACTCCTGGCCGATCTGGGCGCGGGACGGCAGGCGGTCCCCCGGCTCCCATACTTGCTCCGCGATGCGCTGCCGAAGCTCGTCGGCGATGCGGAGATAGGGCGGCTGCTCAGGCATATGGAAAATCTAGTCCACTAGCTCTAATCTAGTTAACTAGCTTCACTCAAAGTGATCGCTGGTGACGGAGGCTGCCCTGTGCCCGCTTCGGGAGTTAGCGCGGCGGCCATCGCCGCCCGGCTGTCCGCTCTCGGGCTCCTCGCGCGGGTGGAGGAACACCCCCGACACACCTCGGTGGAAGCGGAGATACCGGAATCAGTCTCTGCCGAGACATGGCGGGAGGTCCTGGACGTGGTGGCGGAGGCCGATCGGTTCGGGCTCCTCGCCACCAGCTTGAACGGCCGCACCCTTTGGGCGGTCGTACGCAAAACGGTCCCCACGACGGGCGATGTCGGGGGACCGGGCCATCAGCGATAGGAGCTGAACAGCGTGCTCAACCGTATCCGCCGTGCCGTCTCCCTCACCAGAGCGCGGCGCTTCCCGAAGGGCAGGCACCGCCGCCCCTTAGCGCCCGCGCGGCCGTCTACCGCTTCCGCCTCTCCTGTGTCAGCTGACGCCTTGACCGTCGTTCTGAGTCGGGCTTCTGCGGGCCCGGACCACCGACACCCGCTCAGGGGTGAGGACACGGCGCTCGTCCGCCCGTACGTGCTGGCCTGGGAGGCGCGGGTACGGGGGCGCTCGGTAGCGGTCGCTTCCCATGTACCGACCGATACCTGGTCGGTCCTCGCGGGGGTTCGCTGATGTCTTCTCGCCAACAGCCTCGTATCGCGGACACCTCTGCCGCCCCGTACCGATCGATTGCCTGTCACATCGGCACCCATTCCGCCTGCGCGGAGTCCTCCCCGGCCTCACCGTCGGTCGACCTGCCGGTGATCTACGAAGTGTGTGACTGCTCGTGCCACACGGCGCGTGACCAGTCCGCGTGTGCGGAGGTGACCGGGTGAGCGAACGGGTCCCCGGTGGCGTTCTGATCTCCCACATCGAGGTCACTTCGACCACTGTCCAGTGTGGCGACATCATCCAACTCGGGGGCTGCGCCTGCCGGGTGAGAGACCTCCTCCAACTCCCTCACGGCGCCAAGCAACTCGTCTTCGAGTCAGGCGAGTCGCTGACCATACACAGCCGCACCCGACTCGCCGGCGTTCGAATGCTGAGAAGGCGGTGACGGGAATCGTGCCGTCTCGTCACCAAGACATCGCCGAGGACCTGCGGCGCCAGATTACGACCGGTCGGATCCAGCCTGGCGAGCGTCTTCCGTCCGAAGCCGGCCTGGCCGACCAGTACAAGGTCAGCACGGTGACTCTGCGGAACGCCCTCGCGGTGCTCCAAGGGGAAGGCCTCGTCGAGAAGATCCACGGCAAGGGCAACTTCGTCCGCCGCCCGGTGCGCAAGATCATGTACGTCGGCGGCTGGGGCACGCTGGACCCTTGGACCGCCGCCGACGCGCCCTTACGCGTCACCATCCGCAGCGCGACGGTGCAGGCTCACGGGCACCTGACGACCTTGCTGAAGGTGCCCACGGGCAGTCCCCTCGCCGAGTTCACCTGCGTCAGCCTCGAAGGAGACGCACCACACGGGCTGGCCCGTATCTACATCCCGCGTGACCTCGTACCGGCCGGGGTCCTCGACGACGAGTCCATCTGCCGGGAAACGGTCACGAGATTCGCCGTACTGGGCCCGTCGCCGGCCATCGTGAGGGAGACGGTGTGCGCCCGTCAGCCGACGCCGGACGAAGCCTCGGCCCTCCGCATCGGCTCCGTCCCGCCCGTCCTCGCGATCACAAGAGTCGCGACCGACCCCACCGGACGAGTCGTCGAAGCCGCACTACTGGCGTTCCCAGGGGATCGCGTCGACGCGGTCTTCACCATCCACCACATGACCGATGAGAGGCAGACGCAAGGATGACGCCACGGAACGAACTGCGGCTTCTCCCGTGGTCGGGGCCGGAAGGCAAGCCCTGCTACCTGAGTACCGACGACCCGGACGGCTCCATGTCCCGCCTGGCGGACAACATCGAGGCAGTCCAGCTCGGCACGGCGGCCAAGCTGCTGGAACGAGCCTCCGAAGCCCTCGGCGACCAGGGCACGAACCAGGAGGACATGCGGCGCCTGGCGAAGGAACTGACCGGCGCTCTGCGAGACGTCCTCCGAGTCGCGACCAGCCGCGGCCACCTCCTGGCGGTGAGCGAAAGGCAGGGCGAGTGAAAAGGAGCGGGCGAATGGGCACTTGACGATAACGACGGTCCTGGCGGGGAGGGGAGCCTGAGCACCAATCGGGCTCTCCTCCTCGTCGCGTTGTGCCGGCCCCTGTCGATACGCCGCGCATCGATGCGGAGCGGAATCTCTCTGCGACCGTCTGAGCCTCAGGTGACGACAGCCAGCCACAGCGGCGGGCCAGTCGACCAGGCAGGCGCGAGTGTGCCTCGCTGTGCCCCCACCGGTCTCAGTAGACGCTCACCTCAAGGAGGCTCGCGGTTGCGGTCAGACGCTTGGATGATGTGGGCGCACCTTGGCGAGCCGGTTCGAGGGCCTGTGCTGCCACCGTGCCAGGCTGCCGGACACTGCTGCCGTCTGACGTCGCTGCCGTCATTGCTTCGACGGCAGAGTTCTGTGAGCACCCCTTCGGGAGTTTGACGGCACACGGCATGGTAAACCCGCCTGCTTAGCTGGGGTTACACGGAATTTAAGTGCCTATTAATCGAAGGGGTCATCAATTGACGGCCCTTTTTCTATCCGCTTTGCGTCGCGCAACATTGAGAGCCCCCCTTCGCCCATGAAAAATTTCCAGTGCCCATCATTTGTGATCACTTCAGCTCTCAGTTCAGCGTTCCCTCCAAAACTCTCTAAGGTTATGTCCGGAAGTGTCAAAAATATGCTCACGCCCGCGCTTGCCCCGTCGTGTAAGATTTGCAGACACAGCATTGCCGCCTCGCTGCTCTGATTGAACAGGCGGTGGGCTTCCTCGATACCGATGACGATCGCCGGTTTTTCGGCTGTGGGATCGATATATCCACCCTTCCCCTTGCGGAACTCAATAATCCGAACAGCGGCGGAGAGCATATTAACGGCGCTATCCGTATTGTTCCCGACAAACCAATCAACGACTCCAGTGCCTTTCAGCGGCTCATAGTGCTTTTGCTCAGGGGACCAGTCCATGAGCCACAGCACGTATTTTCCGCTGCTCAGTGCGCCGAGGAGCACCAGAGTCATGCTATTGCTCTTGCCTACTGCCTTGCCTCCTGCGATCACGCCATGGCGCACTCCTAGGCCTGGTTTATGGATGGCAATCCGCAGCCGCTCACCATCTCGGGATTGACCGACTGTCACCTCTCCAGACTTGTTATCGTAAAGAGGCGCCGATGGGTCAACTGGAATGGTGACTGAATGGAAATCATCTTGAGATTCTATGTAGCGCCAATATCGAGCGGCCTCATGATCTCCCATCTCGCTGAATATCGCTGCAAGATTTGACGCGGCACTTCCGTTACCGCTCTCGGCAAGGGGCTCCCAGGCTGCAATAGCGAACTGACTCCTTCCCTCCATGTATGCGCCCATACCCATACGCCATAGATCATCGTCATCTGGGCAAAGATGCAGGGATTCTTCCCAGATAAAGTCAGGAATCTCGCCGTGGTCCTTTTTGTTACGTGAGGCGGAGTCGGGGAGATAATCAAAGGCGCGCCAAGTTCCTTCGTACTCGCCGGGAACCAGTAGCCCAGAAACGCCGTACCGAACTTTGGTAGCCCAAGCTACCGCTTCACTCCAAGTTTCCGGTCTCAGTGATGGATCCGGTAGATACCTGGTGTGCAGTTCCTCGAGAACATCGATATCAACAGCTCCGCGGAACCCTGCGCGAGCGAGGTCGACGCTAGCTTGAACTAGAGCTGCGCCTCGGGGGTTTCCATTTACTCGCTGAGCACTGAGCCACGATTGCAACAAGGCTGGTCCGGCCGCTAGGTATTCCGATACACCATATACGGCGCTATGGGTCACTGCGTCAGTCAGTCGCTCGTCGGATGCAGCAGATGCCCTGGCGATTTCGTTAGCACTCCAGAGGCGACCTATTCGGATTGGTTCTACTGCCCGAAGTAGGCGATTGCCTATCTGTCGAGATGCGTCATGCTCGGCATTCGTTTCGGGGGCTTGAATATTCGCATACGTCTCGAATAGATGATCTTGCATGGTTGCGACTATTGCGACGCCGAGCCTTTTGAGTGAATCCAGCAGGGAAGGATTCAGGCCGTCTTTCCCAAGGAAACCCTCCAAGTCGTCCAGCCAGAGAAGGAACGGGCCGTGACTACTGGATCGGATTGCTTGCGGTAGAGCGGATAAGGTGGTGCCCCGCGAGGGTGCATAGATCACGCGATCGGGCATACATCGCTGGATCCCGTGAAATGCCGTCCTGCTCTTACCGGAGGTGGAATCGCCAGTCAGTAGGACCATTCCTCCGTGGGCAGCGATATATTTTAGCTGCCGTGCTACCTCGTAGTCCACGTCGCGCAAAATGTACGGCGGAAGCGAAGTTGCATCAGTGATGGTTCGGGCCCGGTGAACCCCAAGAGTAAGTGCATCGACTTCATGGACTTTGGGCCAGTCGGCTGTATTCAGGGCCTCGGTTTCTTGCAACGTGACGTGTATCTGGGGGTTGGTTATGATAGGAGCCTGAACGTCACCGCCTACGGCAACCGATGCAAGTCCAGATGCTGTGGTGCTCTTCCGTCGCATAGCCTTGCTTAGTCCGTAGTTTCCACGTCTGTGGAGAGATCGCCGGTCGCCTCTCCGCCTATCGCTATACTCCCTGGACCTGCTGCCAGAATTCCTTCGGCGGGGCTTCCTGGTGGAATCTGTTGCGCAGGCCCGCGGGTGTGAGTACTTACGGCGCTACGGGTAGACCCGCCAACCGCTACGCTCCCGGCGCCGGCCGCCCGGATGCTCGCGCCTTGCCCTTCAGTGCTTGTAAGCCAAACCTGGGCTCCCACACCTATAACCAACAAGGTGCCGAGTGAAACCCACCAAGCCAAGCCAGCCTGATTCGTGGCAATGTTCGTGACGATCCCCGTCGCAGCTGCAACCACGACCGATGTTCCTGCCACAAGACCGCGCTTCATAGAAGTTGGCACAGGCCCCTCCCCATAAACCTGACGTCGTGTCGCATACTCACCGTAACTGCTCGGCTTCGCGTTTGACCACCGGCTGGGCATCATCCAAGCGACGAGGTTGGCGGAGCGGCTTTGGGGTGGCGCTGCTTTGGCGCGAGTGATCATGGCCCCGTAAGCTTCCGGCGCGTCGGGCAGTCTGTGGATCTGCCCGGTAAAGCACGACGTTGGGGCCATGATCTTCGAGGCTCGCGCCAAAGTGGCTCCGTAAAGCCGCGGAGCCGACCGCCCCAGCCACGACGTACCCCTTCTCTGGCATCAGGCGACTGATTGCCATGAGCGCGGCACGGGCGCCGGCCGGGCTGGAGCGGGACGAAGGCAGGAGCGCAGGCCCGGACGGGGGCCGGGCCGCGCGCGGGGAGCGGAGCGAGCCGCCTTGATGATGGAGAGAAGGTTTTATCCCGCTGGGATGAGGCGCTTGCCGTCGTGGCTGCGGACGTGGGGGCCGTTGCCGTCCAGGGCGTCGAGGAGTCTGACCGCGTACACCTCGGACATGCGGTCGCTGACCTCGTCGCGGGTGAGCCAGGAGACGGCGGTCGATTCGCTTGAGGTGCGTTCGGTGCCGCCGGAGGGCTTGCAGCGGAAGACCAGGGCGACGATGCCCCGGGTCGTGTTCTTGTAGACCCCGGTGAGTTCGTCGATCTCGACGTGGATGCCGGTCTCCTCCAGGACCTCGCGGGCGACGCCGGCTTCGGGGGTCTCGTTGAGTTCGAGGATGCCTCCGGGGAGTTCCCAGGTGCCGTTGTCGGCTCGGCGGATCGCCAGGAGGCGGCCGTCCTCGCGCACCACTGCTCCGGCTACGGACACGGAGTGCAGGGGGGAGGGTGTCGCTTCCTGTGGTTGACTCATGTAGAGGAGCATAGGAGGCAGGGAAGGACTATGGGAACTGCGGCGGGAGGGGTCGGTACCGGGCCTCGGTACGTGCAGATCGCGGATGAGATCGTGCAGCAGATTCGGGCGGGGGTTCTCAAGCCTGGTGACATGGTGCCGAGTGAGTCCGAGCTGGTGGACCGCTATGGCGTATCCGGCGGGACGATCCGTAAGGCCATGGTCGAGGTGCGGGCTAGTGGGCTGGTCGAGACCCGGCACGGCAAGGGATCGATCGTGAAGAACCGGCCTCCGGTGCGGCATCGCTCCTCCGATCGTTTCCGGCGCTCGCTCCGGCAGGGTGGCCAGGCGGCCTACCTTGCGGAGTCCGCGCAGTCCGGGGCCACGGCCAAGGTGAGCGTCCTCTACATCGGGCCCATGGAGGCGCCCGAGGATGCCGCCGAGCGCCTGGGCGTCCCCGCCGGTACGCAGGTGCTGGCTCGCCGGCGCCTGTACTTCCGTAACGGCACCCCGGTCGAGACCGCCACGTCCTACCTGCCCTGGGACGTCGTGAAGGACATCCCCGAGTTGTTCGCCGAGAACCCCGGCGGCGGTGGCATCTACGCCCGACTGGAAGACCACGGGCATGAGTTCGCGGAGTTCGTCGAGACGCTGCAAGCGCGGCCGGCCTCGAAGGCGGAGGCGTCGGAGCTCGCGCTGAGCCCCAGTGCGCCTGTGGTTCATCTGATCCGGGAAGCTCGTACGGCCGCGGGCCTCGTGGTCGAGGTGTGCGACACCCTCATGGCCGCTGACCAGTTCGTTTTCGAGTACCGGATCCCTGCCGGCGACTGACGCCCGCTCAACTTCTCACAGCCCGTCGCGAGTTCTTCTTCGTGGCGGGTTGACTCATGTACAGGAGTGATGCACTCTTCTTCATGTCACTCATGTACATGAGTGGCGGAGTTCAGCATCTATAGAGGAGTGATCTCTGTGCGTCAGATTCCCGTCGACACCTCCGGCGCGATTGTCATGGTCGCCAAGTCCCCGCAGGTCAAGGTGCGTGACCGCCGTACCGGCGAGATCGCCACCGACACCGAGACCGGAGCGAAGCTGATGACCGTGGACGTGATGTTCGCGGCGAACGAGGAGGTGGAGATCCTGTCCATCACCGTTCCGGAGCCGGGCATCTCCGGTGAGCTGGCCATGGGTACGCCGGTCGCGCTCACGGGGCTCATCGCCCGGCCGTGGGAGAACGACTTCAACGGCCAGAAGCGGCACGGCATCGCGTTCCGCGCGGTCGCGGTGACCTCGCTCGCCAGTGCTGCCGCAGGGTCCAAGGCGGCCTGATCATGAACGGGTTCACGGTCGCTCTGGTGCTGGTCGTCGCTGCCGTGGGTCTCCTGCGGTGGCGGCGCCCCGCCTGGTACTGGTTGACCTTCGGGGTCACGCTGGCCGTGGTGCGGGTCCTGGTCCGGTACAGCTCCGTGATGGACGCGTGCGGGCTGACCGTCCCGCCCGCCCGGTGGCGGCTCGCTCTTGCCCGTGCCGCCAACCGGCCGATACCGGAGCCGCGTCCGCCGCGCATCCTGCGGCTGCGGCCGACCCGTACGGGCCTGGTCCTGCGGCTCAAGCTCCGCCCCGGGCAGGACGCCTTCGACATCGCCGCCGCCTCGGACCGGCTCCGGCACTCGTTCTCCATGTACGGCGTCACCTCGCGGGAAGTGCGCTCCGGCGTCGTCGAGGTGCGGATGACCGGATACGACGTGCTCAAGCGGGTGCAGATGCCGGCCGAGACCGACCCGCGGCCGATGCGGGTGCCGGTCGCACTGCGGCAGGACGGCTCGGTGCACTATCGCGACTACCGTGCGATACCCCACGCCCTCACCCTCGGAGCCACGGAGTCCGGCAAGTCCGTCTACCAACGCAATCTGGTCGCCGGACTCGCCCCGATGGACGTCGCCCTCGTCGGCATCGACTGCAAGCAGGGGGTTGAACTGTTCCCGCTGGCCCGCCGGTTCTCCGCGCTGGCCGACGACCCCGACACCGCCGCCGAAGTGCTCGATGCCCTGGTGGCACGGATGGAGCGTGTGTATCGGCTCATCCGGTCACAGCAGCGGATCACCTCCGACGTACCGGATGCGGAGATCGCCGCCGACATCTGGGACCTGCCCGACGACCTGCGCCCGGTGCCGGTCGTGGTTCTGGTCGATGAGGTCGCCGAACTCGCTCTGTATGCAAGCAAGGAGGAGGAGAAGCGCCGGGATCGCATCGTCACCGCTTTGGTTCGTCTTGCCCAACTCGGCCGCGCGGCCGGCATCTACCTCGAAATCTGCGGGCAGCGCTTCGGCTCCGAACTCGGCAAGGGCATCACCATGCTCCGTGCCCAGCTCACCGGCCGTACCGCCCACCGCGTCAACGACGAATCGTCCGCCAACATGGCCTTCGGCGACATCTCCCCGGACGCCGTCCTCGCCGCCATCCAGATCCCGGCCGAGATGCGGGGCCTTGCCATCGCGGGAGACTCCTCCGGCGGGTGGCACCGCATCCGCGCCCCGCACACCTCGCTTCGCCAGGCCGTGAACATCTGCAACCGGCACGCCGACCGGACCCCGGACCTGCCCGAGCTGGCCCCGTTCCGGCCCGTTCTCCTCGGCTCCGACGCCGAGTCCGTGGCGCTGGTCAAGGCGTCCTCGGCCACCGCCTGATCTCTCACCGCTCCTCACGGTCGGCGTGACCGCCTTCGCGCCGCGTCCCTACCCCGCCATGCCCAAATGAACGGAGACCCGCCATGTGCCCGGACTGCGAGGACTTCGCCCGGACCGTTCTCCTGCTCGGCCAACTCGCCCTCTACGCCGACATGGCCGGCGCCGACCTCGACTTCGTGGACGCCGTCAGCACGTCCCTCGCCGTCTCGCTGCCCGAGCCGCCCGGCATGTTCCCGGACGACCAGGACCACGACCCCGACGGCGGCCGCCCTGCCTCCCCGGGCGACGTCTGATGGGCGCCCGTCACGGTCTCCGGGTCGACGCTGTCCTGATTCAGGCCGTGATCGCCGGTGCCCTGTCCTTCGCCCACCTGCACGACCTGGCCGCCGCTTCCGGACAGAACGGCTGGAAGGCCTGGGCCTACCCGGTCAGCGTCGACCTGCTCTTGGTCGCCGCTTGGCGGCGGCTACGCAGCGAAGGGCCGTCCCGGCTGGCGTGGTGCTGGTTCGTCGTCGCTCTGTTCGCCTCGCTCGGCGCCAACGTCGCCACCGCCGGGTTCCTCGACCTGACCGATCCGCCCGCCCTGCTCCGCCTCGGCATCGCCGGATGGCCCGCGCTCGCCTTCCTCGGCGGCACGCTCCTCGCTCACTCGTCGCCTGCCGAGCGGGAGTCGGAGCCGATTCCGCCGGCCCCCGTCTCGGACACGCCTGGCGCCGAGCAGTCCGCATCGGAAGCCGTGACCGCGCTCGACGTGGCCCCCGCGCCGGAAGTTACGACCGCTGCGGCGCCGGTGCCCCAGGTCCCCGCCGCCCTCGTCGACCACGCCCGCAAAGTCGCCGACGAGTACCGCGCCCGCACCGGATCCCCGATCGACTCCGAAACTCTCCGCTCCCGCCTCGGCGTCCCGCCCCACCTCGCCGACGCCATTGTCGCCCACCTCACCTGATCCCCGAGAGACACCGGAAGGAGGACAACGGATGACCCGCGACCCCGCTGCCCTGACCGCTGCCGACTACCTCGACAGCGCCCGCGAGATGGCCGTAGCCGGTCGGCCCTACCTCGCCCACCTGCTCGCCGAGGAGGCCGCCAAGCGCACCCCCGACCCGGCCACCGCCGCCGGTATCCGCGCCACCTTTCCCGACCCGACGGCCGCCCGAAAGGAGAACGACTGACATGCCCGCCCGCGACAACTTCCACTCCCTGATGCGGATCGGCCCCGTGCAGATCGGCACCCACCGTGACCGCAACGGCCGTACCACACACGCCGCCGTCTGCACCGCCGACCGCTGCGGCTGGTCCTCCGACTACTCCAGCCAGACCGCCGCCCAGCTCGCCGCCCGTACGCATCGCTGCCGCGTCGCCTAGGAGGCCACGGTCCATGCAAGTTCCGCTCTGGTTCGCCTTGTTGGCCGTCGGCTACCTCGGCGTCAAGCTCATCCGCCCGCCCTGGTGGCTGATCTGCGTGCTCCTCCTCGGCGGCTACCTCCTCGCCGACAGCGTCTTCGCCCCACTCATCAACACCGCCGTCAAGTAACCCGCCGCGAAAGGAGAACCGCCCATGCTCCGGCCCAAGCTCCCGACCATGCCCCAGCCCACCGGCCTGACCACCCCGACCGCCGTCATCCACCCGACCACCATCACCCCCGGCACCCAGGCCACCCCGGTCCCGCCGGCACCCGTCGCCGTTCCCGCACCGCCGTCCCGCCCGGTCGTCCAACTCACCCCCGGCACTGCCTTCGCCCTGGTCGGCGGCGGCACGGCCGTCGTCCTGGTCGTCGGTGCCGTCCTTGTCTCCCTGCTCCTGGCGGTCGCCATCACCGGCGCTTCTGTCGCCGTCTGCGCGGTCGTCCTGCGCTCCCTGCTCGCCTCCGAGGCCAAGCGCCGCTGACCGGCCCCCGGGCGGCCTCGATACCGCCAAGCATCCGCCGCCCGGGAGCCGTCCCCACCGATCGATCTCGCAACCGGAAGGAACCCCCAGCATGGCCCACCGGGCCTCACCCGCGACACAGAAGACGCACCCGCCCAACCCGCCGCAACTCGACCCGACCACCCTCCGGGACGTCCTCCGGGTCGCCTCGGCCACCGACTACACCCGCTGGGAAGACCAGATCCGCCGTACCGGCGGCTGCTCCGACCCGATCCACCTCACCGGCTGGACCCTCCACAAGGACAAGACCACCGGCGAGACCCTGCACCACTACTCCACCGCCACCGAACCGGGCGGACGCCTCCGCCTCGCCTGCGGCAACCGTCGCGCCTCCCGCTGCCCTTCCTGCGCCTGGACCTACGCGGGCGACACCTATCACCTGATCCGCGCTGGCCTCGCCGGAGACGACCGCCGCGATATCCCCGCCGCCGTCCGCGACCACCCGCGCGTCTTCACCACCCTCACCGCCCCCTCCTTCGGCCCGGTCCACAACCGCCCCGACCACGGCGGCACCTGCCGCTGCGGCACGCTGCACACCCCCGACGCCTCCGAGCTGGGCACTGCTCTCGACCCGAAGTCCTACGACTACGCGGGCGCCGTCCTCTTCAACAACCACGCCGGTCAGCTCTGGCAGCGCTTCACCACCCGCCTCCGTCGCGAACTCGCCGCCCGCGCCGGCCTGCCCCGCCGTGAACTCGCCGACCACCTCCGCGTCTCGTACGGCAAGGTCGCCGAATTCCAGAAGCGCGGCGCCCTCCACTTCCACGCCGTCATCCGACTCGATGGCCCCGACGGACCCGGCACGCCGCCGCCCGCCTGGGCCACGGTCGATCTCCTCACCGACGCGACCCGCGCCGCCGCCGCGCACTCGTACACGTCCGTCTCCGTCCCGGCCGCCGCCGACCAACCCGCCCGCACCTTCCGATGGGGCCGGCAACTCGACGTCCGTCCGGTCAAGGCCTTCGGTGACGGCTCCGACATCACCGAACAGGCCGTCGCCTCCTACGTGGCCAAGTACGCCACCAAAGCCGCCGAGAACACCGGCACCCTCGACCGCCGTATCGGCGAACTCACCGAACTCGACCGCCACCACGTCCCCGACCACGCCCGCCGACTCATCACCGCCTGCCGTGACCTGGACGCCCTCTACCCGGACCGACGTCTCTGGGCCTGGGCGCACATGCTCGGCTTCCGCGGCCACTTCTCGTCCAAGTCGCGCACCTACTCCACCACTCTCGGCGCCCTCCGCCAGGAACGCGCCGACTACCGCGCCGCCCAAGAGGCCTCCGCCCTCGGCCTCGACGACCGCGAGCCGGACACCGTTCTCGTCCTGACCGACTGGCAATACGCCGGCCACGGCCACACCCCGGGCGAAGCCGCCCTCGCCGCCACCATCGCCCGCGATCTCCAGACCAACCGCGAGACCGCGCGCGACGCCCTGCGCGACAAGCTCACCGAGGAGGGAGCCGCAGCATGACCACCGCCACCGCCGAACTCCTGACCGTGCCGGAGGTCATGGCCCGGCTCAAGCTCGGGCGCTCCAAGGTCTATGACCTCATCCGGTCGCACCGCCTCGTCTCCATCAAGATCGACGGCGCTCGTCGCATCCCCGCTGACGCCGTCCGGGACTTCGTCCGCGGTCAGTTGGAGGAGGCTGCCTGATGGCCACTCAGCGCAAGCGCAACCCGACGGCGCCGGCACCATCACCAAGCGCAAGGACGGCCGCTTCCAGTGCGCGGTCTATGTGCTTCAGCCGGACGGCACCACTGCTCGGAAGTTCGCCTACGGCAAGGACTGGGCGGAATGCGACGCCAAGCGCCGGGCGCTGCTCGACAAGGTGGATCAGGGCATCCCCGTACCCACCAAGTCCGCCAAGCTCTCCGAGTGGCTGCCGTACTGGCTGGACAACGTCATCAAGCCCCGACGGAAGCTCAGCACGTTCGACAAGTACGAGGCACACGTCCGCCTCTACCTGGTGCCCCGCCTCGGTACCAAGCGCCTCGAATCCCTCGGCGTTGCCGACGTCCGCCGCTTCCTCGTCCGCCTGGAGAAGGAGACGACCGCCGCAACTGCCAAGGAATCGCACCGAGTTCTGCGCTCGGCGCTGTCCTCCGCCTGCCGCGAGGAGCTCATCACACGAAACGTCGCCAAGCTCGTCGAGCCGCCCCGCACGGACACACCCGAGCTGCACCCCTGGACCCTGGACGAGACGCTCGACTTCCTCGCGGCTTCCCGCAAGGACCCGCTCTACGCTGCATTCGTCCTCGCCATCGCCATGGGCTTGCGCCGGGGAGAGATCGTCGGCCTCCGCTGGTCTGACCTCGACCTCGACAACCGCGTGCTCTACGTCCGCCACCAGGTCCAGCGCCGCCGTGGAGTCCTGTACGACGACGATCCCAAGAGCCGCCGTCGCCGAGCCGTCCCGCTGCCCGCCCTCTGCATCGCGCCCCTGCGCTGGCACCGCATGCGGCAGTCACACGCACGCGCAAAGGCAGGGGAGAGGTGGCAGGAGTCCGATTACGTCTTCGCCACCCGCACCGGCCGCCCCGTCGAGCCGCGCAACCTCTACCGCTCCTTCACCCGCGTCGCCGAGTCCGCCGGCCTCCGCGTCATCCGGCTGCACGACGCCCGCCACGGCACCGCCACCCTCCTCACGGCGGCTGGGGTCGCGCCCCGCGTTGTGATGGAGATCCTCGGCCACTCTCAGATCAGCATCACCATGGACGTGTACACGCACGTCGTCCAGGACACCCAGCGCGAGGCCATGAGCCACATGGACCGGCTACTGCGAAAGCGGCGTCCCGGTCGCGGCTGACCGCCCCCGTTGATGTCAAAACTGGATGTCAAAGGCCCCGGACCAAGATCGGTCCGGGGCCTTTTGCCTGGTGCCCCCGGCAGGATTCGAACCTGCGACACCCGCTTTAGGAGAGCGGTGCTCTATCCCCTGAGCTACGAAGGCGTGGGCTTGTGGAAAACCTTGGAGAAAACCCAGTGCGTGGATCTTCGGCCTCGGTGTACAAGCCCGCTGGTCAGTGGGGGTGCGCTGGTGCTCGCTTCGGATTCCCGGGCGGGCATCGGGCGCGACCTGACCGCTGACGGGAACAGCGTAGCGGATCGGGGCGGAGCGATGGGATGGAGCACGGGGGCAGCGCTGCTACGCGGTGCGTGACCTGCCGTTCTCCGAATCACGCTGAGGGGTGGGTCGCTTGTTTTCGGGATGAGCGGGGGCCTCTTATGTCCGTTCCGTCGCTGGTGCGGAGCTTGTGTGGTCGCAGGTGCCCGAGGGGTGGCCGTCGGCCGGTCGTGGGTAGTGAGTGGTTGGGTTGGATCTCCTGGTGTCTGGTTGCCGTGGAGGCGTGGATCGCTGCGGGGCCGGGCCAGAGTTGTTGTTGGTCGAGGGCGTTCTCCAGGTGGGTCAAGGGCGACCCGGTCGGGGCGCCGGGCGGCCCGCGCGCCGCCCCAAGCCCGTGCGGGGCACCGCCCCGGACCGCAAGGCCCCGATGCGTGACGCCGCGCCCGCGGTGCCAAGCCGGCCTACGACTACCTCAGCGGCACGACCATCGGTGCGGACGGCACCTTCCTGGGCCGGCTCGGACCGGACGCCCCCACCGGGTCCTTCGTCTCGCGGATCGGCGGCATCTGGCAGCACACCGCTACGTCACCGGCGTACAACCTGGTCACCACCCACGAGGGCGCCTTCTCCAACTGGTTGAACCGGATCTTCACCTCCACCCGGGGCACGGCGCCCCCCACTACGCCCTGCGTCAAACACCCTGGCGGGAGCCGGGGGTACCCCGATGGACTGGTGGTCCATGTCTCCTCCTCTCCGTCGTCGGCAGGACCCCCCTTCCACCGGCAGCGCTCGTGGCTGCCCGCACAACCGACCCGCCGTGCCGACCAGTTGGGACATCAGGACAGTGGCTCAGTCTTGTCGCTCGAAACACGGCACGACCGTCACTGTCCGCCTGTCCGCCTGTCCGCCTGTCCCTCTGTCCGTCTGTCCGCACTGCACGTCTGTCCGCACTGCACGTCCCGGGCATCTTCGCCCGGTGTACGGCGGCCTGGCAGAACGGCCTGGCAGAACGGCCTGGCAGAACGGCCCGGCAGAACGGCCCGGCAGAACGACCCGGCAGAACGACCCGGTCACCCCGCTCTCACCGCAGCGGCCGGCGCCCTGTCGGCTCAGTGCAACTCCGGTTCGGCGGCGGCCGTCTTCGCCTCGGGTGGCCCGGCGTCGGAGGTCAGGCGCAGGCCCCGTGTCTCGCGCGCCAGCGCGACGGCGGTGAGCGTCACCAGGCCGAGGAATCCGATGTAGACGTAGACCAGTGTCATCGAGTCGCCGTTCGCGCCGTAGAGCGCTGTGGCGATGAAGGGCGCGATGCCGCCGGCGAAGACCGCGCCGAGGTTGGCGCTGATGGCGGTTCCGCTGTACCGGAACTCGGTCGGGAAGAGCTCGGCGAACCAGGAGGGTTCCACCGACAGCATGGGGGCCATGCCGAACGCGTAGGAGAGCGCGAACGCCAGCCAGATCAGCGCGGTCCGGCCGGAGCCGATGAGCAGGAACAGGGGTATGTAGAAGGCCAGCAGGAAGCAGGCGCCGCCGGCGAAGACCCGCTTCCTGCCGATCCTGTCGGACAGGTGCCCCCACAGCGGGATCATCGGGATCGTCACGGCCGACGCGAAGACGACGCCGAGGGTGGTGACCGTCTCTGAGGCGTGGCCGGCCGACTGCGCGTAGGTGACGGCGAACGCGGTGATGAGATACGCGGACGCGTTCTCGAAGATGCGCAGGCCGACGACGGTCGCGATGCTCTTGCGCTGCGTCCGCAGTGACTCCCGCAGCGAGGGCGGTTCGATCCCTTCGCTCTGGGCGGCCCGGAACTCGGGCGTCTCCTCGACCGACCTCCGGATGATCAGGCTTGCGACGACCGCGACCATGCTGATCAGGAACGGGATCCGCCAGCCCCAGGACCTGAAGGTCTCGTCGGACATGGTGGCCGACATGAGGGCGAACAGGCCCGCGGCGGGCAGCGTCCCGATGTACTCGCCGGAGTTGATGAGGCTGGTGAAGAACCCGCGTCGACGTTCGGGGGCGTATTCCACGACGAGCACGGCCGAGCCGCTCCACTCGCCGCCGACGCCGATGCCCTGGACGACCCGCAGGAGGATGAGCAGGAGCGGGGCCACGATGCCGACCTGGTGGTAGGTGGGGAGCAGGCCGATCGCGACGGTGGCGAGGCCCATCACGAGGATCGTGATCACGAGCGTCGGGGACCGGCCGATGCGGTCGCCGAGCCTGCCGAAGACGAGACCGCCCACAGGCCTGGCCATGAACCCGACCGCGAAGGTGGCGAAGGACGCCAGCAGCCCCGCGAAGTCGGAGGCTCCGGGGAAGAACACATGGGGGAACACCAGTGCGGCGGCGAGCCCGTAGAGGGAGAAGTCGTACCACTCCAGGGCCTGACCGCTGACACTCGCGATCAGAGCCCGCTTGAACGGCCGCGTGGGCCGGTCTTCCGTCATTGTCAGCAACCGATCCGTCGTTCGGGATGGGGACGACCCGGGGACTGGCGGTCCGGGGAGAGACCGGGCGGGACGTCCACGCGTCCGCTCGTGCCGGGCCCTCGCAGGCGCGAGCCCGGCACGGGAACGTCGGCGAACGTGTCCGCACTCCTCCGGGATTGATCCTTCAGGGGATTGATCCTTCGTACGGGCTGGGAGGGCAGGGAAGGTAGAACATTACCGATAGTCGGTAACCATAGTCGTTGGGGTGTGGGTCGCCAACCCCCCCGTCGTCACTTGAGCGGGCATGCCCTTCGACGTGTCAGCGGGTCTGGAGATCCACCAGGTCCGACACCGTGCGGGCAGTGCCTGCAGAGAGCCGGCCGGCCAGCGCGAGAAAGACCTCGGCCGTGGTCATGGCGTCTCCCAGGGCGTGATGCGGCGTGTGCACGGGCATTCCGAGTGCGGATGCCGTGTACTCCAGGCTGATCGCCCAGCCCGGGCGCCGTGGGAGATCCAGGCAGCGGTACGCAAGGGCGGCGGTGTCGAGGACGGGCTCGTGCAGGGTTACCCGGGCCGGTCTCAGGGCCCGGCCCAGGAACGCCCGCTCGACCCAGGCCGAATGGGCGACGAGGATCCGTCCGGTCATGACCGTCAGCAGTTCCTCCAGGCACTCCTCCATACGGGGAGCGCCGTCCAGGTCGGCCTGGCGCAGGGCGTGGACGCGAGTGGCGGACTCCGCGATGGCGCAGTCGGGTCTGATCAGCTGGTAGAAGGCGTCGGCTGCCCGGATGCGGCCCTGCGAGACGGGCACCGCCCCGCAGGCGATGATCTGGTCGCGGCGCGGGTCGAGCCCGGTGGTCTCCACGTCCAGGACGCAGTAGTCGGCGGCTCGCCACGCGATGCCGGTGTCCGGTGGTGACGCCGCGTACCGGCGGGCCGCGGGGCCCGTGGGTCCGAGCAGGGGCAGTCTCACGCCAGGCCTGGGAGTCCGGCGCTGATGCGGTCCTGTACCTGGGTGATCGCGCGGAAGGCGTTGCGAAGGTGGCGGCGCTGCAAGGGGTCCAGCTGCGCCGACGCGATGAACGTCTCCGGGGCCCGGCCCGCGCGGAGGGCGGTCACCTCCTCCTCGACCAGGAGTGAGTAGCAGAGGGTGAACGCGCCCTTCAGCATGTCCGCCTCGCCGGTGGTCAGCAGTCCCGCGTCGGCCGCGCGGCCGAGCCGGTCGGGGGTCGAGCCGCTGGTGTCCCCCGCTTGCAGAGCCAGCGCCCGGGCCAGCGAGGTGACCGGACGCAGCCCGGCGCGCTTGAGGTCGAGGTGGCCGCGGCGTTCACCGAAGTGCTCCACCACGAAACCGCGGACGAATCCTGCCGGGGGGCGCTCGGTGAGGGCGAACCGCAGCATCGCCTTGAGCAGGTCCTGTCGGCCCGGCCCGGTCAGCAGCTGGGCCGGGACGGCCTGCCCCAGCGCGCGCTGCGTCATGGCGCGGCTGTCCAGCATGGCCGAGACGAGCAGCAGATGGACCGGATCCGCGGGATCACGGATCCACCCGGACACCGTCCTGCGCCAGGACGCGGCGGTCCTGTTGAACAGCGGATGCGAGGCGTTGGCGTCGTTCGGGCACAGGCGGAGACCGCATCTGACGAGGTCGCCCAGGACATCGTCGGCGGCGGACCGGACGGCGTCCTGGCCGGGGGGCTCGGCGGCCGACGGCCTGGGCCGCCACGACAGGGCGGTGTCGATGTCCGAGTCGGGCAACGGCTCCCGCCGCGCGAAGGAGCCCAGCACCATCCACGAGGCGACCAGGTCGGCGAGCGTGCGGTCCTGCGCGTGCAGCGCCACCGCCTTGAGCAGCACCGCGTCGACGATCGCGGTCAGCACCGCGCCGAGATGAGTGGCCGAGACGTCCGCGTCGTGCAGCTCCACGACGGTGGGGCGCAGCAGTTTGCACGCCTCGGCCAGCTCGTCGAGCGAGCGGGCCGACGCGATCGCGCTGCGGACCACCAGCGGGTGCCGTACCTCGGCCGAGGCCATGTCGATGACCCGGGCAACGCCCCGCACGCCGCCGTCGGCGCCGGTGACCACCACGTGGTGGACGCCGACCTCGATCATCCGCAGATACGCGGTGCTGACGCTGACATCGTCCGTCACGGTCAGCGCCGGGGAGCTGGCGATGGCGGAGACCGGCGCGTCCAGCGGCACCTCGCCGGTGGCCACCCGGCGGCGGAAGTCGTCGTCGGTGACGATGCCGAAGCTGTCCCTGAGCCGCATCAGCGCGCAGGACTGACCGGCCGCGGTGACGCGCACGGCGGTCTCGCGCACGGTGTCCTCCGGCCGGCACCACACGACCGGCCGGAGGAACTGGCCGACCGGGCGTTCCAGCCGGTCGGAGGCGCCGCCCGCCGCGATGAGCCGGTCCCGGGCGATCAGGGTCCCGTAGTGCGCGTACGTCAGCCGCTCCGGTTGCCGTACCACCGTGCGCGGGTCCGGGAGCCGGTAGCAGAGGGTCTCCTCGGCGGCGCGCACGGTCAGTGCCGGCGGGAGGCCGGACAGAACGGAGACGTGACCGAACGTGTCGCCCTGCCCCAGGACGTCGACCACCCGCCCCTGGCTGGTGACTTCGACGGATCCGGTGCGCACGACGTAGATGTGGTCCAGGCCCTGCGATCCGCTGGCGACGATGACCTCACCGGTGGTGAAGTACTCGACCTCGACCTCGTGCGCCAGCCGCTCCAGGTCGTCGGGTTCGAGCCGGTCGTAGGGCGCCTGAGCGCCCAGGAACTCGACGAACTCCCTCATGGGCCGTTCTCCTGCCCGTGCTCAGCGGTCGCGCAGGGAGGCGACGACCGGGGACAGCCGCTCCAGTACGGCCCCGCCGGCCGCCTTCATCGGTCGGCGTACCGGTCCCACGGGCCCGGACAGCAACGTCACCGCGGCCTTGACCGTCCCGGTGTAGGCGCTGTCCGCCAGTGCGCCGAACAGCGGTTCCAGGGAGCGGGTGGCGGTGTCGAGCGCGTCGGTGTCCGCGGTGCGGGCGGCGTTGTACGCGTCCGCCAACAGGCGCGGTGCCACATTCCCCGCGCCCAGGATGAACCCCTTCACTCCGGCGTCCAGCGCGGACCGGAACAGCGCCTCCTCCCCGCACCAGACACTCAGGCCCGCGACGGCGCCCGCCGCCAGGTCCAGCAACTGCCGCTCGTCGCCCGAGGAGTCCTTGACGAACCGGACGGCGGGGACCCGCCCGGCCAGCCTGGCAAGGAAGTCGACGCCGAGCGGCACGCCCGAGGCGGCGGGGAAGTTGTAGGCCATCAGCGGAAGGTCGACGGCCTCCGCGACGTCACCGTAGTAGGCGATGATGTCGTCCTCGTCGACCGGCCCGTAGTAGGGCACCGCGAGGAGCAGGGCCGCAGCCCCGTGTTCGGCCGCGTGGCCGGACAGCTCCAGGGCCTCGGCCGTCGACGGTGAACCGGTCTGCGCGATGACCGGGATCCGTCCGTCCACCACCTCGCAGGTGAGTTCCACGACCTCCTTGCGTTCGGCCGTGGACATGGTGGCGAACTCACCGGTGCTGCCGCAGGCCACCAGTCCGTGGATGTCGGCCTCGACCTGGATCTCGATCAGCTGTGCGAGCCGAGCCCTGTCGATCTTGGTGCCGTCCGGGCTGAAGGGTGTCAGCAGTGCCGTGTACACGCCCTCGACCATGTCGTCGTACCTCTCTGGTGCTCGTTGGTCCGGCGTTCCCGCGCGGGTTCCGGAGGGCGGTGTCCATGCACCGCGTACGGGGTGCATGGACATCGGATGCCGTCAGACGGCCGCGGTCAGGGCCAGTTCGACATCCTTGACGACCTGGGCGCGGGTCTCCTCGTCCAGGGGGAGCCGCGGGGGCCGGCACGGACCGCCGAAGCGCCCGGCGACCTCCTGGGACAGCTTGATCGCCTGCACGAAGGTGTGCTTGGTGTCCCACATGAACGCGGGCTGCAGCCGCTCGTACAGCGCGAGCGCCTTGCCGACGTCACCGGTCCGGGCCAGCTCGTAGATCTTGGCGCAGAGCTGCGGCAGCGAGTTGGAGAAGCCGCCGATCCAGCCGACGGCGCCCATGGACACCGCTTCGAGCACGACGTCGTCGGCGCCCGCCAGCACGTCGAGCCGGGGCGCGAGGCGCCGGATGGCGGTGATACGGCGGATGTCCCCGGAGAACTCCTTGACCGCGACGACCTCTTCGATTTCCGCGATCCGGGCGAGCAGCTCGGGGGTGAGGTCGGTGTGGGTGTCGAAGGGGTTGTTGTACGCGACGATCGGCAGGCCCGCCTCGGCTATGTCCGTGTAGTGGGCCACGACCTCCTCGTCGTTGGCGCGGTACGAGTTGGGGGGCAGCGCGAGCACCGCGTCGGCGCCCGCTGCCGCGGCCTGCTCGGTCCAGCGCCGCGACTCCGCCGAGCCGTAGGCGCCGACTCCGGGGATGACGCTGAAGCCCTCGGGAGCCGCCTCGACGGCGAGCTCGACCAGCTTGGCGCGCTCTTCCGCGGTGAGTACCTGGTACTCACCGAGCGAACCGTTGGGGCAGACGCCGTGGCAGCCGTTCTCGCTGAGGAAACGGACGTGCTCCTGGAAGCGGTCGTAGTCGATCGAGAGGTCGTCGTTGAGCGGGAGCGTCGTGGCAACCACGATGCCGTGCCATGGGCGCATGAGGTCTCCTTCGTTAATCTGTAATCGGTAATGTACTACCTCGAACTGTGGGGTGCAACGGGTCCCGTGCGGTCGCCGCAGGGGCGCTTGACAGGGGCGGATCGTCGCCATCTACTGGGGTGGTGGGTAACCGACTACCCATGCAGTGTTTGATCATCTACTGCGAAGGAACTCTCGTGACCTCGACTCTGCCGGCCGCGACGAAGGGCCAGGCTTTCATCAACGGGGCGTTCACCGACGCCCTGTCCGGGGAGACGATCGACTGCGTCTCGCCGGCCACCGGCCAGGTCCTGACCACGACCAGTGCGTGCGGACCGGCCGACATCGACCGTGCGGTGGGCGCCGCCCGTGCCGCCTTCGAGGACGGGCGCTGGAGCCGCCGGGCTCCGGCGGAGCGCAAGGCCGTCCTGCTCCGGTTCGCGGATCTGCTGGAGGCCAACCTTCAGCAGATCGCGCTCCTGGACTCCATCGACGCGGGCAAGCCGATCTCCGACTGCGAGAACCTGGACCTGCCGGACGTGATCGCGACCATCCGCTGGTACGCGGAGGCGGTCGACAAGGTCTTCGGCAGGATCTCCCCCACCGGTTCCGACGCTCTCGGCCTGATCTCCCGCGAGCCGGTGGGCGTCGTGGGCGCGGTCCTGCCGTGGAACTTCCCGGCCGCCACCCTGTCGTGGAAGATCGGGCCCGCGCTGGCCGCGGGCAACTCGATCGTCGTCAAGCCGGCCGAACTCGCCCCGCTGAGTACGATCAGGATCGCCGAACTCGCCGCCGAGGCCGGGCTGCCCGATGGTGTCTTCAACGTCGTACCGGGGCTCGGGCATGTGGCGGGCAAGGCCATCGGCCTCCACAACGACATCGACGTGGTCACCTTCACGGGGTCGACCCAGGTCGGACGGGCGTTCCTGCGCTACGCGGCCGACAGCAACCTCAAGCAGGTCGTGCTGGAGTGCGGTGGCAAGAGCCCGCAGATCGTGATGGCGAACAACGCCCACCGGCTGGAGCTCATCGCCGAGGACCTGGCGGACGCGGCGTTCTGGAACGCCGGCCAGAACTGCACGGCGGGGTCGCGGATCCTGGTGGACAACTCGGTCAAGGCGGAGTTCGTCGACCTGCTCACCGCGCTGGCGGCCGAGCGCAAGGTGGGCGACCCCTCCGACCGCTACACCGAAATGGGCCCGCTGATCGAGCCCTCGGCGCTCGACCGGGTGATGCGCTACGTCGAGCAGGCGCAGAAGGACGGCGCGACGGTCCGCTCCGGCGGCACCCGGCTGTTCGAGGAGACCGGAGGCAATTTCGTCGGGGCGACCGTGATCGACGACGTCGCGCCCTCGATGGCGGTGGCCCGCGAGGAGATCTTCGGCCCGGTCGTGTCCGTGCTCGGCTTCGACTCCGAGGAGGAGGCCGTTGCCCTGGCCAACGACACCGACTACGGCCTGGCCGCGACCGTCTGGTCCAAGGACATCGACCAGGCGCTGCGGATGGCCCGCGGGGTCCGCGCGGGGACCGTCGCCGTCAACGGCTACAGCGAGGGCGACATCACGACCCCGTTCGGCGGCTACCGCACCTCGGGCTTCGGCGGGCGGGACAAGGGCCTCGAAGCCTTCGACCAGTACACCGAGCTGAAGACGATCTGGGTGACGTTGCGATGACCGGCTCTGTGACTGATGCCTCGGCCGGCACGCTGACCAGCCGCAGCCCCCAGCGGCCCCACGAGGTCGTCTTCACCCAGCGGGCCCAGACCCCCGACGACGCCGCCGCGGCCGTGTCGTCGGCCCGTACGGCGGCCCGCGCCTGGGCCGTCGACGCACCCGCGCACCGCGCGGCCGCGCTGCACACCTTCGCGAACCTGATCGAGGAGAACGCCTCCGCGTTCACCGACCTCATCGTGCGCGAGGTCGGCAAACCCCTGGCCGAGGCGACCGGTGAGGTGGCGCGCGCCGTCGCCATCGTCCGCTACTACGCCCAGCAGGTCTTCGACCCCACCGGCTCGACCTTCCCGTCCGCCGGAGACACCCTGGCCTACACCCGGCGCAGGCCGCACGGTGCCGCGGCGCTGATCACCCCGTGGAACTTCCCGCTGGCCATTCCCCTGTGGAAGGCCGCGCCCGCGCTGGCCGCGGGCAACGGAGTCGTCCTGAAGCCGTCCCTCGACGCCCTCGGCGTCGCCGACGAACTGGCGCGTCTCGCCCGGGCGGCGCTGCCCGGCGACCTCTTCCAGGTCGTGGCCGGAGAACGAGAGACGGTCGAGGCGCTGATCGACGCCGCCGACGTGGTCTCCTTCACCGGCTCGACCCGGGTGGGGCGAAGCGTCGCCCAGCGTGCGACGGCGCGCGGCATTCCCGTACAGGCGGAGATGGGCGGCCAGAACCCGGCCGTCGTCCTCCCGGACGCCGACCCCGAGCACACGGCGCGCACCCTGCTGCCCGCGGTGGCCGGCTACGCCGGGCAGAAGTGCACCGCGACCCGGCGCATCGTCGTCGTCGGTCACGACAACCCTGTTCTCCCTGCACTGCGCACCGCTCTGGCGGGCATGGAGCCCGGTGATCCCGTGAAGCCGGACACCGCGGTCGGCCCCCTGATCGACGAACAGGCAGCGAAGACGTTCACCGCGGCGGTCGCCGAGGCGGCCTCCGACGGAGCCGAAGTGCTGCAGACGGCGCGCCCGCTCCCCGACGCCGGCTGGTACGTCCCACCGACCCTGGTGTTCGGCCTGCCCGCAGCCCACCGGCTGCTGCACGACGAGGTCTTCGGCCCGCTGGCCGCCGTCGTCACCGTCGATTCCGTCGAGGAGGCGGTCGCCGCCGCGAACGACGTCGACTACGGCCTCGTGGCGTCGGTGCACGGCCGGGACATCGAGGCGCTCCTGCGCGTGGCGAACCAGCTTGAGGCGGGCATGGTGAGGGTGAACGCCGCCACCACCGGCGTGGACTTCTACATGCCCTTCGGCGGGGACAAGGATTCCAGCGCGGGACCCCGTGAGCAGGGTAAGGCCGCACTCGACTTCTACACCGGGACGCAGACCGTGACCGTTGCCCCAGGCCCCCGCCAGACGTCCTAGATCTCCAGGCGCTGCCCGCCGCGAGGGTACGGAGCGGGCGTCCCGGTCGGGTCCGGTAGTATGTAATCCACCAGTAACTCGAACCCGAGGGGGCACGGTGCCGCAGGCGGTGGGTCGGCTCACACGTTCGAGTCTGCGTGACCAGGCACTCGTGATCCTGCGACAGCGCCTGGTCTCCGGTGATCTGAAGCCCGGAGAGATCTACTCGGCCCAGGCGCTGGCCGCGGAACTCGGCGTCTCGGGCAGCCCGGTGCGCGAGGCCATGCTGACCCTGGTGAACCAGGGGCTGATGGAGCCCGTGCGCAACCGCGGTTTCCTCGTCGTCTCACTCAGCGAAAAGGACCGCCAGGACATTCTGGAGCTGCGGGTCATGCTCGAGGTGCCGGCCATGGTCCGGCTCGCGGGCAGGGCCGAAGTGGCCGCGGCGCGAGCGGAGTACCAGGCGGTCGCGGACCTGATCGTGAGCGCTGCCGAAACCGGTGACGTGGTCGAGTACCTGGAGCAGGACCGGGTGTTCCACCTGGGGCTGATCGGCATGCTCGGGAACCCGCGGCTGACCCAGGCCGTGGAGAACCTGCGTGACCAGACCCGGTTGTTCGGTCTGCAGTCGCTGATCGAGAGCGGTACGCTCACGGCCTCCGCGCTGGAGCACGCCGAGATCCTCGCGGCCATGGTCTCCGGCGACCAGGCCGCCACCGAGGCGCTCATGTCCCGTCACCTCGAGCACGTCCGCGGCGACTGGGCCGGCTGAGGACCCATCAGCCGCCGGGAGCGGCCGTCCTTCGGGCGGCGCTGACTCCTGCGCTCCGTCCGGCCTGCCCCATCGCAATCGCATCACCAGAGGGTTTCCAGCTCTAGTAGTACGTAGTATGCTACCCACTACCTAATACCATGCCGCCAGGATGGCTCGTGCTGCCAGGACATCCCCACGAGGCGGGTCGGACGCTCATCAGCCTGTGAACCCGCATGCGCGACCGCCTTCTCCAGCTTCTCCAGCGGACGGCAGACGAAGGGAAACTTGACCATGAAGATCGACGCAGTCGACTGTTTCGGTTACGACCTGCGCTACGCGCACGGCGAGTACGTCATGTCGGGGAACCGCGCCGCCACCTCCGAGATCGGCACGCTGGTGCGGCTGCGCACCGACGCGGGGGCCGAGGGCTGGGGTGAGATCACTCCGCTCGGCAACCGCTACCTGCCGACGCACTGGGCCGAGGTGCGGGCCGCCCTGAACACCCTGGCGCCCGCCCTGATCGGTCAGGACCCGACCAACGTCAACGGGATCCGCCGCGTCCTCGACGACGTCCTGCTGGGCGGCGACTACGCCAAGGCCGCCATCGACGTCGCCTGCTGGGACCTGCTCGGCCAGTCCGCGGGACTGCCCATCTCGGCCCTGCTCGGCGGAGTCCTCCAGGACGACTTCCCCCTCTACGAAGCCGTCCCGCTGGCGGCCCCGGAAGCGATGGCCGACTTCGTGGTCCGGCGCGAGGCGGCGGGCATCAAGCGGTTCCAGCTGAAGGTGGGCAACGACCCCTTCGACGACGCCGTCCGCACGAAGGCCGTCGTCGACGCGGCTGCCTCCGACACACTGGTGGTCGCCGACTCCAACGGCGGCTGGAACCTGCGGGCGGCCCAGATCGCGCTGCGGGAGATGGCCGACCTGCCGATCTTCGTCGAACAGCCCTGCCGGGACACCGACGACTGCGTCTTCGTGATGCGCCACTCGTCGCTTCCGCTGGTGCTCGACGAGTCCATCCTGACCCTCAAGGACGTCTTCCGTGCCAAGTACGACGCCGGTGCCGTCTCGGTCAACATCAAGATCAGCCGGGTCGGCGGCCTGACCCAGGCCGCCCGGATGCGGGACCTGATGCAGGACCTCGACATGATGATCTCGATGGAAGACACGTGGGGCGGTGACGTGGTCAGCGCCGCGGTCAGCCACCTGGCGGCCAGCACCCGTCCCGAGAACTTCCAGAACGCCTCGTTCATGAACGACTGGACCGACGGCCACGTCGCCGGCTACCACCCGCGCTCGCAGAACGGCCGCGGCTCCGCGCCCACCGGACCCGGGCTCGGCATCACCGTCTCGACCTCCGGGCTCGAAAACGTCTTCACCGTCCGCTGACCGCCTTGTGAGCACCGCGAACCCGCAAAGGACCCACCTCATGCCGACCCGGTTCCAGAACATCGTCAACGGCAGACCGACGCCTGCGAGGGCCTCCGGCGATCGGGCGGTGCTCAACCCCTCGACGGGGGAGACCATCGTGGAGGTGGCGGACTCCTCACCGGCCGACGTCGCCGACGCGGTCGCCGCCGCCGACGCCGCCTTCCCCGGCTGGTCGCGGCTGACCCCGGCCGGCCGGCACAAGGTGCTGACCCGGCTCGCGGACGCGCTGGAGGACAACGCGGCGGACGTCGTCGACCTGGAGGTCGCGAACGCCGGCAAGCCCGTCTCCGCCTTCCGCGACGAGGAGTTCCCCGACTGCGTCGACGGCATCCGCCTCTCGGCCGCCGCGGGCCGCAGCCTCACCGCCAACGCGTCGGGGGAGTACCTCGACGGAGTCACGTCTTCCTTCCGGCGGGAACCCATCGGTGTCGTCGGTGCCATCACCCCGTGGAACTACCCGCTGCTCCAGGCGATCGCGAAGATCGTCCCGGCGCTGGCCGTGGGGAACACCATGGTCATCAAGCCGTCCGAGCTCACTCCGCTGAGCACGGTCCGGTTCGTCGAGATCGCGAACGAGATCCTGCCGCCCGGCGTGCTCAACGTGGTCATGGGCGACGGACCCGGCGCCGGAGCAGCCCTCACCGCCGACCCCCGGGTGGGCGTCGTCAGCTTCACCGGTTCCGTGGCCGGCGGGCGAGCCGTCGCCGTCGCAGCCGCCCAGGGGCTGCGCAAGTCGGTGATGGAACTGGGCGGGAACGCGCCGGCCGTCGTCTTCGCCGACGCCGACATCCCGCGCGCCGCCCGGCTGCTCGCCGCCTCGGCCCTGTTCAACACCGGCCAGGAGTGCATGGCCTCCAGCCGCATCCTCGTCGAGGAGTCCGCCCATGACGAACTCGTCGCCGGCCTGAAGGCCGAGCTGGAGAACGTACGGCTGGGCGACGCCCGCGACGAGGCGACGACGCTGGGCCCGATGATCTCGCAGAAGCAACTCGACCGCGCCCTGGGGCTCCTCGACCGTCGTTCCGGTACGGCCGAGGTCCTCACCGGCGGCAAGCGGCCGGAGAGCGACGGCTTCTTCCTCGAGCCGACCCTCATCACCGGGCTGCGGCAGGACGACGAACTCGTCCAGACCGAGGTCTTCGCGCCGGTCGTCACCGTCCAGCCGTTCCGGGGCGAGGAGCAGGCGCTGGCCATGGCGAACGGCACCCCCTACGGACTGTCGGCCTCGGTCTGGTCGTCCGACACCGGGCGCACCGCGCGCTTCGCCCGCGACCTGCGGGCCGGCATGGTCTGGGTCAACGAACACCTCCTGTTCGGACCCGACTGCGCGGTCAACGGATTCGGCGAGTCCGGATTCGGTATCGAGAACGGCCTGATGGGTGCCACCGAGTTCACCCGGCTCAAGCACGTACTCACCAGCCACCACTGAAACCGAAGGACGAGGACGCGGACGTGAACGCAACGACGCCGACACCGAGCTGGCGCAACTGGGGTCTGAACCAGAGCTGTGAACCGGCCAGGATCGCCGACCCCGCCACGCCTGACGAGGTCGCTCACGAAGTCCGGCAGGCCCTCGCGGCCGGCCGCACGGTGCGGGCAGCGGGCTCCGGGCACTCGATCATGCCGATCGTCCCCACCGACGGCCTGCTCATCGACCCGTCGCGGCTGAAGGGCATCACCAGCATCGACACCGACGGCCAGAAGGCCACCATGCTCGCCGGAACCCCGCTGCGCGAACTGGGCCCGAAGCTGTGGGAAGCCGGGCTGAGCATGGCGAACCAGGGCGACATCGACATCCAGACGATCACCGGCGCCACCAGCACGGGCACCAAGGGATCCGGGGTGAACCAGACCAACCTGGCGGCCCGGATCAGCATGACCGAACTCGTCGACGCCTCCGGCGAGCTCCGGCGGATCGACTCGGGCGACGAACTCGCCGCCGCGCAGGTCTCGCTGGGACTCCTCGGCATCATCACCCAGGTCGAAGTGCGGATGGAACCGCGCTACTTCCTGCGCGAGCAGTACCGGATCATGGCCTACGAGGACATCCTCGACCGGTGGGACGACCTCAAGGCGGCCCACCGGCACTTCTCCTTCTGGTGGATGCCCAACGAACGCGCCCACGCCCTCTACGGGTTCGACCCGGTGCCCACCGACCACGCCCTGGTCAAGCTTCTCGACAAGGTCGACATCGACGACTCCTACGAACTGCGCCACACACCCGAGGGCCGGATCGGACGCAGCTACCTCGTCTACCCCGACACCACCACGGACCCCACCTTCCACGAACTCGAATACATGCTCCCGGCGACCCGCGACAGGGACGGCTTCAGCGCCCTGCGCGACCTGATGCTGACCAAGCACCCCGACGTCGACTCGCCCGTCCAGATCCGCTGGCAGAAGCAGGACGACGCCTGGCTCTCCCCCCAGCACCGCCGCGAGACGGTCTCCGTGTCCGTCTCGGGACTCATCGGCACCGACTACACGCCCTTCTTCAACGAGGTCCAGGCACTCCTCCAGCCCATGGAAGCCCGCCCGCACTGGGGCAAGTGGAACTCCTTCACGGCCGAGGACATCGCCCACGTGTACCCGCGCTACGAGGACTTCCGCCGCCTCCGCGCCGAGTTCGACCCCGAGGGCCGGTTCGCCAACGACTATCTGCGCCGGCTCTTCGAGATCGGCCGGTAGCGGCTCGTTCCGCCCTGCCGGCCGGGTGACCGACTTGACGCGCTCTCAGGACCTCGGACCAGAGAGCGCGTCAGCAGGAGCCTTGTTTCCCATTTCTAAGACAGTTGACTTATTCGGTGATCCGTGCTGACATCGGCACATGGGTGTGCGGACCCGCCGGCACCCCGTTGCCGAGCAGGGAGCCGTATGGACACGTTGCGGAACGCGGTCGCCGTCATCACCGGCGCGGCCGGCGGGATAGGCCGCGCCACCGCCCACTCCCTGGCCCGGCGGGGAGCGCACATCCTCGTGGCCGACATCGACGCGCCCGCTGCACAGACCGTCGCCGAGGAGCTCGCGGCCTACGGAACCGGTGCTCTCGCCGTGTGGTGCGACGTCGCCGGTGAGACGGCCTTCGACGAGCTGAAGGCATCCGCCCTGGACCGTTTCGGCAGGGTCGACATCGTGATGAACAACGTCGGGGTGCTCACGCGCGGCCGTCCGGAGCACATCCCGGTCGAGGAATGGCAGCGCGTCATCGACATCAACCTCATGTCGGTCGTCCGCAGCAACGCCGTATTCCTTCCCTACCTCCTCCAGCAGGGGCGTGGACACATCGTCAACACCGCGTCCTTCGCGGGCCTCTACACCTACGCGTACGACCGACTGCCCTACGCGGCGTCCAAAGCGGCCGTCGTGCAGATCTCCGAAGGCCTGCGGGTCTACCTCCAACCCCAGGGGATCGGGGTGACGGTGCTGTGCCCGGGACCGGTGAAGACGAACATCGCCGCTTCGCTGGGCCCCGGCTTCGGCCCCGCCGTCGCCACGCGCGGCCCGGGTGGGCAGTTCGCCGTCCTGGACGCGGACACCGTCGGCGAGCAGGTGGCCGAGGCGGTGGTGGACAACACGTTCATGGTCTGCACGCACGAACACGTGCGTGACGTTCTCGTGGAGCGAGCGAGTGACTGGAACGCGTTCATCGAGCGGCAGACGGCCGCCATGACCGACCGCTGAGCAGCGGCGCACGACTCAGGAGGAGCGGGGAACGCCGTGGACGGAACGCACGGGAGCGGGCGGCCGGACCGTCGGCTCGCGGTGGTGGCCCGGCGGTTTAGTCATGGTCACCGGGTGCTGGTTGCGGACATCGACGGCGGGCGGGCGGAGTCTGTCGCCCGGGTGCTGTCCGAGGTCTTCGCCCGGACCCCGCTCGCCCGCCAGGGCACGATGCTGGAGATCGCGGACGCGGTGGAGTTCCTGGCTCTGGTGGTACTCAGGCCGTGGGGGCCTCGGGCGGGGCCGGGTCCAGGACTTCGCGGCCGACGGCTCCCGCGAGTGCGGCGGCCGGGAAGCCCGCGTAGGCGGCGGAGTGGAAGACGACCTCTTCGAGTTCCTCCCGTGTGAGGCCGTTGCGCAGGGCGGTGGGGAAATGGATCCGCAGCTCGCTGTCCGCGCGCAGGGCGATGAGGATGCCGAGGGTCACCAGGCTGCGCGCACGCAGGTCGAGCCCGGGCCGCACCCACAGCCGGCCGAACACGGTCTCCAGGCTCTGCTCGCCCAGGGCCGTGGCGAACCCCTCCCCGATCGTGAGGTCGTCGCTGTCATGGGCCGCCAGGTCCGGGATCATCCGGCGCAGGAGATCCATACCGTCATCACGTGCGCTGCTCATCGCTCTCCGATCACCAGATCCACTAGGTCCGTCAGGTCCGTCAGATGAAGGGCGGCCAGGCCACTCCGGCCATCTCGTCCTCGGTGAGGGGCACGAGCGACTCGGGGGACGGGGTCGCCAGGAGTGATCCGACGAGGCTGTCGACCAGGTCGGCGAGCTCAAGGCCGAAGGGCGGCACGGGCCGGCCCAGGGCCCGGGCACGCTCGCGGTCGGCTGCGGTTTGCACGATCAGGGTCATCGCCCGGGCCAGCCGGTGCGCCCGCAGGTGCACCGGCAGATGCGGCAGATGAACACCCAGCCGCTCGTGGAAGTCGTGCAGCACCGCCCGCACCTCCTCGGGCAGCCGGTCCAGGAGCTCCTGGTGTCCCTGCTGGCGCAGGGTGACGATGAAGCCCAGGTAGTGACTGCCGGGCTGGTCCCCCTGCTCCAGGATGGCCAGCGCCTGACACATCAGCAGACCACGCAGGTCACCGGGGCGGTGCCGCTCCAGCAACTGTGTCCGCCGCGCATGCAGAGCAGGCAGACGGAACTCGATGACCGCATCGATGAGCCGGTCCTTGGAACCGAAGTGATACTGGACCGCCGAATTGTTCCCGGCCCCCGCCTCGGCACCGATCTGCCGCAGGGACACACCCTCGATGCCGTGCAGTGCGAACAGGCGTTCGGCGGCCGTCACGATCTCGGCCTTGGTGGAGCTCAAACTCGTTCCGGTCACACACCCATGGCAACACGCTCAATCGACTAAGTCAATCGTCTTAGGGTTAAGCCGTCCATGGGCGGGTGCTCGACTCCTGAGGCCAATCGGGTGCCTATACGGAGTTGGAGTCGGCGGGCGTCTCTGAGGATGACGCGACCTCGGAGGCGTGCTCGGGCAGGATGCCGATCTTCTTGCGCTGGGTGAACCAGTACACCCCGAACGAGAGGGTCAGCAGGACGACGGGGAAGAGGAGGCCGCCCCACTGCAGGTACCAGTGGAAGGGCGGGGCGGGGTTGTACAGGACCCGGCGCGGCCAGACGACGTTGACGACCATGACGCTGGCCCAGACGAGCGCGGCGAGGCAGATCGGCAGGCCCAGCTTGCCGAGGCTGAAGTACCGCGGGTCGGGCCGGCCCCAGGAACCGTTCATCTTGGCACGGGTGAAGGGCGCGACGACCAGGATGTAGGAGACCAGGGCGAAGACGATGGTCGTGCTGGTGACGGTCAGGAAGATGGCCGGCTGCCCGATGTTGTAGACGAGGATGGCGACCGCCACCACGGCCACGATGATGGGCGGGATCACGGGAGTCTTGGCGCGTGCCGCCACCCTCGCCAGGCCGGAGGAGCCGGGCAGCGCGTTGTCGCGGGCCATCGCGAACATCATGTTGACCGCGCCGGTCTGGTTGGCGAGGCCGCAGACGAACACCGCGATCGCGGCGCAGACCAGCATGACATCGCCCAGGGTCTCGCCCAGGACGCTCTTGACCACGTACGCCAGGCCCTCCTTGGAGATCCGCTCGCTCTTCAGGTCGTCCACCGACATGACCGCGGTCAGGATGAGCAGGGCCCCGAACACGCCCGAGGCGACGACGGCGCGGATGATGGCGCGCGGGCTGGTCCGCTTCGGGTCGATGGTCTCCTCGCTGACCGAGCCCGCGGTGTCGAAGCCCCACATGACGATCAGGCCGAGCAGCATGCTCAGGAGCAGGGCCCCGAGGTAGCCGGCGCTGTAGTTCGCGCCCGTGCCGTTGGTCTCCAGTACGGCCGCCGGTCCGCGCTTGGTGTGGACGAGGAAGCCGACGATGAGGACGACCGAGCCGATCAGCTCGACCGACACCCCGACGTTGTTGACGAAGGAGCGGACCTTGCTGCCCGCCAGGCTGACCACGGTGGTGAGCGCGATCATGATCGTGCCGAGGATGACGCCGTTGATCGAGCTGTCATGAGCGCCGCTGCCGTCGCCGTAGATCCAGAACGCCGTTGATATCGCCGGGAGGATGGTCTGCATGGTCAGCGCGACGGCTGCCGTCGACATGACCAGGGCCAGGATCATCGAGACTCCGGCCATCCAGGAGACCCCGGTTCCGCGGGTGAGCTGCTTGGTCCAGTTGTAGACCGACCCGGCGAGCGGGTAGCGGACCGCCAGTTCGGCGAAGGCCAGCGCGAAGAGCAACTGCCCGACGACGGCGACGATCCAGGCCCAGATGGAGGCCGGACCACCGCTCCCGTACACGAAGCCGAACAGCAGGAACATGCCGGTCAGGATCGAGATGAAGGCGAACCCGGTGGCGAACGTCGAAAAGCTCCCGAGAGTCCTCGTGAGTTCTTGCTTGTATCCGAACGCGGCGAGCTCGCGATCGTCGGACGAGTCGTGGAGGCTCACACTGGACTCCCATCGATTGGCTACCGGTAAGCGGTAATGTGTTACTGAGCATGCTCGCGCCTATCGATCGTGTCAATGGCCGAAACGAGACCTTTCGCGAGGGGTAACAAACAGTGCATATCCGCACTTGACGGACGTCAAGGGACCGCTTCGGGTGCGGCTGTGCGGTCGCCTGCGGAGCGAGAGGGAATCAGACGCGGTGAGGAGCCTGGCCGGTCGGCCGACCGTTCTCGACGGCTCGACGGCTCGACCAAGAGGGCGCTCTCGTCGCTCGCCGCAGGGCCGGCTACGCGATCTTCGTCCCCGGCGGCCTCATCTTCGCGACCCGGGTCTCACGCAGGACGCTTCACTCGGCTTCCCGGTGGGCACGTCCGCAGCAGGTCATCCCGCCCACGCGGTCGACAGGGGCAGCGCGGTAGCGGTCTGCGGCTACGTGGCGTTCCTCGGCATATCGGCGCCGGCCGGTCCGGCGGCCCGGAAGCTCTCTGATCTCGTGTGGTCGACGACCAATACGGGTTTCGGCCGGACCGCCCGTCTGCGCAACGGCTTCCGCTCGAACGCCCGGGGCGGTGCCCTCGTTGATCGCGACGTCGAAGGGCCGAAGGTCCATCTGGCCAGGAAGAACAGTTACGCGCGCCGGGCCCGCCACGGGCGAGAAGCCCCATTGCAGGCCGGCCGCGCTGCTCGTGTGTTCGGCGCTGCCCTGGGACGGCGCCGAACACACGACGTGATCGCCCCACTCAAGGGACGTGGCGGCGGGCGCCGTGTGGCGGCCCGCCGCGTCACCCGGAACCGGTCAGGCGGTCGGCCTCGCGTGGCCCGAGCGGAGTGCCGCGACGACACCGCCGTCCACCAGCAGGTCGGTGCCGGTGATGAAGGTGGCGGCCGGGCCGAGCAGGAAGGCCGCCGCTTCGGTGATGTCCGCCGGGGTGCCGAGGCGCTTGGCCGCCGACGCGCCGATCATCGCGCGCATCGCCGTGCCGCTCTCGCCCGCCAGTTCCTCCTGGCCCATGGGGGTGGAGATGACGCCGGGGCTGATGGAGTTGATCCGTGCGCCTGACTCGCCCCACAGCACGCTCGCTGCCTGGACGCGCAGCTGGTTGGCACGCTTGGCGAGGCCGTAGGCGCCCTGGCACACCGTCTCCGGGGCGGTGAAGGGGAGCTTGAGCAGGTCGTCGGCCGGAGTATGGGCCAGGGCCTGCTCCTGCTCGGCGGTGAGCGGCGGGGCCAGGTGGCCGGCCATGCTGGAGATGACCACGCCCGCCCCGCCCGGGGCGACGACCCTGCCGAACTCCTCCAGTACGAGTGCGACGCCCAGCAGGTCGACGGCCAGGACCGCGGCGGGCGGTGCCTGGACCGGGGAGAGTCCCGCGGTGTGGACGACCTCGACGACGCTGCCGAGAGCCGCCGCCTCGTCGGCCAGGGCGGTCACCGAGTCACGGGAGGAGACGTCGACCGGGTGTACGGCTATGTCGTACCCCTCGCCGCGCAGTGTTGCGGCGGCCGAGTTCAGCAGTTCCTCGTTGAAGTCGGCGAGCAGGACCTTGCGGCCCACGCCCTGCCGCCGGGCGATGCTCAGGCCCATCCCGCCGACCCCGATCACGACCACCACGTTGTGGCTCATGGCGTACTCCCATTTTAATTACGTTCCGTTTCGTAATGTGAGCCTACACCTGGACCTAGGATGGGGGGATGGGAGAGGCGCGTCGGCGGGGCCGACCACGTGACGCGAAGGCGGACCTGGCCATCCTGGAGGCCACCCGGGATCTGCTGATCGAAAACGGATACGCCCGGCTTTCGATGGAGGGCGTCGCCGCGCGCACCGGAGTGGGCAAGCCGACCGTGTACCGGCGCTGGCCCTCCAAAGGCGCTCTCGTCGCCGACGCCCTGCACCACAGCCTCCTGGCCACGACGCCGGGGCACGCCGTCGCTCCCCCCGACACCGGCGACATCGAGCGGGACCTGAGGACCTGGCACGAGGCGTACACGCGGATCACCACGGATCCGCGCAACGTGCCCCTCGTCCTGGCGCTCACCGCGGCAGCGGCCGAGAGCCCGGACGACGCCGACGTGCTCTACCGGCAGCTCTCCGGCCCCCAGCACCAGGCGCTCACCGACCGGCTGCGCGCCGCGGCCGACGCCGGTCAACTCCGTGCCGACGTCGATCCGGAAGGTCTGGCCGCCGTCGCCGATGCGCTCGTCGGCGCCTTGCTCTACCAGCTCCTGACCGGCAACGCCGCGGTCGCCGAACGACGAGCCGCCGCGCTCGTCGGCATCCTTCTCGCGGGACTGCGCGGCTGAACGGCCCGCGCCGTGGCTGTCGCGGGCCTGACGGCTCCGGCCCGCGCGCTCGTGGAGATGGCCGTCCCGTCCGCGGCAGGGCCGGTGCCCGGCGAAGCTCCTCGGCGTCGGCGAGCAGCCTGTACGGGACCGGCAAGCTCCGTGAACGAACTCGGCAGACGGCGCGTGTGCCGGGCACGCGGCAGGTCGGCGACCGAGGACGAGGAGCCCAACCGTGGATCCGCGCACGGATGGTTCCACGTACGGCGCGAGGCCGGAGTCCTCCGGACCGTCGGCGATGTTGTGGAGGTCCGAGAGGAGCCGACCGATGTCCGCGGCCAACGTGGCGGGGGAAAAAAACCGGGCGACGTCCACCGTCGTCGCCCGCCGCGTCGCATCCGCCATGATCTCCACCTCACCCGGCCCGCCGACACCGCGGCATCACGGCGCCCTGCTAGTCCGCCGGCCGGCACACCCTCCGGTACGTCGCGTCCGGTAGGTACGTCCGCCATTGCGCCCTGGTCAGGTCCGCTCCCGCCCTGGCGCACACCTGTCGTACCGCCTGGGCGGGGTCGACGGTGTACCGGTGGAGGGGGACGTGGGTGCCGCTCGCGTACAGGGTGTCGGCGTCGGCGCCGAAGGCGAGGGAGGTGAGTGGTTCGCCCGGGGTCGGGAGGGGGCCGCCCAGGGGCTGCCGGGTCTGGACGTCCCAGAGCTGGAGGGTGCCCGCGTCGCCGCCGACGGCGAGGGTACGGCCGTCGGGGCTCAGGGCGAGCGCGGTGACCGCCTCCGGAGCGTCGGCCGAGGTGTGGAGGAAGGCGTCGTCCAGAACGGCCGCGCGGTCGCGGGGATCGCCGTCCCAGAGGGTGACCCGGCCGGTGAGGCCACCGGCCGCCAGCCAGAAGCCGTCGGAGCCGCCGGAGTCCCCGGAGTCCCCGGAGCCGCCGGTCGTGAAGGCGGTGGCGCGGATGCCGTCCTCCTGCGCCAGGGTCGGGGGGAGCGGGCGAGGCGAGGGCAGGCGGACGGCACGGTCGTCGCCGACCAGGATCCGGCCGCCGGGGCCGAGCGCCAGGTGCCTGCTCGCCAGGCCCTTCACCACGCCGGTCCTGCGGGCACGCGCCGTGTCCCAGACCTCGTCCACGGCCCCGCCGGCGTCCGTGGCACGGGCCGCGTAGAGGGTGCGGCCACCGGGGGCCAGGGCGAGGGAGAGCACGTCGTCGGCGGGGGCTGCGGGTGTCAGCGCCAGGGTGGCCGGCGCGCGGGCGCCGGTCAGGTCGCGGACGACGATCCGCCGGGCCGTGCCATAGGCGAACGTACGTCCATCGGGGCTGAAGGTCATCAACGGCGGCCCGGTGTCCGGGAGGGATGGGAGGGACGGGAGGGGGTGGGCCCGTTCGGTGTGGCCGGTGGAGCGCAGGGTGAAGTGGTAGGCGGCACCGGTGTGTTCGACGGTGGCCAGCGTGTCGCCGTCCGGGGCGAGCAGCGCGGCTGCCAGGGCGTGTGCGCGCCAGGACGATGTCGTCGGTGTCGTCACGTCGAAGGAGCGGACGGTGTTGTCCGAGAGGTGGCGGAGTGTGGGGCGGGCAGGGTCCCAGGACAGGGCGCCGTAGGCCTGCTGGTCGTCGAGGGTGTGGCGGAAGACGGGGGCGCCGGGGGCCGCCAGGCGCCACACCCTGATCTCCGTGGTGTCGGCGGTCGCCAGGAACGCCCCGTCCGGGCTGAACGCGGCGGAGTCCACCTGCGAGTCGTCCGGGGCGGCCAACTGCCGTCCCGTACGGGTGTCCCAGACGTGGACGCCCACCGCCGAGACGAGCGCGAGCCGGTGTTCGGCCACGTCGGAGCCCCGGCCGAACACCAGCCGTACGTCGTCGGCGGCGCACAGGTCCCGGGCGCCCTGCCAGGCGCCGGGGAGCCCGCGGTGCGCGGTCCGGTCCCATACCTCCAGTCCCCGGTCGGGGGTGCATACGGCGATCTGCCGGTCCTCCGGGTCCGGGGCGACGGCGGCCACACCGGGCGCCCGGGTCTCGTACAGCAGCCGGTCGTCGGCCACCGAGCGCAGTTGCAGGCGCCCGGAGTCCTGGTCGCTCAGCAGGTAGCTGCGGCCGCTGCCGCCGAAGGCGATGTCGGTGGAACGGCGCGGGAAGGGTTCGGGGGCGCCGGTCCAGCGGCGCCGCGCGGTGTCCCACAGCCGTATCCCGTCGGGGGTGGAGAGCGCGAGGACCCGGGCGTCGGGGGCGGCGGCGATCAGCTGGGCACCGGCCGGCAGCGTTCCCGAGGCGATGCCGGCGTGCGTGGTCACGTTCCAGGTGTGCCAGGTGGTGCCGTCGACGGTCAGCAGGGTGCGGCCGGAGTCGGCGAGGACGGGGCTCGGGCCGTCCGGCGTGGGGACCGTGAACGCGTCCAGTCCGGGCTGGGCGAGGGCGGCGAGCACGGCGCGGCGGGACTCGGGCAGCGGGGACAGCCGCCAGGCGGCGGCACTGAGCAGCAGCGCCGTGCGCGGGTCGGTCGTCCGCAGGGAGTCGGACACGGCGGCGATCCGGCGGGCGGCGGCCTCGGTGCGCTGGCGGCCGTTCGCGCTGTGCTGGGTCCAGGCCAGCAGCCCGGCCGCCAGCGCCACGGCGAGGACGGCGGACAGCGAGGTGAGCAGGAGCCGGGAGCGGCGGGCGGCCCGGGCGGCCGTACGGTGTTCCGCGTCCCGGGCCTCGCCGGCCCGCTCGATGAACTCCTTCTCGTTCCCGGTGAGTTCGGGGCCGAGCAGATCCTGTGCCCGGTCGAGGCGGGTGCCCCGCCACAGGGCGCCCGTGTCGCGGCCGGCCTCCCGCCAGGCGAGCGCGGCCTCGGTCAGGCGCCGGTGGTCGCGCAGCCGCTCGCGGTCCTCCTCCAGCCAGTCGGCGAGCCGGGGCCAGCAGGTGATCAGCGCCTCGTGCGCCAGCTGGACACCGTCCTCGTCCGCCGTCAACAGCCGGGCCCGGGACAGCAGTTCGACGACACGTGGCACCAACGGATCGGCCCACTCGTCGAGTTCCGCCCGGGGCAGCGGGCGGCGGGTGTCGGGCGTGCCCGCGCCCCGCCCGGGTTCGACCAGCCGCAGCAGCAGCCGTCGGGCTGTCGTCCGCGCCCGCGGGTCCAACTGCCCGTACACCTCCTCCGCACTCGCCGCGATCGCGCCGCGCACCCCGCCCGCCGCCTCGTACGCGGCCAGGGTGAGCATGCGGCTGCGGCGCCTGCGCCAGGTCTCCAGCAGGGCGTGCGAGAGCATCGGCAGCCCGCCGGGCTCGCCCTGGACCTCGTCGACGATGCGGGCGGTCAGCTCCCGCTCCACCAGCAGGCCGGTCGCGGCGGCCGGCCTGACCACCGCCTCCCGCAGTTCCTCGGCCGTCATGGGGCCGAGGGCCAGCGCGGCACCCCGCAGCGCGTCGGCCAGGCCCCGGTGTTCCAGGCAGCGGGCGTAGAAGTCGGCGCGGACGGAGACCAGCACCCGCAGCCCGCTGTCCGGCGCCCGCGCGGCCAGCAGCAGGTCGATGAAACGGGCCCGCTCGGCACGGTCCCGGCACAGCGTGAACAGCTCCTCGAACTGGTCGACCACCACCCAGCTCTCCGGCGCGCCGTCCGCCGCCGGGGCGAGCAGGTGCCCGTAGGCCGCGGCGGGACTGGGCCCGGGCGTGAGGATCCGCAGCACCGCCGGGCCCGTGCCGCCGGCGACCCGCTCCCGCAGCCGGGGGATCAACCCGGCCCGCAGCAGCGACGACTTGCCGCTGCCGGACGCCCCGAACAGCACCGCGAGCCGATGCTCCCCGACCAGCCGCTCCAGCTCCGCCAGCATCCGCTCCCGCCCGAAGAACAGCCCCCGGTCACCGGGTTCGAAGCGGGCCAGCCCCCGGTACGGCGGACTCGCGTCCCGCTCCTCCTCCCGTACGGCGCCGGCCAGCGCCGCCTCCGTCTCCTTCCAGCGGGTCTCCCACTCCGCAGGGTCCCCACCACAGGCGAGCACATATCCCCGTACGGCATTCCAGGTGGGCAGCTGTTCCCCGGCCGCCGCCCGGGACAGTGTGGTCGCGGACACCCCGGAGACCGCGGCCATGCTCCGGTACGACGGACCCCCGGCCGTCCGCCGCAGCTCCCGCAACTGATGCGCGAGCAGCGGCACGGGTCCGGCATCCGGATCGAGAGCACCCTCGGGACGCGCCACTTCGTCCACCTCCTGAGACACGGCGGCCTTCTTTTAGGGGCGCGGGGAACTGCGCGACCAGCCACATCCGTCCCGCAGCGAACCGACGACCTCAACCCACCTGAAAACCAGGCACCGCTCACCACACAAGAGACCGATCCGGCACGGACGGTTCCGGTTGTTTCGGCTGATCAACGGGGGCTGTGCATCAACCCCCGCCCCACAACCCTCGGTACCGACACTCCAACCGAGGGGGAAGCTTGCACAGAAACCTCAAACGCGCCGCGGCCACCGCCGTCGCGTCCGCCGCCGTCGCCGCCCTGGCCACGGGCCTGACCGACCCGCCCCCGGCGACAGCCGCACCGGCCGCGGTGAAGTCCGTCGAGACCCAGGGGAATCACGGCAAGGGCACGCACCTCGTCACCCTCATCACCGGCGACCGCGCCGTCCTGGACGCCAAGGGCCGTTTCCTCGGGCTGCAGCGGGCCAAGGGCCGCGACCGCGTCCCCGTACAGGTCCGCACCGTCGCCGGGCACACCCTGGTGATCCCGATGGACGCGGCCCGCATGGTCGCGAACGGCACGCTCGACCGGCGGCTGTTCGACCTCACGGAGCTCGACAGGGCGGCCGTCCGCGAGAACCAGCGGAACGGCCTGAAGGTCATCGTCGGCTACCAGGGCACCGCCCGCACCGCGAGGGCCGACGTCCGGGAGACCGGCACCCTCTCCGCCACCTTCGGATCCCTCGACGCGGATGCCGTGCAGACCCCGGTCAAGGACACCCCCGAGCTGTGGAAGGCGGTCACCGACGGGGACCGTACCGCCTCCGGCATCGCGCACGTCTGGCTCGACGGGGTCCGCAGGGCGAGCCTGGACAAGTCCGTGCCGCAGATCGGCGCACCCGCCGCCTGGGCCAAGGGCTACACCGGCAAGGGCGTCAAGGTCGCCGTGCTGGACACCGGCATCGACACCGGCCACCCGGACCTGAGAACCCAGGTGATCGCGGCCAGGAACTTCACCGCCGCCCGCGACACGACCGACCACTTCGGCCACGGCACGCACGTCGCGTCGATCATCGCGGGCACGGGCGTCAAGTCCGGCGGCACGTACAAGGGCGTCGCCCCGGACGCGAAGCTCCTCAACGCCAAGGTCCTGGACGACGAGGGCGGGGGCGACGACGCCGCCATCCTGGCCGGCATGGAGTGGGCCGCCGCGCAGGGCGCCGACATCGTCAACCTCAGCCTGGGCGGTGCCGACACCCCGGGCGTCGATCCGCTGGAGGCCGAGGTGAACAGACTGTCCGAGCAGAAGGGCATCCTGTTCGCCATCGCCGCCGGCAACGAGGGCGAGGGCGGCGACTCCACCCTGGACTCACCGGGCAGCGCGGCCGACGCGCTCACCGTCGGCGCGGTCGACGGCTCCGACAAGCTCGCGTACTTCTCCAGCCGCGGCCCGAGCGTCGACGGCACGCTCAAGCCGGACGTCACCGCGCCCGGCGTGTCGATCACCGCGGCGGCGGCCAAGGGCAGCGTCATCGACAAGGAGGTCGGTGAGAACCCGCCCGGCTACCTGACCATCTCCGGTACCTCGATGGCCACCCCGCACGTCGCCGGTGCCGCCGCGCTCCTCAAGCAGGAGCACCCCGACTGGACGTACGCCCAGCTGAAGGCCACGCTCATCGGCTCCGCGAAGGGCGGTGACTACACGCCGTTCCAGGGCGGGGCCGGCCGCATCCAGGTGGACAAGGCCGTCGACCAGACCGTCACCGCCGCACCGACGTCCGTCGACTTCCCGGTCCAGCAGTGGCCGCACACCGACGACACCCCGGTCACCCGGCAGCTGACGTACCGCAACAGCGGCACGGAGGACGTCACGCTGAGCCTGACCGCCCAGGGCTACGACCCCACGGGCAAGGCGGCCCCGGCCGGCTTCTTCACCCTCGGCGCGGACCGGGTCACCGTGCCCGCGGGCGGCACCGCGTCCGTCGGTGTCACCGTGGACACCAAGCCGGGCGGCAGCCTCGACGGCGGCTACTCGGCGCGCGTCACCGCCACCGGCGCCGGCCAGACCGTCACCACGGCCGTCGGCGTCGTACGGGAGACCGAGCACTACAACGTCACCCTCAAGTACGTGAACCGGCCCGGCCGGACCCCGAAGCACGTCGCCTCGCTGATGTCCGTCGACGGTCTGGGCCCGGCCGCCTGGCTGTCGTCCGAGTCGACCGCCGACACCACCGTCGTCCGGATGCCCCCGGGCAGGTACATGCTGGAGTCGGCCAGCGCGCAGGACCTGACGACGTACCAGGGCGGCCTCGACTGGCTGATCCAGCCCGAGCTGAACGTCACCAAGGACATGACGGTCACCCTCGACCTGAACAAGGCGAAGTCGCCCGACATCACGGTGCCGGACCCGGCGGCGAAGCCGAAGAACGCGTGGGTCGGCTACCGGTACTACCCGGGCCAGAACGGCGCGGACGGCAACGGCGTCCTCGTGCGTTCCTTCGCCGACATCCGCGTCGCACACGTCGGCCCCCCGGTCGACCACCTCGCCGAGACCTGGTCCGGCCAGTGGACCAAGGGCGCAAACGCCGAGTACGACACCGCGGCCGCCGCGCCGGTCAAGAGGATCACGGCGTACGTCCGCCACTACCGGGCGAGCGACTTCGCCACGCTGGACATCGGCCTGGGCGCCTCGGCCTCCGGCAAGACCGGCGCCGTCGCCCTCACCGGCTCCGTGCCCAACGGCTACGGCTTCATGTCCGCCGGCGCCGACGCCGTACCGCAGAAGCTGCCCGGCACCCGCACGTACCACGTGTCGGCGGTCGACGGCGTCCAGTGGCGGCCCGACTTCTACCAGTACTCCGGGAGGAAGGACGCCGAGGGCAACCCGGTCCCCGAGGCGGACCTGTGGGCCGACGACTATCTGAACCTCAAGGCGGGCCGCACCTACCGACAGCGGTTCGACACGGGGGTGTTCGGACCCCGGATGAACTCCTCGGAGGGCCTGTTCCGCGAGGGGAACCAGCTGTACGGCCAGCTCTTCCCCTTCACCGACGGCGCCGGGCACGCCGGTGACTCGGACCTCGCCTCGGCGACCACCACCCTCTACCGCAACGGCACGAAGATCGGCTCCAACAGCGACCCGGTCACCGGGAAGGGCCGGTTCAAGGTCCCGGCCGGCGACGCCGCCTACCGGCTGACCGCGTCGGTGCGTCGCGCTGCCGGGGTCGCGAGGGCCGGTTCGCGGATCGACGTGAGCTGGACCTTCCGGTCGAGGAAGCCGTCGGGCGGCCTGCCCGTGCAACTGCCGGCCTCCATGGTCCGTTTCGACGCGCCCACCGCCCTGGACAGCACCGTCCCGGCCGGCCGCACGGCCGTCTACCCGGTCACCGTCCAGGGCGCGGCCAAGGGCGCCAACCTGAGGTCGCTGGCGGTCTGGGCGTCGTACGACCACGGCCGGACCTGGCAGAAGGTCACCGTCACGCACGGCAGGGTGACCGTGAAGAACCCGGCGAAGGGGAAGTCCGTCTCCCTGCGCGCCGAGGTCACCGACAAGAAGAACAACACGTCGACGATCTCCGTCTACGACGCCTACTACGGCAGGTGAGTCTCACCCGCATGTGCGGCAGCCCCGGGCCGATGGCCCGGGGCTGCTGTCGGCCGGCCGGGCCCCCGGCGTACCGGCACGGGAGATCGGGCGTGACCTCTACACGCTCTACGTGCGGACGTACGGCTGGGACTGGCTCGCCCGACTCGCCACCCAGGACCCGCAGTTCGCCCGCGGCAGCTACACGCCGGGCGCGGCCGTCGCCGGCGGGCAGACAGCGGGCCGCGATCCTGAAGCAGGCCGAGAATCCTACCGCCGCCAAGCTCTACCCCAACTGGCGACTCTCCCCGGAACAGCAGAAGGCGGCCACCAACGGCTGGTCCGTCCGCACCGACGTCACCCCGCCGGCCGGACTCAAGCCCATCTGGGAATACCCCGACAACAACCTCGACGGCTTCCCGCGCTTCATGGCCGACCGCGCGGCGATCGAGCGCTGGAAGCAGACCTTCGCCCTGTACTCCGGCGAGGTCGAGGGAGCCCCGTCCCCGGGCCGGCTCGGACTGCACCCGGGAGCCTGATCCGACGGACGTGCCGGTCACCGGCTGGGTGTGAAGCCCGTCCCGGCCGTTCTCCCGCCGGAACGGCACCGGTCGGCTCCGCGCCGGGGACGGCGTTCGCGGCGCCGGCCGGTGGCCTACGCCCCGGTGACGACGCGTACGAAGACGACCGGCTGGGTGTCTTCGTTGCGGTAGGCGTACTGCTGGTCGCTGGCGATGACCGCGCTCTGTCCGGGCGTCAGCACGTGGGGACCGGACTCCAGTGTCAGGGTCAGGCGGCCGGAGAGCACGTGATGGATCTCCTGTGCGCCGGGTCTGTCGGGCTCGGCGGTGTAGGCGCCACCGGGGGCCAGGGTCCAGCGCCAGAGTTCGGCGCGCGGGTCCTGCGTTGCTCCGAGGAGGAGTGCCTGGCTGCCGTCGGGGTCCTGCCATACGAGCGTCCCCTCGACCTCCTCGTCCGCGGTGTCGCGTGCCGGGAGGGCGAGGGCGGCGAAGTCGGTGTCCAGGGCCCGCGCGGCCCGGTCGACGGTGCTGAGGCTCGGATTGGCCTGGCCCAGTTCGATGTCGGTGAGCATGCGCCGGCTCAGTCCGGCGGCCTCCGCCAGTTGCTGCACGCTCCAGCCGCGCTGTTTGCGCAGGACCCTGATGCGCCCGCCGATGCGGGTGACGAACTCCTGCGTGCTGCCGGCGGTGACTTCACTGCTCATGGTGAGCAATATAGTGCACAAAGAGCTTGCCGCGGGTAGGGGTGGGCAATATATTGCTCATCATGCGAGTGATAACCACTCCCCATGTCTCCGAGCGGGCCGTGCTGGCCGCGCTCCGCGAGGCGTTCGGGGATTCTTCCCACAGTGAGCCGGCCGGCCCCGGCCAGTTCGTCGTCGACCTGCCGGGCGGCGGTGACGTCATCCACTACCCGGCCGTACTGCCCGCCGCCGGTGTCCACGCCGTCAAGGTCTCCCCGTACCTGCCGCGGCCCGCCGGCCCCGCGGTGGTCACGGCCTGGACACTGCTGATGAGCCTGTCCACCGGAGAGCCGGTCGCCCTGCTCGACGCCTCCGCCCTCACCGCCGAGCGCACCGCGGCCACCACCGTGCTGGCCGCCGACCTCCTGCTGCCGCCGGACGCCCGCACCGCGGCCGTCATCGGCTACGGCCGTATCGGCCGCGCCCACTCCCGCTATCTGAGCCTCGTCCGCCCCGGCATGACCGTTCGCGCGTTCTCGCCCGTGGGGATCGACGAAGTCGAGGGCGAGGACAAGGCCGTCTCCTCCGTCGAGGAGGCGGTCGAGGGTGCGGACCTGGTGATGCTGTGCACCTCGGCCGCCGACGACGTACTCGATCCTCGTGACCTCGCCGCGGGGGCGGTCGTCACCTCGATCTCCACCAACGCCCCCGGTGCGCGCGAGATCCCGCCCGCGGCGGTGCCGGAACTGGACGTGTACGTGGACGCGCGCACCAGCCTGCGGGTCGCCGCCGAACTGCTCCAGGCCGCCGCATCGGGCTGGGATCCCGCCCTGGTGCGCGGCGACCTGGCCGACCTGGTCACCGGCAGTGCTCCGCGCCCGAGCGGTGAACGCCCCGTGTACTTCCGGTCCGTCGGGCTGGGCATCGAGGACGCGGCCGTCGCCTGGGCCGCCTACGAGAACGACAACGCGACGACCGAGGAACGGCACTGATGAAGATCCGCGAGTTCGAAGTCGAGCGCTGGATGAACGACTACGAGGAGACCTGCCGCTACAACCTGGCCGAGACCTGCGTCCGTTCACTGACCGCCGGCGAGCTGCTGGCCCTGTCCGGCCGGCGCGACGAGGTACTGGCCGAGCTGGCCGCCACCCCGCTCACCTACGGACCGATCCCCGGCAGCCCGCGCCTGCGCGGCCTGGTCGCGGGCCTGTACGCGACGCAGGGCCCGGACAACGTCCTGATCACCCACGGGGCGATCGGCGCGAACGCACTCGTGCACACCACCCTCGTCGAACCCGGCGACCATGTCGTGGCCGTGGTCCCCACCTACCAGCAGCACTACTCCATCCCCGAGAGTTACGGCGCCCGCGTCGACCAGCTGCCGCTTCGCGAGGAGCACGGCTGGCTGCCCGACCTCGACGCACTCGACCGCCTGGTCACCGCGGACACCAGACTCATCGCCGTCAACAACCCCAACAACCCCACCGGCGCGCTGATCGACGAGGCCGGCCTGAAGCGGATCGCCGAGATCGCGCGGCGGGCCGGGGCGTGGGTGCTGTGCGACGAGGTCTACCGAGGCGTGGACCAGGGCGGCGACGGCTTCACCGCCTCGATCGCCGACCTGTACGAGCGGGGCATCTCCACCGGCAGTATGTCCAAGCCGTACTCGCTGGCCGGACTGCGCCTGGGCTGGATCGTCGGACCGGCCGGACTGCTGGCCGACGTCTCCACGCACCGGGACTACACCACCGTCAGCGTCGGCCGCGTCGACGATCTGCTGGCGTCTGTCGCGCTGGAGAACAAGGACGCGATCCTGGCCCGCGCCCACCGGATCACCCGCACCAACCTCGCCATCCTGGACGAGTGGATCGGCGGCCGCGACGACATCGGCTACGTCAGGCCGTCCTCGGGCACCACCGCACTCCTGCGCTACCGCGCCCCGATCGGTTCCTACGAGTTCTGCACCCGCCTGCTGGAGCGGACCGGAGTCATCTTCACCCCCGGCGCCGCCTTCGGCATCGAACACACCGTCCGCATCGGCTTCGCCGACGACACCGAGACCCTGCGTACCGGCCTGGACCTCGTCGGTCAGTTCCTCGACCACCTCGCCCAGTCGTAGTCTTCGTCACCACTCACCGGTCACGGGGCATGTCCCGGTCGGCCGACGGTGCGCCGCTGGAGGAACAACTGTGTGAGCGCACGCGTCGCAGTCGAGGAATCGGCGGTGCGCACGGTGAGGTGGATGTCCCGGGCCACCCCCGCCGGCTCCACGATCTCCAGGTAGGTCACGCCGGCCCGTGGCACAGCCGCGAGCCCGGGAACGAGGGCCACGCCGAAGTCGGCGGCCACCATGTCGAGCAGCATCTCGTAATGGTCGGAGCGGAAGGCGATCTCCGGTTCGAAGCCCTCGGAGCGGCACAGGAGTTCGGTGACCGCTTGGAATCCCTCGCTCGGCACGGTCGACAGCCAGACGGCGCCGGCATAGTCGCGCAGCCGTGCCGTCGTCCGTCCCGCCCGGTGCAGATGCGGAGGAACGGCGAGCAGCAGCCGGTCGCGGTGGAGATGGAGCTGTTGCAGCCCGCGCAGATCGGGCCGCGGCAGTCGCTCGTACTGATGGGTGACGGCGAGGTCGATCTCCCCGGCCGCCACAGCGGGGATCGCCTCCTCGGGCTCGACCTCCCTGAACGTCAGGGAGACCTCGCCGTGCCGCTGCCGGAAGGCCATGAGGGCGGGCAGGACCAAGGTGGAGGCGGCGGTGGCGAACGCGGCGACGCGCACTCTGCCCCCGTGCAGACCGGAGACGGCGCGGACGGCTTCCTGGGCGGCGTCGAGTTCGGCCAGGACGCGGTTCGCGTGCTCGGCCAGGATGCGGCCCGCCTCGGTCAGGCGGACACTGCGCGCGGAGCGTTCCAGCAGGGCGACGTCCAACTCCTGCTCCAGGGCGGACAGTTGCTGGGAGGCGGCCGAGGCCGTGCACCCCGCGAGCCGAGCGGCGCCCGCGATGGAGCCAGACCTGGCGATGTCGCGCAGCAGGCTCAGCCTGCGAGGATCGAGCATAAGAAAAGCATAAGCTCAGATGAAGCAGAAGGATATTTCCTGATGCTTCCCGGCTGGGAGAACGTGACCGGACACCACGATGACCTCCAGGAGAACCATGTTGTCCACACCTCCCGACTCCCAGGCGGACCAGCCCGCCCCGCGCCTCGTCCGGCCGCCGTCGCCCGCTGACCTGGACCATGCGTGGCGGACGGTCAGTACCCGCCTGCCTCCCACCCCGGTCGACCTCGGTGCCGGATCCACCGGCAGCACGCACTTCGCGCTCAAGCTGGAGTCCCTGCAGCCCACGGGTTCCTTCAAGGTCCGCGGAGCGCTCGCCGCGCTCTCCGCTCTCCCCGAGGGCACCCGTGTCGTCACCGCGTCCGCCGGCAACCACGGGGCGGGCGTGGCCTACGCGGCCCTCGCGCTCGGCCGCCCGGCCACCGTCGTGGTCGCCGAGAACGCCTCCCCGGCCAAGGTCTCCCTGCTGCGCCGGCTCGGCGCCGACCTGGTGCAGGTCGGACGCTCCTTCGACGAGGCCGAGGCGCATGCTCTGGCCCTCGCCGAGCAAGGTGCCCACTATCTGTCCGGATACAACGATCCGCACGTCATCGCCGGTCAGTCGACCATCGGCCGGGAACTGGACACGCAGCTGGACGGCGACCTGACAGTGGTGTGCGGCGTCGGCGGGGGAGGGCTGGCCTCCGGCCTGGGGCTGTGGGCCGCGACCCGTCCCGGCGTCCGGGTGGTGGGCGTGGAGGCCGAGGTGTCCACGGCGGTGAGCGCGGCCGTACGGGCCGGTCGGCAGGTCACCGTGAGCATCGGGGAGACCCTCGCCGACGGCATGGCCGGCAACATCGAGCCCGGCTCGGTGACGCCCGGCCTGATCGCCCGGCACGTCGAGGCCATGGTGACGGTCACCGAGGCCGAGATCCGCGCGGCGATCCGCTACCTGGTCACCGAACGCGGCTACGTGGCCGAAGGCTCCGGCGCGGCCGCCGTCGCGGCCCTGCTCGCGGGCAAGGTGCCGGTCCACGGCCGCGCCGTGGCCGTCGTCTCCGGCCGCAACATCACCCTGCCGGCCCTCACAACAGCCCTGGAAACAGCCGCCTGACCTGCGCGACTGGCTCCCTCGCACGCCTGTGGGCCCAGGGGCACAACTCCTGGCGCTCCCCGGCGAGCATAAGTACCGCTTACGTACAGCGACAGCAGCACAGTCTCCTTGCCCGACCGGCGGGACCCCTACCCTCTTGCCACCAGTCGGCCGAGTTTCGGCCACAAGGCGCGAGTCCGACGACACCGCCGACCGCACCGCCGACCGCACCGCGGCCGGCGTCCGCAGCCCCACCGTGGGGACCACCGCCTTCCTCCGGTGCGCGCCCGACCTCCCGGCCGGCCCTCACCGCTCCGCTCATGCACTCCCCGCCCCGCGCAGTGCCCCCAAGGAGAAACCATGTCCACACGCACAGCCGCGTTGCCTCGGCGACGCACTCGCCCGGGTATCCGAGCAGTCCTGGCGACGGGCGTCGTCCTGGCCCTCGCCCCCGCCTGTGCCAACCCCGACGACGCCGGCACCGCCGCCTCCGCGTCGGCCGCCGGCCAGGCCGGGGCCCAGGTGTCGGTCAAGCGCGATCCCGCGCTGTACGCCATGGTGCCGGACAGCTACAAGAAGGCGGGCCGCATCCAGGTCGCCACCAACGCGCCCTTCCCGCCCTTCGAGATGTTCGCGGCGGAGAAGAAGCTCACCGGTCTGGAGATCGACCTCGGCCACGCCCTGGGCAAGCGGCTGGGGGTGCCGTTCGAGTTCTCCCAGCAGCCCTTCGACGGCCTGCTTCCCGGCCTGCAGGCGAAGAAGTACGACGTGCTGATGGCCGGTCTGTTCGACACGAAGGAACGGGAGAAGACCGTCGACTTCGTCGACTACGCCCGCTCGGGCTCCGCCATCCTCGTGGTCAAGGGCAATCCCGGCGGGATCAAGACGCTGTCGGACCTGTGCGGCAGGACGGCAGCGGCGCAGACCGGCGCCCAGCAGGTGGCCCTGTTGAACAAGCGGAGCCGCACGTGCAAGGCCGCCGGCAAGCAGGCTGTCACGGTCAAGACCTTCCCGCAGTTCTCGGACGCGTTGCTGGCGATCAAGACCGGCAAGGCCGACACGATCCTGGGCGACCTGCCGGCCCTGCGCTACTCCGCGCAGAAGGACGACTCGGTCGAGGTCCTCACGGACCCGGCCGCACCCAACGGCTATGACGCCGTGCCGATGGGCATCGGACTGCCCAAGGACCAGCCCGTCCTTCGCGAAGCCGTCCGCAGAGCCCTGGCCGGCCTGATCAAGGACGGTACCTACGGCAAGATCCTCGACGCCTACGGCGCCGGCCACATCGCGGTGAGCGCTCCCTCCGTCAACAAGGCGGAGGACTGACCCGATGACGTCCGTTCCTTCCACCGCCATGCCGTCGGCTGTTCACGACGCCGACCTCCCCGTCCGCAGACTCCGCAGGCCGGGCCGTACCGCCATGGCCGTCGCGGCCGTGCTCTGCGCCGCCGGCATCGTCTGGAGCTTCGCCACCAACCCCAACGTCGACTGGCACACCGTCGGCGCCTACCTGTTCGCCCAACTCACCGTCAAGGGCGTGTGGGTGACGTTCTACCTGACCGTGATCAGCATGCTGATCGGCGTGGTCGGCGGCACCCTGATCGCGGTCATGGCACTGTCCGACAACTACGTGCTGCGCGCGATCGCGGCCTCCTACACCGCGCTGTTCCGCGGCACGCCGGTCCTGGTGCAGATCATCTTCTGGGGCTTCATCGGGGCGTTCTTCCCCCACCTGACCATCGGGATCCCCTTCACCGACGTCGTCCTGTACTCGGCCCCGACCAGCAGCCTGGTCTCGGCGACCACCGCCGCGATCCTGGCGCTCGGCCTCAACGAGATCGCCTACGCCGCCGAGATCGTCCGCGGCGGCATCGACTCCGTGGACCCCGGCCAGCGTGAAGCGGCCTGTGCCCTGGGCCTGACTCCGGCCACGACGATGCGCCGCGTCGTCCTGCCGCAGGCGATGCGGGTGATCGTGCCGCCGATGGGCAAGGTCATCCCGCTCCTGGTGGTGGCTTCCCTCTGGTACCTGGCGCTCACCGCCCTGTTCACCCTCGGCCAGCGTCAGCTGGAGAAGTACTACGGCCGCGGCACCCTGCCGGGGTCCGCCCGCAAGGGGCAACCCTCCAAGAACTCCGAGCGGGCCGCAGCGGCCGGGAGGTCACGATGAGCACGCCCATGGTCAGCGCGATCGGCGTACACAAGGCGTTCGGCCACAACGAGATCCTCAAGGGCATCGACCTCACCGTCGAACAGGGCGAGGTCGCCTGCCTGATCGGCCCCAGCGGTTCCGGCAAGAGCACGTTCCTGCGCTGCATCAACCACCTGGAGCGCATCGACTCCGGACAGCTGTACGTCGCCGGTGAACTCGTCGGCTACCGCCGCCACGACGGCTACCTCCAAGAGCTCTCCGAGAAGGAGATCGCCCGTCGCCGCAGCCGCATCGGCATGGTCTTCCAGCGCTTCAACCTCTTCCCGCACATGACGGCGCTGCAGAACATCACCGAGGCCCCGCAACGGGTTCTGGGCCGCACCCGGGACGAAGCCGAGGAGGAGGCCCACACCCTCCTCGCCCGTGTCGGCCTCGCCGGCCGGGAGAACCACTACCCCTCCCAGCTGTCGGGAGGCCAGCAGCAGCGGGTCGCCATCGCCCGTGCCCTCGCCATGCGGCCGGAACTGATGCTCTTCGACGAACCGACCTCCGCCCTCGATCCCGAACTCGTCGGCGAGGTACTGCAAGTCATGCGGGACCTCGCCGAGTCGGGAATGACCATGGTGGTCGTCACCCACGAGATGGGCTTCGCCCGTGAGGTCGCCGACCAGGTCGCCTTCCTCGACGGCGGCTGCGTCATCGAGCACGGCTCCGCCAAGGACGTCCTGACCACTCCCGGCCACGAACGCACCCGCGCCTTCCTCGCCCAGGTCCTGTAGGAGGCCATCCATGATCACACCAGACGCCACGGCCGTGGAACCGGACCAGCGGGGACTCGACGAAGTGGTCGAGTTGTGCCGGGACCTGATCCGCATCGACACCAGCAACTACTTCGACGGCACCGGCCCGGGGGAACGGCAGGCGGCCGAGTACGTCGCCCACCGGCTGGACGAGGTAGGCATCGACAGCACCCTGCTCGAAGCCGGCCCCCGTCGCACCAGCGTGGTCGCGAGGATTCCCGGACGCGACCGCTCGCGCCCGGCCCTGCTCGTGCACGGACACCTCGATGTCGTGCCCGCCGACCCGCACGACTGGTCCGTCGACCCGTTCGCCGGGGAGATCCGGGACGGCTGCCTGTGGGGTCGAGGCGCCGTCGACATGAAGAACATGAACGCGATGATCCTGGCTGCCGTGCGACGGCTGGCCCGCAGCGGTGAACTGCCCGCCCGGGACATCGTCCTGGCGTTCCTCGCGGACGAGGAGGCCGGCGGTGACCTCGGTTCACGGTGGCTCGCCACCCACCATCGCGATCTCCTGGACGGCTGCGACCAGGCCGTGAGCGAGTGCGGCGGATTCTCCATCGACGTGCCCGGCGCCGACCGGCGCGTCTATCTCATCGAGACCGCGCGCAAGGGCGTCGCCTGGCTGCGTCTGAGGGCCCGCGGCACGCGCGGCCACGGCTCGATGATCACCAACGACAACGCCACCGCGCACCTGGCTGCGGCCGTGACCCGGCTCGCCCGGCACACCTGGCCGCTCGAGCTCACCGCGACCACCACCCGCATGACGAACGAGCTGCGGGATCTGACCGGGATCGACGTGACGGAAGACGACCTCGGCGGCACCCCCCTCGCCCCCGTCGCGGGGATGATCAGCTCCTCCCTGCGGCACGTGGCCAATCCGACCGTGCTGCGGGCCGGAGACACCGTCAACGTGGTCCCGTCGCACGCGGAAGCACTGGTGGACGGACGCTTCGTCCCCGGCCTTCACGAGGAGTTCCTGCGCACCGTCGCCGACGTCGTCGGACCCGGCATACAGGTCGACGTCATGGATTTCACGGCCGCGGACGAGGTGGACCCCAACGGCTCGCTGATCTCCGCCATGCACCAGGCCCTGAGTGCCGAAGACCCCACAGCGACGGTGATCCCGTACTGCTCTTCCGCCTCGACCGACAACGCCTCCTTCGCCCCGCTGGGTATCCAGGGGTTCGGTTTCGCCCCGCTGCAACTGCCCCCGGGCTTCAACTTCGCGGCCATGTTCCACGGGACCGACGAGCGTGTCCCTCTCGACAGCCTCCGCTTCGGAGCCCGCACTCTGCACCGGTTCCTCACCGACAACTGAAATCCGGACAACTGAAATCCGGACTGAAAGCCTCAGCACCCACAACCCACAGGTAGCCATGAACGAGTCCATCCCGAACGGATCCAGCATCCGTCGCCGCAACGGCGGCGACCTCGTCGTCGAATCCCTGGAGGCCCTCGGCGCCTCCACCGTCTTCGGCATCCCCGGGCAGCACGCCCTGGGGCTGTTCGACGCGCTCAGGCACAGCAGCCTGCGTTTCGTCTCCAGCCGAGTCGAGAACAACGCCGCCTTCGCGGCCGACGGGCATGCCCGTATCACCGGAGTGGTCACCCCGCTGCTGCTGTCGACCGGACCCGGCGCTCTCACGGCACTGGCAGGCCTGCAAGAGGCCATGGCGGCCTCGGCGCCGGTGCTCGTGATCAGTAGTCAGATTCCCTCCGCGGGACTCGGCGGCGCCCGGCGCGGCTTTCTGCACGAGCTGCCCGATCAACAGGCCATCGCGCGGGGAGTGGTCAAGTCCACCCGGATCGCGCGTACCGCCTCGCAGATCCCCTCGGCGATAGCCCAGGCATGGCAGGAGGCGGCAACCGCCCCCACCGGCCCGGTCTGGGTCGAAGTGCCGCAGGACATCCTCCTGGCGCCGGTCACCGTTCCGCCGGTCGACAACCTGACGGCACCGGCGCTGCCCGTGCGCCCGCGCGCCGAGGTCATCACGGAAGCGGCCCGCATCCTGGACGCGGCCGACCGCCCGGCGATCCTGGCGGGCGGAGGCGTGGTCCGTGCACAGGGTCAACAGGCCTTGCTGGACCTGGCAGAACGACTACAGGCCCCGGTGGCGACCACGTTCGGCGGGAAGGGAGCCTTCCCCTGGAACCACCCCCTGTCCCTGCAGTCCTGGCTGGAGGACCGCCACCTCACCGAATTCCTGGAGAACGCCGACGCCCTGCTCGTGGCCGGCACCGGCCTGGGTGAACTCTCCAGCAACTACCACACCTTCGCCCCCAAGGGCCGCCTCATCCAGATCGAGGCCGACCTGGGCAAGCTGGAGTCCAACCACCCCGCACTCGGTATCCACGCCGACGCGCGCACCGCCCTGGAACACCTCGGCACGGCCGTAGCCCCACGCGGCCGGCACGCCCAGCCCCAGGACGCGGTCGCCGACGTGCTGGCGCGCATCGGCGCACGCATCCGAAGCCAGGATCTCCGGTTCGAGGAGCAGGTCCTGGCCGCCGTACGCGAAGCCCTGCCCGATGACACCCCCAGCTTCTGGGACATGACCATCCTCGGCTACTGGGCCTGGTCCGCCTTCGACCCGCGCGGCGGCGCCTTCCAATCGGCGCAAGGCGCCGGCGGTCTCGGCTACGGACTGCCCGCCGCCATCGGCGCGGCCGCCGCTCTCGACGGCGCACCCGTCCTCGCCGTCAGCGGCGACGGCGGCGCCATGTACTCGCTGGCCGAACTCGCCACCATCCGCCAGCACAACCTGCCCGTGACCTGGCTGATCATCGACGACGGCGGCTACGGCATCCTCCGCGCATATATGGCCGACGCCTTCGGCCAGGCCACAGCCACCGAACTGGCGCGCCCGGACTTCGAGGTCCTGGCGCAGTCATTCGCCATCCCCGCGGTCACCACCACCCCCAAGCGCCTTGAGGCCGACCTCGCCAAGGCCCTCGCCTCCGGGCAGCCGCACGTCGTCGTACTCCCGGCCCGGCTGCGCATGTTCGCCCCCACCCACCTGGAGCCCGCATGACCGCCGTGCCCCAGCACGTCATGAGCGCGACGCGTTCCGCCTGACCCGACAGCCCCGGCCGCCGCGCGTTCCGGCCCCGCAACCGTTCCTCACCCCTCTGGGAGACACCATGTCCTACACGACCATCACCACAGCGGCAGCCCCCACGCCGGGCGGCGCCTACAGCCAGGGACGCCGCATCGGCCCCTTCCTGCAGGTCTGCGGCCAGCTGCCCACCGATCCGTCGACCGGAACAATGCTGGCAGCCGACGTGGCCGACCAGACCCGACGCGTGCTCGAACAGGTACACGCTGTCCTCGCGGCGGACGGTGCCGACTGGCAGGACGTCCTGATGGTTCGCGTCTTCCTGGCCGAAGACGACGACTTCGAGGCGATGGACGACGCCTACCGCAGCGTCCTGCCGACGCCGTACCCACCGCGCGCCACCGTCACCGCGGGCCTGGCGCCCGGCGCGCTCGTCGAGATCGACGTACTGGCCGTCCGAACCTGACGAAACCCAGGAGGACGTGTCCGAGCGGTTGTGAAGCAGGAAATGGAGCGGACGGCGCCGCTCGGTCGAACGTGCCGGTCGTCCGGTACCCGGGTACTACGCGCGCGGCCGTACATCGGCACGCCGGTACCTGGGTGCGTCGAAGATCGCCACTAGCTTGAACTTCGGTCGGAGCAAGGCGAGTTGACGGTGCGTTGTGGTTCCGCGGCCATGGTCGGCCGCCTCTCCGGCATGCGCTCGGCTCATCGATCGTACGGAGGTTTGGCCATGTCCCGGACAGCAATCCCGGCCCCTGGGCCCACGCGGTCCGCAAGCGCGGGCAAGGGGGAGGGGGACAAGTGACGGACAGGAGGATCCGGCGCCGCAGCCTGCTGCTCGCCGGAATGGCGATGGCCGCCGGGGTCGCGACCCAACGGCCGGACAGGGCGACGGCGGCCACCGCCGACGACACCGCCACGACCGGCGGCGACCAGAGCTACGACGATCAGTCTTACGACGACATCTACGACGCGTTCCTGTTCGGGTACGCCCTCGTCGCCAACGAGATCGGACTGCTCCCCAGGACCAATGTCACCCGGGCCGGCTACGACGGGGCTCCGGTCAACCAGCTCAAGCTCGCCAAGAGCCTGGAGGACGACGGGCTGACCAACGGGCCCAACATGGAGACCGTCTACGCCTCCGCCGTGCTCGACCTCTCCGGCGAACCGGTCATCGTCAGCAAACCGGGGGTGGATCCCGACCGCTACTTCGGCCTGCTGGTCACCAGTTCCCGGGGAGCGGTCATGCAGCCGCTCGGCACCCAGGGGCTCGGCGGACAGGGCGCCACCGCCTACGGGCTGGTGGGACCCCACTGCACCACGAAGCTCCCCAAGGGCGTGCAGAAGGTCACCGTCACCAGCGACCTCGCCTTCCTGATGATCCGGATACGGCAGTTCTCCGACGTGGAGAACGACTACGCGACCGTCGACGCCCTGCAGAAGCAGATCGACATCCGCCCGCTCTCCGCTTACGGGGACACGGACTACGTCCCTCCGGCCGGCACCGTCGACCCGAGCCTGGACTACAACGTGTACACGGAGAAGGCCGGCCTCACCGTCGTCGAGTTCTTCGCGCGGTACAACCGGCTCTCGGCCGAGAATCCGCCGGAAGACGCGTACGCGGACCTCGCCGCGTGTTTCGAGAAGTACGGCATCGGCCCCGGCCTGACGTTCACCCTCGACGGTTTCGACCCCGACCTCGCCGACCGACTGAACGCCGTCCCGCACGACTTCGAGAGCGACTTCCCCGAGTACTACGCGAAGTACTCGTACACCGAGGACGGCTGGGCCACCGTCGACGGCGACGCCCTGGCGGTCGGCGGCGACTACCACGTGCGCGACGCCTATTACTACTACCAGCCCCCCAGCGTGAACCCGCCCGCGGTGTTCAAGGGCTACGGCACCCAGGTGGACTCGGACGGCAACGCGCTGGACGGCTCCCACACCTACCGGATCCGCTTCCAGAAGGACGCGTTCCCGCCGTTCAGGGAAGGCGGCTTCTGGACGCTCATCGCGTACTACGGCGTGCAGATGGACGTGCCGGTCAACCCGATCGGCCGCTACAAGATCAACGACCGGTCGGCGCTGGCGGCCAACGCGGACGGCACCACCGACGTCTACCTCCAGCCCGACGCACCGACCACCACACCCGAGAGCAACTGGCTGCCGACGGCGGCCGGCGCGTTCATGTACGTCATGCGCGTCTACTGCCCGCAGGACAGCGCGCTGAACGGTGACTGGCAGGCGCCGCGCCTGGAGAAGATGCCCACGGCTGTCTGAGCGGATCGGCAGGTCGGCAGGTCGGTGGATGAGTGGCCGTAGTACTCAAGTACTACGGCCACTGCCGTTATTCGGTCCGTTTGTGCCGCTGATGCGGCTCGGAGCGCTCCTAGCGTGATTTTCGGGCCCGGCGATCAGACCGGCCCTCTTCCAAGGACCGGGAGTACTCCGTGGCCACGTTCCTGTACCGGCTGGGCCGGCTCGCCTTCCGGCGACGCCGGCTGGTCACCTTGTTGTGGATCGTCGTAGTGGCGGGCCTCGGGCTCGGCGCCGTGAAGACGTCGGGCAGCGCTAGCGACAGCTTCACGATCCCCGGCAGCCAGTCGCAGCGGGCACTGGACCTGCTGGGGAAGGAGTTCCCGCAGGCGTCGGCGTCCGGGGCGAGCGCGCGCATCGTCTTCGAGACGGCGGACGGGAAGAAGCTGACCGCCGGCAGCGCCAAGAAGGAGGTCGAGAGCCTTGTCGGCGAGCTGAAGACGGCTCCGCAGGTGGCGAGCGTCTCGGACCCGTACCTCTCCGGCGCGGTCAGCGAGGACGGCACCATCGCCTACACGCAGGTGACCCTCAGCGTCGCGCAGGCCGACGTCAGCGGGGCGGCCAAGGACGCCCTGCACAAGGTCGCCGAGGAAGGCGGCAAGGCGGGGCTCACCGTCAGCATGGGCGGCAACGCCGTCAAGGAGAAGGCCGAGAGCGGTGCCTCCGAGCTGATCGGGCTCGCGGTCGCGGCGGTCGCGCTGGTCATCACCTTCGGGTCGCTGGCCGCCGCCGGACTGCCGCTGCTGACCGCGGTCTTCGGTGTCGCCATGGCGATGCTCTCGATCACCATCGCCACCCACCTGTGGAACCTCAGCTCCTCCGCCCCGACCCTCGCCCTGATGCTGGGCCTGGCGGTCGCCATCGACTACGCGCTGTTCATCGTCTCCCGGTACCGCAACGAGCTGAAGGAGGGCCACGCCCCCGAGGAGGCCGTGGGGCGGGCCCTGGGCACCGCCGGATCCGCGGTCGTGTTCGCCGGTCTCACCGTGATCATCGCGCTGGCCGGGCTCAGCGTCATCGGCATCCGGATGATGACCGACATCGGTCTGTCGGCGGCCTTCGCGGTGGCGCTCGCGGTGCTCATCGCGCTGACCCTGCTCCCGGCGATGCTCGGCTTCGCCGGGACGCGGATCTTCGAGGGCAGGCTCAAGACCCGGCGGATGAGGCGGCTGGAGCACGGCCACGGCCTGCCGATGGGCGTGCGCTGGGCGAAGTTCGTCACCCGCAACCCCGTGAAGATGCTCGCCGTGTCCGTCGTAGGCCTGCTGGCCCTGGCCGTTCCCGCGCTGTCGCTGGAGACGGCGATGCCCGACGACTCCGTCGCCGCCCCCGGCAGCAGCGCACGCATCGCCTACGACACCGTGACCAAGGGCTTCGGCGCCGGCTACAACGGTCCGCTGACCGTGGTCGTCGACGCCCGCGACAGCGACGGCGCGAAGAGCGCGGCCACCGACGCCGTCACCCTGCTCAAGAAGATGGACGACGTCGCCTCCGTCAGCCCGGCCCAGTTCAACGCCTCCGGGGACGTGGCGCTGATCCGGGTCGTGCCGGACAGCTCCCCGAACAGCCAGGCGACGATCGACCTGGTCTCGAACATCCGCGACCAGGGTGCCTCGTACCAGGGCGACACCGGCGCGGCGATGATGGTCACCGGTCTGACCGCGCTGAACATCGACGTCTCCGCCAAGCTCTCCGACGCCCTCGTGCCCTACCTCGCCGTGGTCGTGGGCCTGGCCCTGGTGCTCCTGCTGCTGGTCTTCCGCTCGCTGCTGGTGCCGCTCAAGGCCGCCCTCGGCTTCCTGCTCAGCCTCGCCGCCACGCTCGGTGTCGTGGTCGCGGTCTTCCAGTGGGGCTGGTTCGCGAGCGCCCTCGGTGTCGACCAGACCTCGCCGATCGTGAGCGTGCTGCCGATCTTCCTGGTCGGCGTGGTGTTCGGCCTCGCCATGGACTACGAGGTCTTCCTGGTCACCCGGATGCGTGAGGCGTACGTCCACGGGGCCGAGCCCACCGAGGCGGTCGTCGCCGGCTTCCGGCACAGCGCCCGGGTGGTCACGGCCGCGGCCGTCATCATGATCTCCGTGTTCGGCGGCTTCCTGCTCGACGACGTCGCCCTGATCAAGTCGATCGGCCTGGGCCTCGCCTCCGCCGTCCTGTTCGACGCCTTCGTGGTCCGCATGACCCTGGTACCGGCCGTGATGACCCTGCTCGGCCGCCGCGCCTGGGCGCTGCCGACGTGGCTCGACCGGTACCTGCCCAACGTGGACGTCGAGGGGGAGAAGCTCCAGCACGACCTGGCCGAGCAGCGGGACACCGACGCCGAAGACGCCGTACCGCAGGAGCCGCAGGAGTCACACGAGCCGCACGAACCGCTGGCGCCCGCGTCGCCCGGCCGAAGCTGAGCCGACGGCCGTACGATCCGGTCCAGGGACGGGCCACCCCTGATCGGCCTCGATCGGCCGTGATCGGTTCCGGTCAGCCCGGACCGGACCGGACCTCGGCCGACACCCCCGACCCCGCCCGCCGGTCCCCAACTCCCCCGAAGGGAACGGCGGGCGGTCCTCCTGCACCATGGAGACGCACGTCATGACCTCACCGCCGCCAGCGCCGCCGACGACGGAGTCGGCCGTCGATCCCGCGACCCTGCTGGGCGACTCCGAGCACCGCATGATCGTCCGGCTCCTTTCCTGGTCGGCGCGGGTGAACCGGGCCGACCAGGCGCACCCGAGGGTCAGGCGCTGGGGGCTGCCGGTCCTGCTGGCCATATTCGGACTCCCGGCGCTGGCGAAGGCCATCGGCGGTTCCGGGCCGGGCGTCCCCGTGGTGGTGGCGCTGGTGCTCGGACTCACCGTCCCCCTGCTGTGGCGGGAGCGCCGGCCCATGCCGGTCTTCGCGGTCGTCGCGGCGGTGTCCGTGGCGGACATGGCCACCGGCGTCATGACGGGCTCCAACGCCAGCCGGCTCGTGGCCCTGTACAACGTGGCCCGGCTGGGAACCCCGGTCGAACTGGCCGTCGCCCTCGCGGTCAGCCTCCCCGAGGCGGTCGTGACCGGCCTGATCCTCTCCTCGTACGGGCCCACCGCCTATCTCACCCAGGTGCCGGCCATGGTGACCGTGCTGGTCGTCGGCACGCTGGCCGCGGTCGGGCTGGGGCTGGCCGGCCGGATCGTCCGCGCCTACGTCGCCGCCCTTGAGGACCGTGCCGTCCGCCTGGAGACGGAACGTGACCAGCGGGCGCGGCTCGCCGTGGCCGACGAACGGGCCCGGGTCGCCCGGGAGATGCACGACATCCTCGGCCACACCCTGTCCGTGATGGTGGGGCTCGCCGACGGCGCCGCCGGGCTCGCCGAGACCTCGCCCAGACGGGGCGCCGAGACCCTGCGCATCATCGCCGACAGCGGGCGCGGCGCCCTCGCCGAACTGCGTCGTCTGCTCGCGGTCGTCCGCGCGGACGCCCCCCAGGCCACGACGCAGGGCCCCCGCGCCCCCCCCCCCCCCCCGG
>NZ_JBEZLQ010000026.1:0-169207 GCF_040652235.1 Streptomyces sp. NPDC048277
CGGCGGAAAAGGGGAAGGAACTGCTGGCGAGCCTCGCCGATTCCTTCGGCGCGGTTTTCGAACTGCTCACCGCCGGGCGGGAGTAGCGCAGCCCGGCGTACCAGCGGACCACCAGGACCACCAGACCCGGCAGGGCCGCCACGAAGCTGAGGACGCCGTAGACGACGGCGGTGGCGAGCCCGGTGTCCGCGCCGAGACCGGCCGCGGCGAACGCCCAGGCGGTGACGCCCTCGCGGGGCCCCCAGCCGCCGACGTTCAGCGGCAGGCCCATCGCGACCAGCGCCAGGACCGCGATCGGCGTCAGTGCCGCCACCGAGGCGCCGGAACCGGCGACCCGGGCGGCGACCACGAACATCCCGACGTGCCCGGCGAGGATGACCGCCGAGGACAGGGCGACGCCCGGCCCGTTCTCCCGCGACAGCAGCGCCCGGCGGGCCTCCGCGAGGGTCGCGCGAAGCGCCCCGCCGCGCTTGCCCGGGGCCTTGTTCATCCGCAGCGCCAGCACGACCGCGCACGCGCCCACCACGCCGGCCGCGACCAGCGGGGCGAAGCTGCGCACGTCGGCGCGGACCGGCGAGGGCAGGATCAGCAGCGCGCTCACGCCGAACACCGTCAACGCGACCTGCCCCGCGGTCCGTTCGAGGACGACCGCGCGGACCCCGCGCCCGATGTCGCCCTCGCTCTGCCCGTGCCGCACCGCCCGGTGCACGTCCCCGAGCACCCCGCCGGGCAGGGCCGCGTTGAGGAACAGCGCCCGGTAGTAGTCGCCGACGGCGGGCCCCAGCGGCAGCCGCAGGTTGAGGCTGCGGGCCACCAACTGCCAGCGCCAGGCGCTCAGTACGGTGGTGATGACACCGATCACCAGGCCGGCCACCAGGGTCGGGGTGTCGATGCGGCGCAGTCCGTCGAGGAAGACGCCGGTGCCGAGCCGCCACAGCAGCACGCCGATGATGGCGACTCCGGCGACCGTGCCCAAGTGGGTGCGGACGGCCCGGAAGTTGAGGCGCCGGGGCAGGCTCACGGAGGCGACGGGGGCGGTCTCCCGCACCAGCGTGGGGGTGGTCATGAGGTGCCTCCGGTCGGCCTGGCGAGCGCGAGCAGGTCGCTGTGGTGCAGGACGACCCGCAGGTCACCGGCCGCGTTGGCGGCGAGCCGCTCGGCCAGGTAGGCCTCGGCGCGCTCGGCCAGTTCGGGGCGCTGCTCGACGGCCGCGCCGACCCAGCCGCGCAGCCACTGCTCGGTGAGCGCCTTCTCCTCGGGGCCGAGCCGCCAGGGGCTGGGGTGCACCTTCACGGTGGCGCCCCGGTCGGAGAAGGCCTCGCAGGCGGCGGTGATCGCGTCCGGTCCGAGCATCCCGCCGTGCCGCTGGTGGGCGTTGAACGCCTCGGCGATCTCCTTGTCCAGCGGGTGGGACGGGGTGAGGTCGACGCGTCCGGCGACGGACAGGGTGAGCAGCGCGGGGCAGCCGGCCCCGGCGCAGGCCTCGGCGAGGGTGTCGACCTCCTCCCGGGTGAGCACGTCCAGGAGCGCGGAGGCGGTGACCAGCGAGGCGCCGATCAGCGCGTCGGAGGTGAGGCGGGCGACGTCACCGCGGCGGGTCTCCACCGTGACCCGGCTGCCGTCGGCGGCGGCCCGGGGCGAGGCGACGGCGGCGAAGTGCAGCAGGTAGGGGTCGCGGTCGTGCAGGATCCAGTGCTGGGCGCCGTCCAGGCGGGGTGCCAGCCAGCGGCCCATCGACCCCGTCCCGCAGCCCAGGTCGTGCACGACCAGACCGCCCGCCTTGCCGGGCAGGTTGGCGAGCCGGATCCGCAGCGGGTCCAGCAGATCGTGCGCGCGGGCGGCCGCGTCCGCGCTCTCCCGCAGCTCCAGCCACTCGGGGGCGTACCGCGGCGGTTCCTCGGGCCCGGACTCGCGCAGTCGTACGGTGGCCCGCTCGCCCGGACGCACCACGGGTCCGGCCCCGGGGATCACCTCGGCGGGCGGCTGTTCGCGCTCTCGTGCCACTGCTGCATCCGTAACATCCATCGGCCCCGGCTGCGCGGGGATCGCGCCGACCGGAGTAGTGGTCGTGGTCTCGCTGTTCATGCCGCCCTCCTGGGTTCGTCGGGGAGCCGCAGCAGGACTCCGGCCAGGCTGCGGGCGGTGGTCGCCCAGCCGTCGAGCGCCGCCCGCCGGCCGCGCGCGGCGGCCTTGAGGCGACGGCGTACGTCCGCCTCGCCGAACCAGCCGCGCAGTTCGACGGCGAGTGCGGCGGGGTTCTCCGGCGGCACGAGGATGCCGGGTACCCCGCCGTCGGGGGCGCGGCCGACCGCCTCGGGCAGTCCGCCGACGTCGGTGGCGAGCACCGGGATGCCCCGGGCGAGGGCCTCGGTGACCGCCATGCCGTAGGTCTCGGCGTACGAGGTGAGGACCATCAGGTCGGCGGCCGCGTAACTGGCGTCGAGTTCGGCGCCGGAGCGGGGACCGACGAGGTGCAGCCGGTCGGTCAGCCCGTGCTCGGCGATGAGCGACCGCAGATGGGCGACGTACTCGGGGTCCTGGCCGAGCCCGCCCACACAGGTGCAGGTCCACGGCAGGTCCCGGACCGCGGCGAGGGCCTCGACCAGCCGGTGCTGGCCCTTGCGCGGGGTGACTGCGGCGACGCACACGAGGTGCGAGACCCCGTCGGTGCCGCCGGCCAGCGGGGCGATGTCGGCGCCCGGGGCGGCGACATGGACGCGGTCGGGGGCCAGGCCGTGGTGCGAGACCAGCCGTCGTACCGCCCAGTCGCTGGTGGCGATCACGGCGGGCACGGCGCGCAGCACCGTGCGCTCACGGGCGTCCAGGTCGGCGGCCACGGCCGCGTCGAGCCCGGTCTCGTCGCCGAGCGGGAGGTGCACGAGGACCGCGAGGCGCAGCCGTTCGGCCTCCGGTACGACGATCTCGGGGACCCCGCAGGCGACCAGGCCGTCCAGGAGGACGACCGCGCCGTCGGGCAGCTCCCGCAGGGTGCGGGCGAGGCTGTCCCGGGCCGCCTGCTCGGGGCGCGGCCAGGAGCCGGAGGCCACGTGGCGGGTCACCTGCCAGCCGAAGCCGGGCAGGTCCAGGCAGACCCGCCGGTCGTAGGCGTTGCCGCCGCTCGGCTGGGCCGGGTCGTCGACGCCGCCCGGCATGACGAAGTGCACGGTGCGCAGGGACATGGGGAGGATCCCGATGTTCGCGGGTGCCGCGGCGCGTTGCGCGGGCACGTAGGTGAGGGCGGGCTTGCGGTCGATGGTCATGTCGGTCACAGGGCACGCTCGTAACTCGCCCAGGCAACATGCGACTCGTGGAGGGTGACGGTCAGTCCGGCGAGCCCCCTGGCGCCCTCGCCCAGGGCGCCCTTCTCGATCCGTTCGGCGAGCCGGTCGGCGATGACCTTGGCGAGGAACTCCGTGGAGGTGTTGATCCCCGCGAAGTCCGGCTCGTTGTCGAGGTTTCTGTAGTTCAGCTCGCTGACCACGGCGCCCAGTTCCTGGGTGGCAAGACCGATGTCGACGACGATGTTGTCGTCGTCCAGCTGCTCACGGCGGAAGGTGGCGTCCACGAGGAACGTGGCACCGTGCAGTCGCTGGGCGGGCCCGAACACCTCGCCGTGGAAGCTGTGGGCGATCATGATGTGATCGCGGACGGTGATGCTGAACAACGGACGACCCTCCAGGTGCGGCGCGTCTGGTCCCTCGGCTGATCCCTGCCGGGGGATGCCCTTAATACGGCTCTTGGCTTCCCCGCGTTCAGTCCACTCTCACTCTTTTCTCAGGTCAGGCGCTCTTGGCGGGCCAATTGGACGTTCCGTCAGCCGACATCGGTGTAGCGGACCCGGTGACAGAGGGCGGGGACCTCCCCGGAGGCGAGCTTCGGAAGCACCTCCGGCAGCTCTTCGAACTCGCTTTCCCCCGTGATGAGGGCGTCCAGCGCCGGATCGGCCAGCAGGTCCAGGGACAGGGCGAGCCGGTCGGCGTAGCTGCGGCCGGCCCGGCGCGGGGAGACGGTGCCGACCTGGCTGCTGCGCACGGTGAGGCGGCGGGAGTGGAAGGCCTCGCCGAGCGGAAGGGCGATCCGCCGGTCGCCGTACCAGCTCAGTTCGAGGACCGTGCCCTCGGGGGCGAGGAGTTCCAGGGCGCGGGTGAGGCCCTGTTCGGTGGCGCTGGCGTGCACGACCAGGTCGCAGTCGCCGAGGGCGTCCTCAGGGGCCGCGAAGCCGACGCCGAGCGCCTCGGCCGTCTTCGCGCGGGCCGGGTCGGCGTCGACCAGCTGGAGCCGTACGCCCGGGAAGCGGGCCAGCAGCGCGGCCACCGAGCAGCCGACCATCCCGCCGCCGATCACCGCGATCCGGTCGCCGACCAGGGGCGCGGCGTCCCAGAGGGCGTTCACGGCGGTCTCGACGGTGCCCGCGAGCACCGCGCGCGCCGCCGGTACGTGCTCGGGTACCACCGTCACCGCGCTCACCGGAACGACGTAACGCGTCTGATGCGGATACAGGCAGAAGACCGTACGCCCGATCAGCTCATCGGGGCCCTCCTCCACGATGCCGACGTTGAGGTAGCCGTACTTCACCGGTCCGGGGAACTCGCCCTCCTGGAACGGCGCCCGCATCACGGCGTGTTGGCTCTCCGGCACCCCGCCGCGGAACACGAGTGTCTCCGTGCCCCGGCTGACTCCCGAGTACAGCGAACGCACCAGGACCTCGCCCTCACCGGGCGCCGCGAGGGTGACGTCACGCAGCTCTCCATGGCCCGGAGAGCGGAGCCAGAACGCGCGGGCCGAGCAGTTCATCGGCATCCTCCTGAACGATCGGGAAGTGGTTCACGTACGGAGATGTGCACAGCAACAAGTGCACAGGCCGCGCACAGTACGCGGCGTTGATCGACTCTGTCACTCGGCCGGAGGACGTGCGGTGGCCCTGAACAACACTTACGAAGCCAGGCTGGTCCAGCAGGAGACCGCTGTGGGAGCGGGCGTACAGATCCTGTTGCTGGCACTGCTCGGCTCGGCGATCGGCATGGGTCCGGCCGGCTGGTTGACGGGTCTCGCGTTCGCGATAGCCACCTGGGCGGTGCTCTCCCGGGCCCTGCACCGCACCAGGCCGCGCTCCTTCGGCCCCGCCAACCGGGTCACCCTCGGCCGCGCGATCCTGGTCGGCGGTGTGACGGCCCTGGTCGCCGACTCCTTCGAGAGCTCCCCGCCGGTCACCCTCCTGGTCGGCCTGACGGCCGTGGCCCTCATCCTCGACGGCGTCGACGGCCAGGTGGCCCGCCGCACGGGCACGTCGACCGCGCTGGGCGCCCGCTTCGACATGGAGGTCGACGCGTTCCTGATCCTGGTGCTGAGCGTGTACGTCTCGACGCAGCTGGGGCCGTGGGTGCTGCTGATCGGCGGGATGCGCTACGCGTTCGTCGCGGCGGCGAAGGCCGCGCCCTGGCTGAACGCGCCGCTGCCGCACTCCATGGCCCGCAAGACGGTCGCCGCGATGCAGGGCGTCTGCCTGCTGCTGGCGGGCGCGGACCTGCTCCCGTACCTGGCCAACCTGGCCGTGGTGGCGCTGGCGCTGGGCTCGCTGCTGTGGTCGTTCGGACGGGATGTGCTGTGGCTGTGGCGGAACTCCCGGCTGGCGGTGCCCGCGGAGGTGGAGGCCTCCGTCGAGGAACTGGCGGTGCTGGAGCTGGCGGTGCGCTGAACTCGCCGCCAGACGTCAGGGGCCCGGATCGATCTCTCGATCCGGGCCCCTGTCGCATGTGCCTACGACCGTGCGCCGCGCGTCCGTACGAAGGTGAACGCGGCCGCCGCCAGGCCCAGGACGCCGACGATCAGGCCCGCGATGCCGAGGCCCCGGGCGGTGGAGTCGCTGGTGTCGGCGGAGGCGGTCGCCGCCTTGGCGCTGCTCTTCGTCGCCGACGCGGTGGAGGTCCCGGCCTCGTCGCCCGCCGCCGTCAGCTTGAGCGTCGGCGCCGGGTTCTCCGGCTCCTCGTCACCGCTCTGGGCCTCCTCGATCCAGCGGACGACCTTGCCGTCGGAGTAGGTCTGCAGGGTCTTGAAGGCCAGCTGGTCGGTGTCCTCCGGCAGCTGCCCGAACGCGATGTCGAAGTCCTCGTACTGGCCGGCGCCGATCTTGCCGCCGGTCCAGGTGACCTCGGAGACGGCCTCGGTGATGGTGCCGTCGTCGGTCTTCACGGGCGTCTTGAGCTTGGTGGTGGTCACCTTGGCGGTCCAGCCGTCCTGCGGGGTGACGAGGACGCCCAGGACCGGGTGGTCGGTGGGCAGGTAGACCTGGACCTTGGTGGTGGAGGCGGTGTCCTCCTCGTTGGGCACGCGGAAGGTGAGCACGCCGTCGGTGGCGCCCTTGGCGTAGCTCTCGGGGTGGACGGTGACATGCGCGGCGGCGACACCGGCGGCGACGAGGACCGAGGCGGCGGTGAGCGCGGTGACGGTGCCGACGCGGCGCAGGGTGAGGCGACTTGCCGACATGGCAGACATGGCAGACATGGCAGACATAGTGGACATGACTGAGCGGATCTCCGTACGGCTGAAGTGTGTGAGAGGTTGTTACTGCTGTTGGGCCGTATACGGGATCGGAGGGCCGCGTCGGTTCACGGCATGCCGCAGCACCAGCAGCCGGGGCCGGGCCGGGCGGGCCGGAGCGGGGAGGCGGCTGTCGAACGGCGCGGCCAGCGGGGCGTCACGCCACCAGGCGGCCAGCCCGGGCACGAACGCGACGGCCCGGCGCAGCAGCGACCACAGCGCGGCCTCGCCGCACCGCAGCCACCAGGAGGCGACCAGGGCGGCGAGGACGTGGGCGACGGTGGCGTGGGCGGTCACGGTGTGCGGCTGCTGCGCCATACCGGCCATGACATGACCGTGCATGCCGGCCATGCGCATGGGCTGCGCGGATGTGGCCGCGCGCGCCGCGTCGAAGCCGAAGTGCAGTCCGGCCTGGGTGAGGAGCATCCCGGCACCGATCTCCGGCAGCCCGCGCTCCCGCCCCGCGAGGGCGCGCCCCAGGGCGAACACGACGGCGAATCCCGCCGCGTCGGCCCACAGCGGCGGCATGTCCCCCATGGCGAGACCGTGCCCGGCGGCAGCCAGCAGCACGCACACCGCGGCGAACACCGCGGCACGCAGGCTCCGTACCGCCGGCGACGCACTCATGGTGAGCGATCCTCCCACGGTGGGGTGGTACGCAGGGCAAGGACGCCCCGTTCACTCCCGGATTGACCGGAGCGCCCCTTTACTGGAGCGCCCCGTTTTACTGGAGCGCCCCGTCAGGGGCGCGGGGCTGTGTTTGATCTGCGGCTGCCGCCGCGTGGGCGCGACCAGCCACGACGAGCCCGCAGCCGCAAACCGACCGCCGCCCCCTCCGTCCCCACCCGAGGCAGCAGACCCACGGCCACCCCCGTCACCCCGCCCAGCACCAGCCACGGCACAGCCGGCGGCAGCCACCCCGTATCGAGCAGCGTGCCGGTCGCCGCGCTCCCGACGAGGACGATCAGGCCGGAGACGGAGGAGAGCGCGCCGGTGTAGAGGCCGAGCCTGCCGTCCTCGGCGAGGTCGGGGACCCAGGCGCGGGCGACGGGCGCGACGAGCATCTGGCCGAGGGTGAGCAGGACCACGAGGAGCGCGGCGGGCAGCAGTCCGGCCGCTCCGGTCCAGCCGGCCGGCCGCGCCGCCGCGACGGCCAAGAACCCCGCGGCGGTCAGCAGCAGCCCGGCGGCCATGGACCGGCGCGGCGCCAGCCGCTCCCCCGCCCAGCGCGTGACGGGCAGCTGCGCGCAGACGACGAGCAGCGAGGACAGCGCGAACAGCCAGGCGAGCGGCGCCTGCGAACCGGCGGCGCGCTCCACCTCGGCGGGGAGGGCGAGATAGAGCTGGTTGTAGGCGAGCAGATAGGCGCCGTATCCGCAGCACAGGCGGAGGAAGGTCCGGTTGCGCGCCAGGTTCCGCAGGCCGCCGCGGACCTGGACGTGCCGTCGGCCGGGAATGTGCTGCGGGAGCAGCACCGCGTGCCCGGCGAGGACGAGGACGAAGACACCGGCCCCGGCGAGGCACACCGCGCGGAAGTCGACGGCGAGCAACAGCGCCCCGAGCAGCGGTCCGACGAACGCGCCGGCCTGTCCGGCGGCCGTGAACAGTGCGAGGACCCGGGTGCGCGGCCCCCCGCCCGTCTCCTCCCGGAGCACCGCCTGCCGGGCCACTTCGGACTCCACGGCGGGTGAGAACAGTGCCGCCGCGAACCCGATCAGCAGCACCGCCCCGATCACCGCCCAGGTCCGTTCGGCGTACCCGAGCCAGCCGAACCCGGCGATCCGCAGCGCGCACCCGGCGAGGACGACGGGCCGTACCCCGTACCGGTCGGTGAGCGCCCCGCCCACCAGGAACAGCCCCTGCTGGCTGAAGGTCCGCAGCCCCAGGACCAGGCCGACCAGCCACCCCGCCATCCCGATCGCCTGCCCGAGATGCTCGGCGAGGAAGGGCAGCACGGCGAAGAAGCCGATGTTGAAGGCGAGTTGGGTGAGGATCAGCAGCCGCAGCAGCGGGGTCACGTCGGCTCCCGGGGCACGGCGGACGTACGCAGACCGCCCGCCGCCGTCACCGCGAGCGCCCCGAGCAGGGCGAGCAAGGCGGCGGGGGCGAGGACCGCCCAGGGGGCGCGTTCGGCGTACGGCTGGTTCTCGGCGAGGAGTTGGCCCCAGGCCGGGGAGGGCGGCTGGGCGCCGAGACCGAGGAAGCCGAGCGAGGCGAGCGCCAGGGCGACACCGGGCAGCCGGAGCAGGGCGTGGCGGGCGACGGGCGGGAGCACGGCGGGGAGCAGTTCATGGCGGAGCAGATAGGGGCGGCCGGCGCCGAGGGCGCGGGTGGCGGTGATGTGGAGGGTGGCGCGTTCCTGTCGTAGCAGCGCGGAGGTGTGCGCGGCGAGGGGTGCCCAGGCCACGGCGGCGACGGCGGCGGCGGGAGTCCGCGCCCCGCCGCCCACGACCGCCGCGACCAGCAGGGCGGCCAGTACGGGAGGTACGGCGTTCACGGTGTCGGCGAGCGGCCCGGACAGCCGGGGCACCGACCCGAGGAGCACCCCGGCGAGCAGGGCGGCGGCGCTGATCGCGAGGGCGGGCAGCAGGGTGTCGAGGGCGCCGTGCGCGACGCGGGCGAGGAGGTCACGGCCGAGGGCGTCGGTACCGAACGGGTGCGTCGGAGAAGGGGGTTGGAGTCGTTCGCCGGTGTCGAGGACGAAGGGGTCGCGGGGCAGGCCGGCGGTGAGGACCGTGAACAGTACGGCGGCGAGCGCGACCGGCACGGCACGGGACGTCGCCGGGTGCGGCCGGAGTAGGGCGGGCAGAGCGCCGTCGCGCAGGGCGGGGCCGATGAGGAGCCGTACCAGGAGCTGGGAGATGGCCGCGGCGGTCGTGGCGAGCAGGAGGAGGACGAGGGTGCCGGCCTGGAGGACGGGCAGGTCCTGGGCGAGGGCGGCCTGGAGGGTGGTGCGGCCGAGGCCCGGGATGTCGAAGATCTGCTCCACGGCGACGGCACCGCCGGTCAGACCGACCACGAACAGCCCGGCGTTGGGGAGCAGTCCGGGCACACAGCGGCGCACGGCCTGGCGGGCGATGCTCCGGGCGGGCAGGCCGCGGGCGGCGGCGGCCCGGGCCCAGGTCTCGGCGAAGGCGCCGGGCAGCAGGTCGTCGAGGAGCCGGCCGAGCACGGCACCGGCGGGCAGGCCGAGGGCGAGCGCGGGCAGCACGGTCCACCGGGGGCCGTACCAGCCGAGGGCGGGCAGCCAGCCGAGCCGGACACCGACGACGGTGGCGAGGACGGACGCGATCAGGAACTCGGGCAGCGCGGCGAGTACGGCGGAGACCGTGCCGCCGGAGCCTCGCCTCCCACCCGTGCACAGGGTTCGGGCGCACACCGCGCCGGCGGCGCAGACGGCGACCGCGAAGGCGATCGCCATGAGGAGCAGGGAGGTGCCGAGTGCCTGGAGCACGGCCGGAGTCACGTCCGCGCCGGAGATCCACGACCGCCCGGCGTCACCGCGCACCAGCCCGCCGGCCCACTCCCGGAGAGGAGGGAACGGACCGGCGTCCAGGCCGAGTTGGGTGCGTATGTCGGCGAGCACCTCGGGCGTGGGATCACGGTCCTGCGAGCGCGCCTTGAGGACGGTGAGCGCCGGGTCGGTGCGGGTGAGCCAGGGCAGCAACCCGATCCCGCACACCAGGGCGACCGCGAGCCCGGCCCGCCAGAACAGGGTTCTCATCCGTCAGCGCCGTGTGCCGGTGGTGACGAGGGCGCGCTCGTACGGGTCGAGACGCACGCCCCGTACGTCCGCGCCGACGCCGGTGATCACGCGCTGGTGGACCAGCGGCACGACGGCGTCGGTGCCGAGGACCCGGGCCTCGGCGGCCATCGCCGCGTCCTGCCGCTTCCCCGCGTCGGCGGCGGCCTCGGCCCTGGCGACGGCCCGGTCGACGTCGGCGTCGCACAGTTGGGCGAGGTTGTAGCCGCCGTCGCAGGTGTAGTCGCTCGCGAGCACGGCGACCGGGTCGCCGGTGTCGACGAGGGTGTTGCGGGCGAGGACGAAGGCGTCGAACTTCCCGGCGAGGGCGTCGCTCTCCAGCCGCGCGTAGTCGCGTACGACCAACTGGACGGCGAATCCTGCCTTCTCCAGCTGCTGCTTCAACACCTGGGCGACTTCGGGGAGTTCCGGCCGGTTGTCGTATGTGGCGAGGGTCATGGAGGCACCGGCGGGCCGGGTGGCACCGGCACGCCCCACCACCGGGACCCGCCTGCCCTCGGCCCAGGTGACGGCGGGACCGTAGATCCCGGCTCCGGCGTCGGCGTGCCCCTCGTACACGCCCTTGGCGAGCACGGAGGTGTCGACGGCGGCGCGGGCGGCGGCCCGCAGTCCGGCGTTCTTGAACGGGCCGGTGGCGGAGTTGAGGAGGAGGCTGGTGGTGCGGGTGGTGGCGGCTTCGCGCCGGGTGCCCCGGTCCAGGGTGGCGGCCTGGGCCACCGGCACCGCCTCGGCGATGTCGACATCCCCGGTGCGCAGGGCGTTGGCGCGGGCGGTGCCGTCGGCGACGAAACGGACGTCGATGCCGGAGGCCTGGGCGAGGCCGCCCCAGTAGCCGTCGTACCGGTCGAGGGTGGCGGCGGTGGAGCCGGTGACACCGGTGAGTTCGAACGGGCCGGTGGCCGTGCCGACCGGGTCGACACGGCCCTTCGCCGCGTACGCCTTGGCGGACAGGACGGCGAGTCCGGGGCCGGCCAGCCGCAGCGGCAGCACGGGGTCGGTGGCGCCGGTGGTGACGCGTACGGCGTGGTCGCCCTCGGCCTCGGCGGTCAGGCTGACGCCGGTCAGGGCGGCGGGGGCCGGCTCGGCCCGGGCGGCGTGCGTGAGCGCGCCGGCCACGGCGGCCGGGGTGACGTCGGTGCCGTCCTGGAATTCGGCCTCGCGCAGGGTGAACACCCAGCTGCGCGGCCCCTCCCGCCGCCAGGACTCGGCGAGCGCGGGCGCGGCGGCGCCGTTGGCGTCGAGCGAGGTCAGCCCCTCGGTCACACCGAGCCGGCTGAGGATCGTGGCGTCGGCGCCGTACGGCGAGAGCCGCTCGGCGGGCGGGAAGGCGAGGGCGACCCGGAGCCGGGAGCCGCCCTTGCCGTCGGCGGCCGGTCCGGCGCCTGATTCCGCGAAACAGCCGGTGAGCAGCGGGGTGAGCAGGAGTGCGGTGAGCAGCCGGGGACGGCGCGTGGGACGCGGGAGCGACATGTTCCTCGGTTCGGTGCGAGACGGACGCGGGCGAGATCGATCACCACACTACATGACAATCATTTTCATCAAACCCTGGCCGTCCGCCCCAGCGGAATCTCGAAATGCACGATCCCCTGCCCCCCGCCCGGCGCCTCGCGCTCGTCGAGCACGACCTCGCCGAGCGACCGCCAGAACGCCTCCGCGCCCGGCACGGCGGGATCGGTGTGCAGATAGACGGCCCGGTAACCCCCGTCGGCGGCGGCGAAGTCGACCAGTTCGGCCACCAGTCGCCGGGCGATCCCCCGCCGGCGATGCCCGGGCCGCACATACAGCCGCCGCACCTGAGCGGTCTCCCCCGACGGATAGCGCTCGGCCAACTCCCGGGGATTCGGCGGGTGCAGAGGTCCCCGCGAGTCGAGCGCCCCGGTCCCCACGACCTGCCCGTCCCCGTCGACCGCGACCAACAGCGTGTGCCGACGGTCGGCGAGATAGGCCCGCCCGGGATCGACCAGGTCCCCGTGCCACCGGGGCACGTATCCGGTCCCGAAGTCCCGGTAGACGGTGTCGAGCATGACGGCACGCGCGCCGTCGAGGTCGCCGGGGTTCGCTGTCCTGATGCTATAGCTCTGCACTTGCACAGCATATGCAGTAAGGCCGTACCGGGACGGACGCCGGGGGTGCGGTGGGCGCGGAACTCCCCTGTGCCGCGCCCACCGCGGCTCGTGTCAGGCCGCCCGGCGGGCCGGGCCGCGGTGTTCGCGGATGATGTCCGCGTACCGGCGGCCGCTGCCCTTGATCGTGCGGACCTGGGTGTCGTAGTCGACGTGGACGAGGCCGAAGCGCTTTTCGTAGCCGTACGCCCACTCGAAGTTGTCCAGCAGCGACCAGGCGAAGTAGCCGGCCAGCGGGGCGCCCTTGCGGGCCGCCGAGGCGCAGGCGGCGAGGTGGGTGAGGAGGTACTCCTGGCGTTCGGGGTCGTCGACCGTGCCGTCGGGGCGGACCACGTCCGGGTAGGCGGAGCCGTTCTCCGTGACGTACAGCCTGCGGGCCCCGTACTCGTTCGTGAGGCGCAGCAGCAGTGTCTCGATGCCGGTCGCGTCGATCTCCCAGTCCATGCCGGTGCGCGGCACGCCGGGGCGGCGGACCGAACGGGCGTAGGGCGCGGGGCCTTCGGGGTCGTCCTCGATGTACGCCGGGAAGTAGTAGTTGAGGCCCAGCCAGTCCAGCGGGGTGGCGATGGTCGCCAGGTCGCCCGGCCGTTCGGGGAGTTCGACGCCGTACGTCTCGACCATGTCGGCCGGGAAGCCGCGGCCGTGGATGGGGTCGAGCCACCAGCGGTTGACGTGTCCGTCGTGGCGGCGGGCGGCGGCCTCGTCCTCGGGGCGGTCCGTCGTCGCGAACACGGTGGAGAGGTTGTTGACGATCCCGACCTCGGCGCCGGGCGCGGCGGCGCGGATCGCCTGGGCGGCGAGGCCGTGGCCGAGGAGGAGGTGGTAGGAGGCGCGGACGGCGGCCGTGAGGTCGGTCCAGCCGGGGGCCATCGTGCCCTCCAGATGGCCGATCCAGGCCGAGCAGGAGGGCTCGTTGAGGGTCGTCCAGTGGTGGACGCGGTCACCGAGGCGCTCGGCGACGACGGAGGCGTACGCGGCGAAGTGCTCGGCGGTGTCCCGTTCGGGCCAGCCGCCCCGGTCCTGGAGCGCCTGGGGCAGGTCCCAGTGGTAGAGGGTGACCGAAGGGGTGATGCCGGCCTCCAGCAGGCCGTCGATCAACCCGTCGTAGAAGTCGAGGCCCTTGGGGTTGACCGGGCCGTCGCCGCCGGGCCGGACACGCGGCCAGGCGATCGACAACCGGTAGGCGTTGGTGCCCAGTTGACGCATCAGGCCGATGTCCTCGCGCCAGCGGTGGTAGTGGTCGCAGGCGATGTCGCCGTTGTCGCCGCCCGCGATCTTCCCCGGGGTGTGCGAGAAGGTGTCCCAGATGGAGGGTGAGCGGCCGTCCACGGCGACGGCTCCCTCGATCTGGTACGCCGCGGTTGCCGTGCCCCACAGGAAGTCGTGCGGGAGTGCGGCGAGGTCGATGGTCACGAAAGTCCTTTCAAGGTCGGTCACTTGACGGCGCCCGCCGTGAGCCCGGCGACGAGATAGCGCTGGAGGAGCAGGAAGCCGGCCACCACGGGCACGCTCACCACCAGCGAGGCGGCCATGATCTGGTTCCAGTACACGTCGTTGAGCGTGGAGTAGCCCTGGAGGCCGACGGCGAGGGTGCGGGTGGTGTCGTTGGTCATGACGGAGGCGAAGAGGACCTCGCCCCAGGCGGTCATGAAGGCGTAGACGGCGACCGCGACGATGCCGGGGATCGCGGCCGGGACCACGATCCGGAACAGCGCGCCGAGCGGGCCGCAGCCGTCCACCAGCGCCGCCTCGTCCAAGTCCCGTGGTACGGAGTCGAGATACCCGATCAGCATCCAGATGGAGAAGGGGAGGGAGAAGGTCAGGTACGTGAGGATCAGGCCGCCGCGGGAGCCGAAGAGGGCGATGCCGGTGGCGTTGCCGATGTTGACGTAGAGGAGGAACAGCGGGAGCAGGAAGAGGATGCCGGGGAACATCTGCGTGGACAGCACGGTGACCGTGAAGACGCGTTTGCCGCGGAAGTCGTAGCGGCTGACGGCGTAGGCGGCGAACACCGCGACCACGACCGAGCAGACGGTCGCCGAGACCGACACGATCAGCGAGTTCACGAAGTACTTCGCGAGCGGGACCGTCGACCAGATGTCGATGTACGGGCGGACGGTCAGCCCGCTCGGCAGCCAGCGGAACTTGCCGGTGACGTCCGCGAGGGGTTTGAGCGAGCTGGAGATCATCACGTACACGGGGATCAGCACGAACCCGGTGAGCAGCGTGAGGAAGATCCGCCGGGACCAGAGGAAGGAGCGCGGCGGGGCCATCGGCGAGCCGGACGGGCTAGACATCGGCGGTCCTCCGTCCGCGCGAGGTGAACACCAGGTACGCACCGGTCACCACCAGCAGGAAGAGCAACAGGAGCACGGACATGGCCGAGCCGGTGCCGAAGTTCCAGGTGACGAAGGACGCTTGGTAGATGTGGACCGAGATCAGGTCGGCGGCCTCCGGGGCGGACTTGCCGAACAGGACGTACGGCGTGTTGAAGTCGTTGAACGTCCAGAGGAACAGGACGAGGACCAGCACCTGGTTGACCGGGCGCAGGGACGGGAGCGTGATGCGGCGGATCTGCTGCCACATGCCCGCGCCGTCCAGGGCGGCCGCCTCGTACAGCTCCCTCGGGATGTTCTGCAGACCGGCCATCACGATCAGGAAGGCGAACGGCCAGCCCTTCCACACGGACACGATGAGCAGCGCCCAGAAGCTGTTGTCGCCGATCAGCCAGAAGGACGGCTTGCCGGTGAGGTGCAGCTGGTCGTGCAGGACGTGGTTCACCAGGCCGTTGTCGTGCTGGAACATGAACACCCAGGTGATGACGGCCGCGTAGACGGGCAGCGCGTACGGGATCAGGAACAGGGCGCGCAGCAGGCCCCGGCCCCGGAAGGTGTCCTGCATGAAGACCGCCGCCGCCGTGCCGATCAGCCAGCACAGGCCGACGGAGAGCAGGGTGAATTCGACGGTGACGAAGAAGGAGTGCAACAGGGCGTTGCCGACAGGGGCGTTGAAGTCGACCGACATCCTGTAGTTGTCGAACCCGGACCAGGGGGCGGTGCCCCAGTCGCGGATGTAGAACTGGGTGAGCTCCTTGAAGCTCATCACGACGCCGATGACCATCGGCACGAGATGGACGAGGAGTTCGAGCAGCAGCGCGGGCAGGAGCAGCAGGTACGGCAGCCCGATCCGGCGGATCCGCCCGGGGCGGCGGCCCGAGCCGCCCGCCGCCCCGGGGGAGTTCGCACGCACCGGCTCTTTCACAGCGGTGGTGGTCGTCGTCATCGTGCTCAGGCCGCCGGCATCTGCTGCTGGGCCTTCTCCAGCTCGGCCTTGACGGAGTCGGCGGTGACGGCGCGTCCGGCGGCCGCGTCGGCGAACAGGTTCTTCACGGCCGTACCGACCGTCGTCTCGAACTGCGACTCCGAGGCCACCTGGGGCAGGGCCGCGGCGCTGGTGGCGAGGGTGTTCTTCAGGACGGAGTTGGCGGGGGTGTTGAAGGCCGCGTCCTCCTGAGCGGCCTTGACCGGCGGGATCGAGCTGTACGCGGTGTTGAGGACCTTCTGTTCCGCGTCGCTGGTCATGAACTTCACGAACTTCGCGGCGCCGTCGAGGTTCTTGGTGTTCTTGAAGACCGCCAGGTTGATGCCGGCGACCATCGAGTTGACCTGGGTGCCGGTGCCGGGGGTGCCGGACTGCACGGGCACCGGCGCGATGCCGTAGTCGCTGTCGCTCATGCCCTGCGACTTGAGGTTGGCGGAGGCCGACTGCCACAGCAGCATGGCCTGCTTGCCCTTGGCGAAGTCGCTCACCGACTGGTTCTGCGCGTACTCGGCGTCGCCGGTCGGGATGACCTTGTCCTTGGCCATCAGGCCGACGTACTGCTGCACCGCGGCCACGATCTTGTCGTTGGTGAAGTCCGGCTTGCCGTCCGGGGTGAAGAAGTCGGCGCCGTGCTGCTTGGCGAAGACGAAGACGTGGTGGATGTTCTCCGACACGTTCCCGCCCTCGGCGCCGAGCACCGACTTGCCCTTCGCCGATATCTTCTTGCCGTCGGCGACCAACTCGTCCCAGGTGACCGGGGGCTGGGCGATCCCGGCGTCCGCGAAGATCTTCTTGTTGTAGTAGAGCGCGTACGCCATCGAGTACAGCGGTACGGCCGCCGGGTCCTTGCCCGCCGCTCCCGTGGAGCCCATCGCCGAGTCGACGAAGCGGTCCTTGCCGCCGATCTTGGCGAAGTTCTTGGCGTCCCAGGGCAGCAGCGCGCCGGTCGCCTGCAGCGAGGCGCTCCAGGTGTTGCCGATGTTCAGCACGTCGGGGCCCTGTCCGGACGTGGTCGCGGTCAGGATCCGGTTGAGCAGGTCCGACCAGGGCACGACCTCCAGCTTGACCTTGATGCCGGTCTGCTTCTGGAACTTGTCGAGCTCCGGCTGGAGCACCTGCTTGTCGACCTCGATGCTGGCGCCCTGGTTGGAGGCCCAGTAAGTCAGCGTCTTCGGGGAGTCGTTCGACCCGCCACCGGTGGACGAACCGCCACCGCAGGCCGTGGCCGCGAGGGCGAGGGACATGGAGACGGCGCCTACGGCCGCGGCTCGGATGCTGCGCATGGCTCCTGCTGTGCCTTTCCGGGAGTCGAGAACCCCGAGAGGGCTTCGCGAAGGCCGGCGCCCGCGTGAGCGGAGGCCGAGACCGACGTTCGGCTCCCGAAGCCCCTCATGGCTTAATTTAGGACGTGAGTTAAACCGCGGAAGGCGGGCCCGTCAAGGGCTCCGGCACGGGTATCCGCGCAGGCAGGCCGGGGAACAGCCAGTTCCGCGCCGGCCCCGCGGCCGGGCCCGGCTGTGTGACCTGGGCCGGAGCCGTGCGACCTGGGCGGACAGGGGGCGGACGCCGTTCCACAACGGTTGTGTTTCGACGGGCCGTTGCGGGTGGGAGAGGGCGAGTGCGGGCAGGCCGTTGCCCGTGAGGGTGGGGGCCGGGGAGGTTGTCCCCGGCCCCCACTCGGTGTCACCCGCCGCCCCGGTGGCACCGGATGGACTCGGTGCACCCGCCCCCACCCGGCGCCACCGGACGGTCCCGATGTCACCGGACGGTAGCCGTGGCCGGTGCCGGTGCGTAGCCGACGCCACCGCACGGTCGCCGTAGCCGACACCGGGGCGCAGCCGACGCCACCGCACGGTCGCCGTAGCCGACACCGGGGCGCAGCCGACGCCACCGCACGGTCGCCGTGGCCAGGGCCGGGGCGTAGCCGGTCGGTCGGGTGGTGAAGGTGCCCCGGCCCTGGGTGCGGCCGCGCAACCGGGTCGCGTAGCCGAACAGTTCGGCCAGCGGCACGGTGGCGGTCAGCACCGCGGCGCCGCCCCGGCCGGCGGAGCCGGTGACCCGGCCGCGCCGGGCGGCCAGGTCGCCGAGCACACCGCCCACCGCGTCCTCGGGCACGGTCACCGTGACCTCGGCGACCGGCTCCAGCAAGGCCATCACGCTGCCGCGCAGGGCCTCCCGGAGTCCGAGCTTCCCGGCCGTGCGGAAGGCCGTGTCCGAGGAGTCCTTCACATGTGTCGAGCCGTCGGTCAGGGTGACCCGGAGCCCGGTGACCGGATGCCCGCCGAGGGGGCCCTCGGCGAGGGCGTCCCGGCAGCCGGCCTCGACCGCGCGGACGTACTCCTGCGGCACCCGGCCGCCGACGACCGCCGACCGGAACTCGAAGCCGGCCTCGTGGTCGAGCGGTTCGACGTCCAGGACGACATGCGCGAACTGCCCCGCCCCGCCGGTCTGGTGAACGTGCCGGTAGACGAGACCGGTGACCCCGTGGACCACCGTCTCCCGGAGGGCGACGCGCGGCCGGCCCACCGTGACCTCGGGGCCGCCGTCCCGGCGGATCTTCTCCACCGCGACCTCCAGATGCAGTTCGCCCATCCCGGACAGCACGGTCTGCCCGGTCTCGGCGTCGGTGCGCACCACCAGCGAGGGGTCCTCCTCGGCGAGCCGGGCCAGCGCCTGGGCCAGCCGGTCGGTGTCGGTACGGCGGCGGGCCTCGACGGCGACGGAGACCACCGGGTCCGGGGCGACGGGCGGTTCCAGCAGCAGCGGGGCGCCGGGATCGCACAGCGTGGCGCCCGGGCGGGCCGACTTCAGTCCCACGACGGCGACGATGTCACCGGCCACCGCCCGGTCGAGGGGTTCGTGCCGGTCGGCCATGACGCGGAGGATGCGGGCGACGCGCTCGGTGCGCCGGTTCGCCGGGTTCCACACGGTGTCTCCTTTCTCGATCGTGCCCGAGTAGACGCGGACATGGGTGAGGCGTCCGGTGGCGGTCGCGGTCACCTTGAACGCGAGCGCCGCGAACGGCCCTTCGGGGGCGGCGGCCCGTCGCTGCTCGGCGCCCTGGTGGGTGCCGAGCACGGCGGGGACGTCGAGCGGCGAGGGCAGATACGCCACGGCCGCGTCGAGGAGCGGTTCGATGCCCCGGTTGCGGTAGGCGGAGCCGCACAGGACGACGATGCCGTCGCCGGTGCGGGTGAGGTCGCGCAGGGCGGTGACCAGCGTGCCCGTGGACAGCCGGCCGGGTGGCGCGCAGAACTCCTCCAGCGCGGCCGGGTGCAGTCCGGCCACCGTCTCCTCCAGCGTGTGCCGCCGGCGCTCCGCCTCCTCCCTGAGCGACGCGGGCACCGGTCCCGCCACCGCCGTACCGCCGCCGTCCGCCCAGACCAGCGCGCGCATGCGCACGAGGTCGACGACTCCGGTGAAGCCGTCCTCCCGGCCGATGGGCACCTGGACGACGAGCGGGGCCGGGTGCAGGCGGGTGCGGATCGACTCGACGGCTCGGTCGAGGTCGGCGCCCGCGCGGTCCATCTTGTTGACGAAGGCGATCCTGGGGACGCCGTGCCGGTCGGCCTGCCGCCACACCGACTCGCTCTGCGGCTCCACGCCGGCGACCGCGTCGAACACGGCGATCGCGCCGTCGAGGACGCGCAGGGAGCGTTCGACCTCGTCGGCGAAGTCGACATGGCCGGGGGTGTCGATGAGGTTGACGCGGTGGCCGTCCCAGGCGCAGCTGACGGCCGCGGCGAAGATGGTGATCCCGCGGTCGCGTTCCTGGGAGTCGAAATCCGTGACGGTGGTGCCGTCGTGGACCTCGCCGCGTTTGTGGATGGTGCCGGTGGCGAAGAGGATGCGTTCGGTGACGGTGGTCATTCCGGCGTCGACGTGGGCGAGGATGCCCAGGTTGCGAACGGCGGCAAGGGGGTTGACGGAGTTCGGGTGGAGTTCGGTGCGCACGGCCCGAGGCCTTTCGATTGCGGTTCCCGGAAGGTTCCGGAATGGGCAGCGCAATTTCCCGTGCGGCGAGTTCACCGGAGCGGAACTGACGGAACGTCAATGATCTGGCATATGCCAGGAGTTGATCGGGTCAGCCGCGTGTCACGGAGTCCGGTACCGGCCGCGCGGCGGGCACCGGAGGGCCGGGGACACGAGGATCACCTCGTAACGGGAACAGGGAGAGACGACAGCGGTACGGTCACGCATCGCCCTCTCCCCTCATTCGTCCGAACTCGTCACGGCAAAGCCCCGCGACCGCGTTCCGCGGCTACGGTGCGTGATACTCGGCGAGTGTAGGCAGGCGACCGGGGGTCCGGCACCCGGTTTTCCGACCAGGGGACATGCCCTTCCCCGAGATGCCGGTTCGTTCCCTTTTCTCCACCCCTCGGGGAATGCGGCGGCTCGTTGTCCCGACATTTTCCGGACATTCATCCGGCCGACCTCGATAACTCCATGGACCCGGAAGGCGCTTTCCGGATCGACGGACGGAGATGGGGCGGTTCACCGGCCGAGACCGCCGCAACTCCAGCGATTGGCCGAAAAACACGCTTTACGACTCCCAGCCGGACATCAAGGCGCCCATCACCTTCCCCCGCATCACCGACCCGGGAAAGGACGCCCGGAACGCCCCGGATGCACATCATCCCGGGTGAGATGCGGCACCCACCTTCCCCGAAGGGCAGAGCGGGAGTTGATGTGGAACATGCGTGGACATTCGGTGAAGTACTGCTCATGGCCGAGAAATTGGGATCCCGTAACGGGTTCCGGCAGGACACACAATGGCCGGGAAGCACTATGTACCGGTGGCCGGTGAACGCTCTCCCACTCAGCGAGCAGGCCTAATCTGATGCGCGAGCAGGCCGAATGGGCCCGGCAAGCGGACGGATTGGACTCGATTGGACACGCAAAGGACGCGGAGAGCGCCGTTCGCCGCGCTGCGCCGGGGTACCGCGATGCCGGTCGCCGCGCAGGTACTCCTCGCGGGAACGGTCCTCTCCCGTCTCGGTGACATCCTGGCCTCCCTGGGGCTGGTGCTGCACGCGGCGGACCGGGGCATCCACTTCGGGGTGACCGAGGTGATGCTCGCCGAGCTCATCCCCACCGTGCTCGCGGCGCCGTTGATCGGCTCCGTGGTGGACCGGTTCAGCGCTCGCACGGTGTGCCTGTGGGCGCTGCTCGTCCAGTCGTCGTCCCTCGGCGCGGCCACCGCGGTCGGCGGGTTCCATGCGAAGGTGGCGCTGATCGCGCTGTCGGCCCTGGCCGGAGTGGGCTCGGTGGCCGCCGGGTTCAAGATGCTGCCCGTCGTCGCCGGGGAGAAGCACACCGGACGGGCGAACAGCCTGCTGACGGCGAGCCTGTCCGCCGCGGGCCTGGCCGGGCCGCCCCTGGCCGGTTTCCTGAACTCCCTGTGGGGCACCGGCGTGCTGCTCGCCACCGACGCGCTCTCCTTCCTCGTGCTCGCGGGCTGCACGATGCTGGCGGTGCCGCGCAGCGTGGACGTGGCGATCGGCCGCCGCCCCGCCACGAGGCTCGCGGACGGCTACCGGGCACTGCGCGACGCACCGGTCGTGGGCACGCTGATGCCGGCGCTGGCGGCCGCGATGCTGGCCACCAGCATCGAGAGTGTCGCGGGCGTCTACTACCTGCGGGGCGTCGCCGACGGCAACGACACCGTCTTCGGCCTCTTCCTGGCGGCCTGGGCGCTGGGGGCCATCCCGGGCGCGCTGCTCGCGGGCCGCGCGGGATGGGCCGAGCGGCACACCCCGCTGATCCTCGGCGGTGTCTCGGGCATCGGCCTCGGCCTGCTCCTCGCCGGCCTGATCCCGGTCGCCGCGGCGATGTTCCCGCTGTTCCTCGTGGGAGGTTTCAGCAACGGCGCGTGCAACGTCGGCCTGCGCAACGCGGTGCACGCGCACGTACCGGCCGAGGTGCACGGCAGCGCCTGGGCCTGCTTCCAGGCGCTGTCCCGCAGCTGCATCGGCCTGGGCTATCTGCTGGGCACCCCGAACGGCCTGGTCTCCAGCCGGGGACAGGTGATCGTCTCCGGCATCATCCCGCTGGTGGCCATGGCGTGGGCGTCGCTGGCCGTCGTCCGGCGCGGCCGGTCCACCGTGACGGAGCCCTCCGCCTGAGACACCGACCGACTGGTCGGAAAGTAACGGAGCGCCGTGCGGCCGCGCGGAGTCGACCGTCCGGCCCGATCGGAACCCGTTGGTCTAGTCCTCTTGACGGAGTGTCCTGCGGGCGGTTTGGTATGTACCAAATCCGTCCCGGCCCACCCCCACCACTCCGCCCCCGAAGGGCATCCCGAAAGGGCCAATGTCATGCACCTGGCGAGATTTGCGGCTTCCGCGTGTGCCCTCGCGCTCACGGCCACCGGCGTCGCCGTCGCGCTGGCCCCCGCCGGCAACGCCGCGGCGGGCAGCGTCTACTCCGTGGCTCCCTACGTCGACATGTCGAACAGTCAGGAAGGACTGCTCGACACCGCCGTCACCGGACACGGGCTCAAGGCCTACACCGCGGCCTTCGTGCTCGGTGAGGGCTGCACCCAGATCTGGGGCGACACGCTCCCCATCGGCAACGACTCCTACACCGACCCGGAGATCGCCAGGGCGAAGTCCGAGGGCGCCTCGGTGATCATCTCCTCCGGCGGAGCCAGCGGCGAGCCGCTCGCCTGGACGTGCTCCACGCAGAGCAGCATCGACGCCGGATACCAGGTCATCATCGATGACTACGGCGTCACCCAGCTCGACTTCGACGTGGAGGGCGCCGCCATCGCGGACACCGCGGCAGCGGCCCGTCAGATGCAGGCGATGAAGGACCTCAAGGCGTCCAACCCGAACCTGCGGTTCTCCATGACCCTGCCGGTGCTGACGAGCGGGCTGACCGGCGACGGCGTCAACATCCTCAAGGCCGCCGAGAACGCGGGCATCAAGATCGACGTGGTCAACATCATGACCATGGACTACTACGCGGGCACCGGCACCGAGATGGGCCAGGCCGCCCTCTCCGCGGCCCGGGCCACGCTGGCCCAGATGCAGTCCGTCGACTCCGGCTACACCTACGCCAACCTCGGCATCACCCCGATGATCGGGAAGAACGACGACGGGTCCACCTTCACCCTCGCGGACGCCCAGACGGTGGAGGGCTTCGCCGCGCAGAACGGGGTCGGACGGCTGGCGTTCTGGTCGGCCAACCGGGACCAGCCGTGCAGCGGCAGCGCCAACTCCCTGTCCACGTGCAGCGAGATCAGCCAGAACAGTCTCGCGTTCACCGACGCGTTCGTGCCCTACGAGGGCAGCTCGGGCGGCGGCGGAGGCACCACCACCGACTTCTCCCTGTCCCTGTCCCCGGGGTCCGCCTCGGTCGCCCAGGGCGGTTCGGCGACCGCCGCCGTCTCCACCGCCGTCGCCTCCGGCAGCGCCGAGTCCGTCAGTCTCTCCGCCTCCGGCGCACCCTCCGGCGTGAGCGTCTCCTTCAGCCCCGGGTCCGTGACGTCCGGCGGCAGTTCGACGCTGACGGCGACGGTCGGCTCGTCCGTGGCCGCCGGCACCTATCCGATCACCGTCACCGGCACCGCCGCGAGCGGCAGCCACAGCGCCACCTACACGCTCACCGTCACCACCAGTGGCAGCGGGGGCGGCGGGGGCTCGCTGACCAACGCGGGCTTCGAGACGGGCAGTTCGAGCCCCTGGACCTGTACAGGCGGCAGTTCGGTGGTCTCCTCCCCGGTCCACAGCGGCAGCCACAGCCTGCAGGTCGCCCCGAGCTCCAGCAGCACCGGCGAATGCGACCAGACCGTCACCCTCTCCCCCAACCACACCTACACGCTCACCGGTTGGGTGCAGGGACCGTACGCGTACATCGGAGTCGGCGGCGGCGCCACGGCGAGCACCTGGTCGAACAGCAGCAGCTGGAACCAGCTCACGGTCGGCTTCACCACCGGCAGCAGCGGAACGGTCACCGTCTACGTCCACGGCTGGTACGGCCAGTCCGACGTCTACGCCGACGACTTCACCCTCGGCTGAGCGCAGCACACGGCTGAGGGGGCCGGTTCCCCGGGCGTGTGCCCGGGGAACCGGCCCCCTCGTTCGTGCCGTCGTGCCCCTTACTGGCCGAAGCCGTAGGCGAACAGGTGGTCGGTGCCCGTCGAGCCGGTCACCGGCAGCGTCACCGAGGCCACCTGCTTGGAGGGATCCAGCGGGACCTTCGTGGCGAAGACATAGGTCTTCACGCTGTCCCGGCCCCCGCTCCCGGTGTTGCGGTAGGCCGTCGTGACGGCCGTCGTGTCACCCGGCAGCGGCTGGCTCGACCCGGCGCCGAGTGTCCAGTCGGAGAAACCGACCGTCGCCTGGGAGGTGGTGCCGTCGGTGTAGGTGACGGTCAACGTGCCCGAGACCCCGCTGCTCGACGCGTTGGTCGCCGCGCCCAGCAGTCCCAGCGACGCCCCCGACGTGCCGGCCGGCATCGGGAGGGTCTGGCCGGCCATCTCCAGGTTGTCGAGCTGACCCGACGCCACCGTGGGCCAGGTGTAGGAGATGCCGTCGACCGTGAGGGTGGAGCCGCTCGTGACACCGGCCGCCGACAGCGCGTTCTGCGAGAAGGCCCAGCCGCCGCCGTCGAAGCCGCCCGAATAGCTGGTGCCGTCGGGGTAGATGCCCTCGTTGGTGGCGTACGGCCACAGCGCCCCGGGCTTGGCGACGGCCACCCGCAGGGCCGCCCCGGACAGGGCCGTACCGGTGCTGTGGTCGGTCAGTGCGAAGGTGACCGGGAACGTCCCCTCGTCGGCGCCGGCCGTCACCCGGACCTTCGCCTCGGCGCTGCCCGAGGCGGGCACGGTCAGCGAGCCGGACGCCGTGTCCACGGTGACCCCGGAGGGCGCCGTCGCCGTCCAGTCGACCGTGACGGGCTCGCCGCCGAGGTTGGTCAGGTCGAGGGTGCTGTCACCGCTCGTGCCCGGCTGGAGGACCAGACCGTTGCTGGGACCGGTCGCCGCCAGCACCCGGCCGCCGCCCGTGGTGTCCGACGGCGGCACCGCCGACGGGCCGGACGCCCAGGAGGTGTTCGGCTGGGTGCCGAGCGTGAAGTCGAGCGTGCCCGCGCCCTTGAGCTGCCGGTACGTCAGCCAGGAGGTGTTCCACGCCTTGCCCTTGACGTTCAGCGACTGCACGTACGGCGCGTCGGTCGCGGCCTGCGGCGCGTTGATCCGCACCGCCTTGCCGCCGTCGAGGCTCACCTGGGCCACCGGGAACGCCGGGCTGCCGAGCACCAGCGTGTCCGTGCCCGGGGTCTCCGGGTACATGCCGAGTTCGGACCAGACGTACCAGGAGCTCATGGCGCCCAGGTCGTCGTTGCCGAAGGAGCCGACCGGAGCGTTGAAGTACAGGCCCTGCTGGGCCTCGCGGACGGCCGCCTGGGTCTTCCAGGGCTCACCCGTGTAGTTGTACTCCCAGGGGATCTCCACGCTGGGCTCGTTGCTCAGGTCCGCGTTCGTGCCGCCGGGGTCGGTGATGTCGTCGAGCAGGCTGTCCAGGTAGGACGAGTACGCCTTGGCGCCGCCGCGTGCCTGGATGAGCTCCTGCAGGTTGAACGGGACCATGGGGGTGTACTGGGCGGAGGTGCCCTCCACGAAGCCGTTGGAGGTGCCGGGGGTGAAACCGCCCACGAACTGGCCGTCCTTGTTCTTCGCCTGCATATAGCCGGTCTGCGGGTTGAAGACGTTCATCCAGTCCTGGGCACGGGTGGCGAACTTCTCGTAGACGGACGCCTTTCCGAGCGACTTCGCGAAGGCCGCGAGGGCGTAGTCGGCGGAGTCGTACTCCAGTTGGGTGGAGACCGGGCCGTAGAAGTTGCAGCAGTTGTAGTCGTTCTCGTCGAGCGGGAGGTAGCCCTTGGCGTCCCGCACCGACTCGCCGGGGCGGTCGTTGTTCGGGACGGTGGCCTCGTGCTGGAGGGCGGCAAGCGCCTTGGCCGTGTCGAAGCCCTTCGCGCCGAAGGCGTACGCGTCGGTGATGATGCCGGCGGCCGGGTCGCCGACCATCACATAGCTCTCGCCGTTGTTCGAGGCCCACTTGGGCAGCAGGCCCGTCTGGTCGTAGCCGTTGAGCATCGAGGTGACGACGTCGCTCGCGACCTTGGGCTCGACCATCGCCATCAGCTGGGTCTGGGAGCGGTAGGTGTCCCAGCCGGAGTAGTTGGCGTACTGGGCGTGCTGTCCCTTGGCCAGCTTGTGGATCTGGTTGTCCATGCCCATGTACTGGCCGTTGTCGTCCGAGAAGACGTTCGGGTGCAGCAGGGCGTGGTAGAGCGCGGTGTAGAACTGCGTCTGCTGGTCGGCGGAACCGCCACCCACCCGGATGTTCTTCAGCACCGCGTTCCAGGCGTCGTGGTTGGCCCGCTCGACCGCGCCGACGTTCCAGTTCCCGATCTCGGTGCGGAGGTTGGCCGCCGCGTTGGCGTCACTCGTGTACGAGACACCGACCTTCGCCGTCACCGTGGGGTTCGAGGAGGTGTCGAAGGTCAGGTACATGCCGTTAGCACCGGTCGTGGGCGGCTGGGCGGCCTCGGCCGTGGCGCCGCCCTGCACGGAGCTGTGGGCCGAGGCCTTGGCACCGCTCCCGTGGATCGTCGGGGCCGGTCTCACCGGGACGGTGAAGTGCTTCTCCTTCAGCCGCGCCGTGCTGGACGGCTGCGGGGTCTGCCGGACCTTTCCCGCCTCCAGCGAGGTCGCGTCGGGGGTGATGGTGCTGCCGACCCAGGTGCCGCTCGCCGTGAACGGCCGGTCGAACTTGATGTCGAAGTGCAGCGTGTACCTGTTGCCCGCGCCGCAGAAGTGACCGCTGTCGATCGCGCCGCTGATCTCCTTGCTGTTCACCACCTGGACGCGGGTTCCGTCCACCTGGGTGGCGCCCCCGCTGAGCTTGAACAGCAGGTTCGCCTGCTGACCCGCGGGGAAGGTGAAGCTGCCCAGCCCGGCGCGGGTGGTGTCGGTCAGTTCGGTCCTGACCCCGGACGCGTCGGTGACCTTGTAGGACCCGATGGCGGCCTGCTCGTCGGCGTGGCTGAAGCCGACGGAGGTGCTGCCGAGGTCGCCCGACAGCGCGCCGGTCACCGGCAGGACGGGCAGGTCGCCCGCGACCGGGCAGCCGGGTCCGGACACATGGGTGAGGCTGAAGCCGGAGATCTTCTTGTCGGCGTACTCGTAGCCGCCGCCGTCGGGGCGGTTGGGCGTCGTGTCCGGGCCCCACTGCACCATGCCGGCCGGCATGTCGGGTCCGGGGAAGGTGTCCACCGCACCGGAGGTGCCGATCAGGGGGTTGACGAGGGACGCGGGATCCTTCACCAGGGCCGGCGTCGCGGTGCTCGCGGCGTCGGCGCTTCCGATCGCCGGAAGCGGAAGGACTGCCATGCCCAGGACGCAGATCACGGCCAGGCGTTGACGGAATCTCGCGCGGTCGGGTGGTGCGGCTGAACGTCGGGGTCTCACCATCGGTTGCCTCCGCAGCAACTCGTGCTTCGCACATCAGGTGTCGGCGCGCCGAAAAACACCGGAATGCCGGCGACAGGCAACGGTTCTGGTCGCCCTAACGGCCTGACAACGTTGCCATGCACGAGTGTTGAGTGAAACGCCTGTGCTTGCGGCATGTCAACGAGGCCAACAAGACTTTCTGGGCGCGACGTTCGGCCCTACGACGTCCGGGTGAGGAGACTCAGCGCCTCGGCGAGCTGTTCGCGGTGCCGACGCAGCGCCTCGGGGGTGATGCCCCGCTCGGCCACGGCCTGGGCGAAGTCGTCGGTCGCCACCTTGAGCACGGCGCTCATGGCGGCGGCCCGCATCCGCACGTCGAGCGCGTCGGCGGGCCTGCCCGCGTGTTCGGCGAGCACCTCGGTGAACGTCTCCTCCGCGCGCTCCCGGAGCACCAGATAGACGGCTCGCAGCCCGGGTTCGTCGTGCGTCATCCGGACCACGGCGAGAACCGCCTCGGCGTCCCCGTCGGACGGCGAGTCGAGTGCGGGTCGATAGGCGGCGCGCAGGTGCTCCGTCAGGTCGGCCTCGGGCGGCCAGGCGTACAGGACCGTCTGGAAGGCACCGACCGACTTGGTGAGCAGCGGCTCCACGCAGCTCTCCTTGCTGGGGAAGTAGCGCCACAGCGTACGTTCCGAGACTCCGGCCGCCCGCGCGATCTGCTCGCCGGAGGTGGCGGCCACGCCCTGCTCGGCGAAGAGCCGGACCGCGTGGCGGGAGATGTCGAGGCGCTGCCGCTCCCGTTGCCGGTCGCTCACCGGCGGCCGCCCGCGGCGCGGCGTTATCGGGCCGCTGTCCACCGTCAAGTCCTCCATCGGGCGATCCAAGCACGCCCGCGCCACGGATGGACTGGCCGAAATCATTATTGGCAGTCACTGACAATAAAGTGCTACGGTCGAAATGCCGGAAGATCGCGTTCCGAGGTCCAGGAGGAGGACCATGAGCGTCGCAGCCGAGCCTTCACAACTACCTTTCGCACGGCCGAACGTGCTCGATCTCGCACCTCTGTACGAGGTGCTGCGCCGGGAGGCGCCGATCACGCCAGTCACCACACCGGCCGGGGATCCCGCCTGGCTGGTCACCCGTTTCGAGGAGGTGCGCGACCTCCTCGGCGACAAGCGGTTCGGCCGCTCCCACCCCGAGCCGGAACGGGCGTCCCGCATCACGACCGCCGCGGTCCAGGAGGGCCCCTCCGGCGACTACGCCACGGAGGAGGCCGACCATACGCGGATGCGCCGACTGCTGACCCCGGCCTTCTCGGCCCGGCGCATGATGATGCTCTCCGATCACGTACGCCATCTCGTGGACGGCTGTATCGACCGGCTGGCCGCCGAGCGGGCCGCCGCGCCCGACGGGGTGGTCGACCTGCATGCCGGGCTGGCCTTCCCGGTGCCGGTCGCGGTCATCTGCCGACTGCTCGGAGCGCCCGAGAGCGACCGCGAGTACTTCGCCTCGCTGTCGGAGCGGATGGCGAACCACGCCATCGGCGACGAGGCGGCCCACCGGGCACGGGACGAGTTCAACGACTACATGACCGGCCTCGCCGAGGCCAAGCGCGCCCGGCCCGGCGAGGACGTCATCTCCGACCTCGTACGCGCCCAGGACGCCGACCAGGACTTCGACTACGCCGAGATGATCCGGCTCTGCGTCGGACTGCTGTTCGCGGGGCACGAGACCACCGTCAACCGTATCGGCCTGGGCACGCTCTTCCTGCTCACCCGGCCCGAGCAGTGGCAGGCGCTGACCGCCGACCCGGCCGGCCGGGTCAACGCCACCGTCGAGGAGATCCTGCGCCTGGGCGCGCCCGGCGACCTCGGTCTGCTGCGCTACGCCCACACCGACGTCGACATCGCCGGAGTCACCGTCCGGCGCGGCGACGCCGTGATCATCTCGATCAACTCGGCCAACCGCGACGCGGCCGTCTACACCGACGCCGAGACCTTCGACCCCGACCGTCCGGAACGCAACCATCTCGGATTCGGCCACGGCCCGCACTTCTGCATCGGGGCGAGCCTGGCCCGCACGGAACTGCGCATCGTGTTCGCCACCCTGGCCGAGCGCCTGCCCGGTCTCCGCCTCGCCAAGAACATCGACGAACTCAAGATCCGCACCACCCTCACCGGCGGCGTCAGCGAGCTTCCCGTGACCTGGTGAACGCGCGCGGTGCCGGCCGGGAGCGATCCCGGTCGGCACCGCGCCGACGGCCGCTCCCCGTGGAGAAGTACGGCCCCTGCCGCTTGATCGAACTCCTCCTCCAGGGGCTGCGGCAACCGCGGTCACCCTGGTGTCGGCACCTTGCGGGTCATGGCGGTCAGTTCGGTACGACGGTGGCGGCGATGCGTGGTTTGCCCTCGCCGGCCGCGTTCCAGGTGTCCATGAACACCCGGTAGTGGTGGCCCGGGGTGAGCCCGTCGACATGGGCGGTGCGTGCCGAGGCCGGGTAGCCGATGATGCGGGAGTGCACCAGTGGGGTGGGCGATGCCGCTGACCGGGTCCGACCACGGCGACTTCAGGTCCCCGGCGGCCGCACGCACCCGCACCTCGTAGCGGTGGCCGTCGTACGGCTGGTTGGTGAACTGCCGGCCCAGGTCCCACCGGTTGGCCTCGGCACCGGGACTGCTGTCCGTCCAGTCGGACGTGCCGCCGTCGGTGACTTCGCGCCACTGGACGTCGTAGCCGTGCGCGCCGAAGACCTTGGGCCAGGTCACGGTCACACCCTGCTGCGTGCCGTCGAACTTCAGGTCGGTCGGGGTGGCCGATGACCGATCGGGCACACCGGCCGGCACCGTGAGCGCGGCCGAGCCGACCCCGAGCCTCTCGTGCAGCACGGAGCTGAACGCGCCGGCGAGGCGGTACTCGCCCAGCGGGTCGGGGTGCAGCCCGTCGTACGCGGTCGCGCACGTGGCCGCGGTCGAATCGCAGCCCATCGCGATGTCGAGGTCGGCGATCACGACCGGGGAGGTGCCGGTGTTCCAGGTGGGAAGCGCCTCGGCCAGGGCCCAGTTGCCGGGCACTGGCCGCGGAGATCCACTGCACCCGCGGGGACACCGCCTCCGCCCGCGCCTGGCTCGACCTGGTCCCCGACACCCTCACCCATCCCCTGGCGGCGCGCGCCCGCCTGGCCCTGCGCTACTGGACGGGCCACACCGAGGAGGCGCTGGAAAGGGCCTGGGACGACGTGCGGCAGGCACGCAAGAACGGCCAACTCGCCGGTGTCGAACGGCTACTGCTGCGCGTCCTGTCGCTCGCCGCCCACCAGGACGACCGACCGCAGCTGGTCCGGCAGGCTCTGGAAGAACTGGAGACCCTGCACGAGGAGGCGGCCACACCCCTGACCCAGGAGGCCCTCCTCCTCGGGCGGGGCATCGCACACCGCGACGCGGACAGCGCGCTGACCGCCCACCGGCTGGTCGAACGCCGAGGCGACCTTCACCTGAGCATCATCAGCAGCCTGTGCCTGACCCACACCGCGGACGACCCCCGCCCCTGGCTGACCGAAGCCATGCAGAGCGCACGCAGCCTCGGTCTCGGACAGCCCTTCCGCGTCGCCGTGGCCCGCGCCGCCAAGCAGCGCGACATCCCGGTTCCGAGACTCCGTCAGACCACCGAGGAACTGACCGAACTCGACATCACCCTGGTACGGATGGTCAGCGACGGTGCGACCAACCGGCAGATCGCCACGGAACTCGCCTGCAGCCACAAGACCGTGGAACAGCGCCTGACCCGACTGTTCCAGCGCACCGGCACCCGCTCCCGCGCAGAACCCGCCAGCGCCTGGCTGAACGGAACCCTCACCCGCCCCGGCACCGCCGACGACCCAGCCGCCTGAAACGGCAAAGCACCCGCGCCCGGCCGGAAGCCGGAGGCGATCCCTCCCGGACGACCGGATTGGCCCGCGGGGCAGGGCAACCTGAGGGGCCGACCGCAGCCGCCACCTCGGCCTGAAAGTCGCCGTCGTCCTGAGCAAGGCACACGACGCCGCCCTCCTGCGTGCGGCAGGCCGGCTTCTTGGCCGCCGCGCGGCCGGCAAGCAGTCGCCCCGTCACCCGGGCCCGAACTCCGACTCGGTGGCCCGGACGACCACGTCGTCGTTTGGCTGTTGCGGATCAGGACGTTGGTGACGGCGCATAGTGGTGGGCAAGGTTGGTGGCGAGGTCACGGAGGTGAGCCCTGGCTTCGGTGGGGCCGTGCACAGTGATGGCGCTCCCGAACGGCAGTAGTGCTCGCACGTCCTCCAGATGCAGGAAGCGGATCGTCACCTTGTGGCCGGTGGCGGATTCCTCATGGTCGTCCTGGACGAGTCGTCGGCCAAGGATCCGTCGCGCTCGCTCGATCTGGGTCTGGTCGATGGTGGCGCTGACCTCTATCGCATGGCTGTCTTCCCACTGCTCAACGAGCGCTGCAGCGGCGGTGGCCAGGGTCTGGTTCTCGCGGATCCGTCGTGGCTGGTCGACTTCCTTCCACGCCGTGATCCGTTCGAGTCGGTACATCCGTGGCAGTCGGGCACAGTCGGCGACGAGGTACCAGATGCCGGCCTTGGCGAACAGCCCGTAGGGATCCACGACCAGGTCGCGTGGGCATGACTCGCGTGGGCTGTCGTACTCGATCCGTAGCCGGCGACCGCGCCGCACTGCGCCGATCAGCGAAGCCGGAGTCGTGCCGGAAGCACGGGCCTGGAGCCAGGGACGACTGTCCACGTGCACTACGTCGGTGAGCGGCAGGAGCTCATGAACCTGACGTGACTGTGTAGCGGCGATCTTGGAGAGCGCGCGCCGGCTTTCGACCGATGCGTCGAGCTCCGCGCGTTGCTTCTCGTCCAGCCCGGTGAGCGACAGATGATCACGCTCGCCCGGTGTGAGTCGCGTGAGGTCGGGCCCGGACCCGGGCAGCATGGTCACGCCTCCGAGGCGGCCCCGTTGCGCGGTCACCGGCAGACCGGCGTCGCGGAGCCAGTTCAGGTCCCGGGTGATGGTTCGAAGGGACACCCCGAGCGCCGAGGCAAGTTCCTGTGTGGTCACGGCATTCCTTGATGCGAGGAGCAGCATCAGGGAGAAGAAACGGTCTGGGGTCACACACCAAGTTTTTCAGGAATTACGACAGGATACGGCGCATATCCCGATCAGGCTGGTGGATGCGTACCTGCGACCTCTGAGAAGGACCAACCATGACCACATCCGTCGTGTCCATCGTCTACGTGAACGACGCTCCCGCCGCAGCGCGTTTCTACGGCGACCTCCTCGACATGAGGCCGTCGTTCGAGACGCCGGGATACATCACCTTCGACCTCGGGCCAGGCGCTGACCTCGGTCTGTGGTCCGGCCAGTTCGAGAATCTGTCAGCGGACGTCCCACGTACCGGTGAGGTGTGTCTGGCCATCAACGGTGGGCCCGACGAGCTCAATGCGATCTTCGAGCAGTGGCAGTCCAAGGGCGTCACGATCCTGCGCGAGCCGCATGATGCGGGGTTCGGGCTGACCTTCCTCGCAGCCGATCCTGACGGGAACCGTATCCGCGTCGCACCGCGGGACTGAAAAGCCACAACGCGGCAGGCGCACACGATAGGTGTCGCGCCTGCCGTCGTCTGACGTCGGGAGGACGACGAGTGCCCCACGCGAATACGCCCCTGAGCGCCCAGGGCCGTAGGCGGCTCGTGAGGCGGTGCCAGACACGTCCCATCGCCCACGTCGCCGCTGAGATGGGCATCTCCCGCGCATGCGCCGGCAAGTGGGTCAATCGCCGGCGGCTACACGGTGATACGGGCTCGCAAGACCGGCCGTCGAGCCCGCACCGGAGTCCGAACGCGACTCCAGCATGGGTCATCGAGCGGATCGGGTCCTGGCGCCGCGAGAGTGTCACCGACGTCGAGCCCGCATACACGGCGAACCCGGGCAGGAGCGCCTTCCCACAAGCGCGGCCGGCCCGACACGCCCGCCCTCTGGATCCGGGGCATCACCGCGACGCCCCGCTCCTACCGGGAACTTGTGAGGACGACGCGACGGCTCGTTCGGCCGACTGACGGATCTTCGCGTGGAAGCAGTCGACTGCCTTCTGCACCGCGGTCGGGCGCTATCAGCGCCTCGAAGGCAGGGGCGACTGAGACTCGTGGCGACCGTCCTGCCACGGGCGAGTTCGGTGTCCACGGGCCCGGCCTTGTCGAGTGCCGCTGCGAACAGCAGCTCATGTTTGGGTAGTTGAGTGTTCGCAAGGGTGAGGAGGCGTTCTCGCTCCAACCTGGACGGCACCTCGTGGTCCTGCCGGTGGAACGAGTGCCGGGCGGGGCCGATAGGCGTCATGGTTGGCCTGGTACCTGTCGGCATGCTTCGGTGGGTGCTGGGCCCTCACCGATGAATCAGGAAGATCTCGGATATTTCGTCTCGTTCCGCTTCGCCGATCTCCGCAGCCAGCGCCTCCCGAACCGCCCTCCAGTGATTGGGCCTGCTCGGAGAGACAATTGGCGCCGTGACCGCCGGGTGGGCAATAAGCCAAGCCAATGCCATCGCCGACACACTGATGTCACGTTCGCGTGCGCGCATGCGAAGTGCGTCAACGCACTTCAGATTTTCAGGCGTGTAGATGTTCGGGTAGTACAGGTCACCGGCTACCGCGATACGACTTCCTGGAGCCGCGGCCCTGCCATCCAGATAACGTTCGGAGAGCACACCTCCCGCCAGCGGGGAGAAAGGAGTGAAACCGAGCCCTTCCTGAGCAATGAGCGGGAGAAGGTCTCGCTCCACTCCACGGTCCAGGAGGCTGAAGCCGTTCTGCACCCATTCAGGACGGTCGAGACCTTCTGAGGCTGCCACTGAAAGCAGCTCTTCGAGTAGGCGGACACCCACATTGCTGACGCCAAAGGCCCTGATGGTGCCATTCTCGCGTGCGGCCGTGAAGGCTTCCAGGGTCTCGGTGACCGGCGTAGCCGGATCCGGCGAGTGCGACAGGTACAGGTCGACACGCCCAAGACGCTTGACGCTTTGGGCCAGTTGGCGCTCGATGTGAGGGCGTGAAAGATTTGCCCCTTGCGGCGAGTTTCCTACCTTGGTGGCCACGAGCATGCCGCTTCCAGCCCGCCCAGCCAGCCAATCCCCGACCACCCTTTCACTTTCCCCCGCGCCATAACTGTCAGCCGTGTCAACGACCCGAATCCCGAGTTGCTCCGCTTCATCAAGGCGACGCATTCCTTGCTCTGCACTGATTCCACGCCCGAGAGTCTTCGCCGAACTGCCCACTCCACCGATAGCGCCGGCCCCGAATATGAACTGGCTCGTCAAGACGCCACTGCGCCCCAGTTCCTTGGTTTTCATGGTCACCCTGCCCCCTCCGCCCATGGCGCTCAAATCAAATACAAGAGTGCTGTGCGTGATAATTCACGGAGACCTGGAATGCCCACCTGTCAATGGGTTCTCAGACGGCTACATGGTGTTTGTCACCGGCACACCACACACTCACGATCCTCCGAACGGCGCGGATGTCGTCTCGTGGGTCGCCGTCGATCAGTACAAGGTCAGCACGCATGCCGGGCCTGATCGCGCCGCGGTCGTTCAGGTCGAAGCACCGGGCCGGCACGCTGGTCGCCGCCCGCAGCGCAGCCAGGGGCGTCAACCCTGCCTCAACGAGGAGTTCGAGTTCGTCGTGAAGGCTGGATCCGTGCGGGATGACAGCTGGTCCGGGCCCTACGTTCGCATCGGTGCCTGCCAGGACGGGTATGCCCGCCGCATGCATTGCGCTGACGCTGGCGCGCGCCGCCCCGTAGTCGCCGCCCGCCCCGTTCGCGTTCTCGCAGACTCTCTTCATCATGATCAGCGTGGGGACGACGATGTGATTCCCGCGTGCCATGCGTGCCACCGTCTCGGGGCTGAGTGGCCGGTCGAGCGGAACGTGGGTCAGCACATCGACGCCGGCTTCGACGGCCATTTCGTAGGCTTCGGCCGCAACGGCATGGGCGACGACGCGTTTGCCGTGCTGATGAGCGGCCGCGACCAGGGCGTCGAGCGTGGGCTGTTCGATATTTCCAGTGCCGGGGCGTTCTGTGACGACCTTGATGTAATCCACCCCCTCTGCCACGCGCTCAGCTACGAACTTCCGCGCTTCTTCGGGTTCGGAGATTATGCCTTCCGCGGGAAATCCTGGGATTTTCGCGTGGCCACCGCCGGGGCCGACGGCGGGGAGGCCGGCCGTACGAAGATCGGTGGCACCAGGAAGGTTGCGCAGGCCGTCGACGACCGCTGGCGGCCAGGAGGCCATCACCAGGCCGGTCGTGATGCCATGAGAGCGCAACTGCGCTTGTTCGGCCGGGGTATTGACGTGCACGTGGGCGTCGATCAGGCCAGGTATGAGCGTGGCTCCCTGAGCATCGAATGTCTGCGCCCTTGACGGGTCATCGGTGATGAGTCCGTCGTCGATGGTGATGGCACTGCGGGGGCCGATGGCGGCGCCGTCACATACACGGACGTTGGCCAGGGTGATTTTCGGCATGACGAGATCTTCCTGATCGAGGCGAAGGACCAGGCCTGGACCGAGACGCCTTTGAAATGTGGGGCTTCGATCTCGTGCCCTGGTCTGGGGCGTCGAGAGAATCGACCGTTCGCTCACGAAGCCAGGCAGCTATGTCGCACGCGTGCCGCGCTCGCAGGCTGAACCGAGCGCGGGACGAAGCCCGTTAACGGGTCAGACGTGCTTCGGAGCGCGTATGAACAGGTGGTGCGCGGCGGGACCGGCGACAGCAAGGACAGCGAAGAGGCCGACGGCGACGATGATGTCCGGGTGCGCGTTGCCTGCCTGCTGGAGGATCCACTGCACGCCGGCCGCGACGACGAGGAGCCCGAGCTTGGCACCGATGATCCAGCTGTACGAGACCTCCGGCATCGGAGTGGCACCGGGCCTGGCCGCCCGCTTGCCCAGGCGGCTGCGGACGACGACGAGCATGACGATGAGGATGGCGAGGTCGTGCCAGATGTGAGAGATGAGGGACTCGCCGCTGCTGGCGATCCACACGCCGCCGAGGATGAGACCCATGGCGATGTAGACGAGGCGGATCATCAACGGCGAGTTGGTCGGGCTCTTTGGCTGCTGGGGAGCCTGCTCGCCGTAGGACGTGTAGGTGGTGTCGGCCGGACCGCCGGGAGAGAAGGACATGCGTGTGCTCCGGAGTTCGAGTCCCTTAAGAGACAAACTTGTTCACTAATGAGTGACGCTACCACCGTGCGGCCGTAGCTGTAGCCGAAACGCCGATCCGCCACGCAGGCACGCCGGGAAGTGCCGAGGGCGGCGTTCAGCGGCTACACCAGGGCGGCCCCGACCGACGCCGCAAGCGCGAGGTCCGCTTCGGCCCTGATGGCGAAGACGTGGCTGCGGATGCACTCGGCCTGGATGACCATCCACAGGTTCTCCACCAGACGCTGTCGAACGAGTCGCCGACCGAGCCCATGGACGCCTGAATACCGGCCCTGGCCAGGCGCGTTGTGAGCTTCACGGACATGTACCGAACGCATCGCGGATCACGGACAGCCACAGCAGCCCCTCCCCACCAGGGGTCACAGTCAGGTCGCTGACCAACTGCCGGTTCGGCCCGTTCGCGGCGAAGTCGCCTTGCACCAGAGCAGAGACCTGGACACCCTCACGCTTGAGGACGGCGTGCACGCGGGGTGAGCCGTAGATCCCACCGCACTCGTCGTGGACCTGCCGGATTCCGCCCGACAGTTCGGCGTCCCGGCGGCGCCGGCCGAACGGCTCGGCCCCGACCTGGCGCCACCACTAGCCTCGGGCTTTCACGAGTGGTGGCGTCTACCGCTTGCTCACAGACGCGGGTAGTGCTCCTGACCTGCAACGATGAGACCCGTGGAGGGTCCTGGCCGTTGGTGTCGAAGGAGCACTTCTCAGGTGAAGACCGCATGTCCGCGTCCAGCGCCACGGGTGGGGTCGGACGTGTGGGGTGCTGTTGGTCGAGACGGTCCGCAGTACGGGCCCGCATCAGGCGATAATGATCGTTAGCTGCCTGTGCGTATTACTTGGGGGTCTTGTGAGTCTGAGTCCGCGCGAGGTGTTTCTCCGGCTTGTTCATGGTGTCGCCGACGGGAACTCAAGCGGGTTGCCTGACCTGTATGGCGAGGTCACCGATGTCCGGCATCCGATGGCGACGCCGGAGTCCGAGCCGTTGACGAGTCGGCGGGCGCTCCGGGAGCACTTCACGGTGCCGCCGGAAGTTCGGGAGTCCTTGCCGAAGAGGACTGTCGTCGATGTCGTCGTCCACGAGACCGCCGATCCTGAAGTGATCGTCGCCGAGTTCGCTTACGAGTTCACGTTGCCGGACGGATCCGTGGCCAAGGTGCCCTGCGTCTTCGTCATGCGTGTGCGGGACGGTCAGATCATCGAGTCACGCGACTACATCGACCCGATCCGTACGTACACGGCACGCGGGGACCTTGACCGCCTCATCGCGTCGTTGCGCAAGGGCGTTTCCTGAACCCGCGCTTGCCGAGGTGGGCTGTCCAAGAGTTGACCAGAAACACGGAAAGTGCTCTTGACCTGCAACGATAGGACTTGCTGAGGATCCTGTTGGCTGCGAGGGAAAGAGTACTTTCCAGGTGAGAGAGCCTATCGCGTCCTACCCACGCGTCCGTGTCCAGGGTGACGGCCGGCAGGTGGTCTCGCAGGCCGGTGCGGCCCTGTTGGCGGAGACGGTCCGCAAGACCGGTCTTGACCGGGCGATATCCGCGGCATTGGCGCCCTGGCAGAAACCGCGGGCCGTCCACGACCCGGGCAAGGTCCTCCTGGACCTCGCGCTGGCGGTCGCGCTCGGCGGGGACTGCCTCGCCGACGTCGCACTGCTGCGGTCCGAGCCGGCCGTGTTCGGACCGGTGGCCTCCGACCCGACGGTCTCCCGCCTGATCGACACCCTCGCCACCGCCGGCGGGAAGGCACTGACCGCGATCCGCGCGGCTCGGGCCGAAGTCCGCAGCCGGGTCTGGGAGTTGGCTGCAGGTCGGGCTCCGGACGCCGACGGGCGGGTGACCGTGGACCTGGACGGAGTGCTGGTCCTCGCGCACTCGGACAAGCAGGACGCCGCCCCGACCTGGAAGAAGACCTAAGGCCACCACCCGCTGATGGGATTCGTCGACCACGGACCGGGCGGAACCGCCGAGGCCGCCGCGGCCCTGCTGAGGCCGGGCAACGCGGGCTCGAACACGGCCGCCGACCACATCAGTGCCGCCCGCCTCGCTCTGGCCCAACTGCCGAAGAAGTACCGGCGCGGGCGGCAGACCCTCATCCGCTGCGATTCCGCAGGCGGCACTCACGAGTTCGTCGCCTGGCTCGCCCAGCGCGGGCGCTGGTTGTCCTACTCGGTCGGCATGGTGATCACCGAGGCCATCCACAGCCACGTCCTCAAGATCCCAGCATCAGCCTGGACCCCGGCCGTCGAGACGGACGGCGAGGTCCGCGACGGCGCCTGGGTCGCCGAACTCGCCGGCGACGTCCTGGACGGCTGGCCCAAGGGCCTGCGGCTGATCGTCCGCAGGGAACGGCCACACCCCGGTGCCCAGTTGAGAATCACGGACGCCGACGGCATGCGGATCACCTGTTTCGCCACGAACACCCTCGACCGGCCGATCGCCGAGCTCCGCCACCGGCTGCGGGCCCGCGCGGAGGACCGCATCCGGGCCGCGCGTTCGACCGGCCTGCGCAACCTTCCCCTGCACGACACCGCGCAGAACGGCATCTGGCTGGAGATCGTCCAGATCGCTCTCGACCTGCTGGCCTGGATGCCCATGCTCGCCCTGACCGGCCAGGCAAGGCTCTGGGAACCGCGCCGCCTGCGGTTCCGCCTGTTCTCCGCCGCCGGCCAACTCGTCACCACCGGCCGGCGCCGCATCCTCCGCCTCGCCCGCCACTGGCCCTGGGCCCACGAGATCACAGGCGCCCTCGAACGGCTCACCCTCCTGCCGAACCCCGGCTGACCAACAGATTCACCTGTCCCTACGAAAAGAGGACCCAGCCCGGAGCAGTGGAACCCGGCGCCCACCCGACGCGACACTCGGGCCGCCAGCATGCCCACCATCAGCCACAGAAAGCGAAACGGCCCACCCACTCCGTTGGCGGACCGTCATGCAAGATCGAGGCTAGTTCAGTTGGAGGGGCTTGACGAGATCCCAAATGAACGGATTTCCCCGGGAATTGATCTTCTGGGATGCTATCTCGTTCGAAGTGATTTCCAGGTAGGAGCTGTTCCCGCCGGCGGAGGCAACAACCCGGAGGATGTCGTAACCCTTCCATTGTTGGCCGGGCGCGGCCTTGTCGTACGAGGTGGTATGCCCGATTTTCACCTGCGCCTGGAGGTAGTTCGAGAACTTCAGCCAACTTGCCGCACCGGGGTTGAAGTTCGCCTGGTATGGGGGCGGACTGGGCAGCAGTTGTGCGCCCGGTGTGCTGTTCACGATGTTGACCAAGATCGTGGATTCCACGACGTTGATCCATTCCTGCCATTCGATGGACAGTGCATATCCTGCGGCCTTCTTGACGTCGCCCGTCAAGGAAGCGAGGTTGTAGCCGGTGGCACCGCGGATGGTGTCGAAGGCCATGCTCTTCTTCGCGTTGTGAAGCTCGAAGAAGAGGTCGTCGCGGACCTGCTCGTCCGTCTTGTTGCCCCCGCCCCCGCCGCTGTTCTGCCGCCAGACCGTGATCGAGTTGTCTGTCGGGTCATAATGTGCCGCCCCGGCCCCCGGGTTCAGATTGAGCTTGAGGGCACGCATGCTGGTGACGACGTTGTGAAGGAGTGACCTGAATTCGCTACTCCGGTTGTATAACTCGTCGTAGCGCTGGATCAGATACGCATCTGACGTGTTGTCGATCTTCGGTGCCATTGCAGGACCCCCAGTCCAGAAGCAGTTGCACGCGAGATGAGCAGTCGCGCGGTTCCTGCCGGGCACAGCCGAATCTCCCGGCGCTCGGCCCGAGATCGCCCGAGCGGTTTCCGGGTGCAGATCCGCCCCCTTTGCGGTACCGCGTCCCGGCAGGCTACCCCGGACCGTGGGGTGGCAATCCCGGCATTGTGTGGTCAAGTCGGGTAGCAGGGGTGATGCGCTCAGCGGGTGAGACCGAGCTCGCGTAGGGCGTCGGCCGGGTGGTAGTGGTCGTGGGCGGCGGCATTGTTCTTCCATCCGGCGAGGTGGGCGAGGCTGATCGCCAGGCTGCGGAAGGTGGCGAGGGCCCGGGGAAGGCTGCCGGCGCGGGCCCGGCCGGCGTCTTCGCCGACGGTCATATCTCGTGGGAGAGCTGTCAGTCAGCGATTGAGCGCTCCCGTGTTGGCCCTATGCCCATGGGCGTAGTCGCTGATCGAAGGTGAGGAGACGCGGCCTCTTCTTCGCTCTGGCCGCCGACAAGAGACGGCTTGCTACTCGCATGCCGGCCGAGCGCTTGGAGGTACACGCGCCCGGCATTCTGGTGGGCTGGAGATCACGGCAGACAGCCCGCGCCTGGAGTCCAACGACGTAGAGGACGGCGTGATGGTTCAGTTGGAGGGGCCCAGTAGTCCAAGCCGTCAGCTCCCCTCCCCCGAAAGAGACAGTCGGTGAGATGCTCCCAGTCGGGAGAACGGAACTCCGTGAGATGAACACCACGACGGCCTGGTCCTGTCGCAGAAAGGACGCCGGACCACCTGAACCCGAGCGTTCGCGTCCGGCCTGGGGAAGGACAACCGGCTTCCGTCACAGCCGGATTCGAATCAGCTCGGCCAGTGACTACATCACCTCACAGGACGTGATCCGGGTGCGGCCTACCCACCCACTGCGGCACGACGGCCAGGAATCCTGCTGCTCCGACCGCATTGGGTGTGCCCTCTGAGGACCCGGATCTTCTCAGGCCCCAACCCCGGCTGTCGCTCCGCCTGGAACGGCTGGGCTGCTCCCCAGCCGTGCAAGCCGTGGCCAGCTGCTGTGACAGGTGACTACGCATGGTTTCGCGCCACTACCAGTTATAAAGGAACCATGTCTTCGCAGTCCGCACCGCAGGATTCCGCATCGTCACCGAAGGCGACGCGCCGCCGAGGGGAGTCGTTGACCCGGGCCATCTATCTGACGACCTTGCGGGACCTCGCGGAGAACGGCTTCGACAAGCTGAGCTTCGACAAGATCGCGTCCAGCGCCGGGACCGGCAAGGCATCGCTGTATCGAAGGTGGTCGACGCCTGCTCAGCTCGTACTGGCGGCGCTCACTGATCCCGTCTCCGGTTTCGGTGCCCCGGCGGAGCCCAACACGGGCAGCCTGCGAAGTGACCTTGTGGCCATGCTCAACTCGTTGGCAGGCACAGTGGCCGAGCAGCCCCACGGCCGTGCGTTTCTGCCGTTGATCACGCAACGGCCACGGAACGCCGAACTGTACGCCAGTGTGCGTCGCCTCGTCATCGAGCCGCGTCGGCAGCAGTTCATGAACGTTCTGCGTGCCGCCGTGGACCGCGGAGAAGCTGATCCCGGAGCCGTTACCCCGTTGGTCGCGGCGGTCGGACCGGGCCTTGTCATTCAGGCGCTGATGGATCACGACCATGTGTCCCCGGCGGAAGTGAACGCCATCGTCGACGAAGTCCTGATGCCCTTGATCACTGCGCCTCGGCGCTGATCAGGGGTACCGGTCGCTGGGCAAGCCGGCTGGGCGAGCCGGCTTGGTGACCCGGCCACGCGCCCTTGGCACGGCGTACGAGATCACAGCACTGGTCATGAGGCTGTGGCCGTCACATCCGCTCGTCGGACGACCGCGCGACCATGCGCTGGGCGGCGTTGACGACGGCAGCCCGGCGGTTCGCCTGTGCTGAGCTGCCCGTGGTGAGCATACGGGCGATCTGAGGTGCGGCTGCCCAGTAGCTGGCGAGTGCAATGACCAGGAATACGAGGGTGCCCGGGTCGATGCTGTCGTCGATTACTCCGGCCCGCTGGGCTGCCTCGATGGTTGCGGCTTTGCCCGCATACAGCTCCGTCCGGCCCGGTTCCTCAGGAACGCTGCCGGTGTCGGCAAGCCCTTCCCAGAGGACCAGACGGGCAAGGTCGGGGTGCTCCTGCTGGTAGTCGAAGGTGCGTCCGGCGAAGTCACCGATGTCCGTGGGACCGGTGATGATCAACGGTACGGCTTCGGCGATCTTCTCCAGTTCGGTACGGATGACGACGGTGAAGAGGTGACTCTTGTCGCCGAAGTACGCATAGACACGCTCTCGGTTGACCGCGGCCCGCCCGGCGATGCGGTCGATCGTTGTGCCGTGCATGCCGAATTCAGCGAACTCTGCCAGTGCCGCCTCGTAGATGCGCCGCTTGGTCGCCTCGATGTCTCTGACCACAAAGCAACCCTATCGCCAACACCAACGTTGCCGTTGGTCGTCCGTGGGCATACCGTGAGCACTCGCCAACAGTAGTGTTGGCAGACGAGTGGGTGATGATGAATATCGATCAGTTAGGCAAAACGGACAGTCGAGGTGACTGTCCCGTTGAGCCGCAGAAGAGCCCTTCACGGCGGCTCGTGCTCCTGCTTGCGGCAGTCACCGGCACTGCGGCGGCCAACCTCTACTACGCGCAGCCTCTGCTGCCGGAGATCGCTCACGCGTTGTCCGTCTCGGAGGGCAGGACTGCACTGCTCGTGGCCGCGGCCCAGGTGGGCTACGCCCTGGCGCTCGCGTTCGTCGTGCCATTGGGCGATCTGACCGATCGCCGTCGACTGCTGACGGCGCTGCTTGCATCGAGCGCAGTCGCATTGAGCGTGGCCGCCTGTGCACCCGCGTTCAGTGCACTGGCCATGGCACTTGTCGTCGTCGGGGTGACTTCGTCAGCCGCGATGATCGCTGTCCCGCTTGCGGCATCGCTTGCCGGGGACGCGCTCCGCGGGCAGGTCGTCGGCACGGTCATGAGTGGCCTGCTGATCGGAATCCTGGTGGCACGGACCTTCTCCGGCCTGCTGGCCGACGTAGCGGGATGGAGATCCGTGTACGTGGTCGCTGCCGCGCTCATGGCCGTGATGGCAGTCGCCGTGCGGTCGATGGTGCCGGCCGTACCTGCGGTGGACGCCTTGTCGTATCGACGGGCGCTGCGCTCGATTCTCGAACTGGTGGCGACCCAGGCCGTACTCCGGCAGCGCATGGTGCTGGCAGCGATGGGCATGGCATGTTTCACCCTGCTGTGGACGTCGCTGGCTTTCCTCCTCGCGGGACCTGGTTACCGCTACTCACCAGTGACCATCGGCCTGTTCGGCCTGGCCGGGCTCGCCGGGGCGGTGGCCGCGCCACTGGCCGGCCGTCTCACAGATGCCGGGCATGCTCGTCGCCTCATGTCGGCTGCCCTGGGCGCCCTCCTGATCAGCTGGGGGCTTCTCGCCCTGGGGCAGCAGTGGCTGACTGCACTGATAGCGGGGATCGTTCTGCTTGATTTCGCCCTGCAAGGCTTGTCGATAAGCCATCAGACAGCCGTATACGCCCTCGTGCCCGAGGCGCGTAGCCGCTTGACGACGGCCCTGGTCGTGTCGCAGTTCATCGGCGGGGCCCTCGCCTCCGGCGCCGTCTCGCTTGTCTGTCCCGCAGCGGGATGGCCTGGCATCTGCGGTGCGGGGACTGTTCTTGCCGTCATGGCAACTGCCTGGTGGTTCCTCACCCAGAAGCGGTTGAACCGCGCCTGACCGAAACAGGTCGTCGTCTCATCTCACGCGTGCAGTAGGAAGGTCATAATGCTCGCAAACACAACAGCCGTGGTCACGGGGGCGTCCAGCGGCATCGGCGCCGCGACCGCCCGAGCGCTCGCCGCCGAAGGTGCCGACGTCGCGCTCATCGCACGGCGTCAGAGCCAGCTCAGCCAACTCGCCGACTCCATCAACGGACAGGGGGGCGGCTATGCACGGTGCTATCCGGCAGACGTCACCGACGCCGACGCCGTCCGCACGGCAATCGACGAGGCAGCAGCCGACTGCGGTGGGATCGACATCCTGATCAACAACGCGGGCAGCGGAACCTGGGGCCCCGCGATGACCGCCGACCTGGCCGACTGGCATGCGACAGTCGAGGTGAATCTCACCGGCGTACTCAACACCACGCACGCCGCGCTGCCTCATTTGTGCCGAGCCGCGGCCAACAGCGATCGAGGTGTCGCCGACCTCGTCACCATCAGTTCCATCGCAGGCCGCAAAATTCCAGGTGCGCACAGCAATGTCTACGCAGCCACCAAGCACGCCGTCTGTGCCTTCACCGAAGCCCTGCGTCAGGAACTCGCAGGCACACATGTACGTGCCGGCCTCGTGGAACCCGGCCTGGTGGTCACCGAACTCACCACCAGCGGGCGACGCCACGCACCCGACGCGACGCACCCCACTGGATACGGCCTGCTCCAGCCCGAGGACATCGCACACACCGTCACCTTCATGGTCACCCGGCCATCCCACGTAGCCCTCAACGAACTACTGGTACGCCCCACCGAGCAAACCATCTGACCCCACGAACCGATGGAAAGTGGCTGCCGAGAGGGGCCTGGACATCACGCTCTGCCCCATGCCTCCCGAAACCTCGAAGTCGAAAAACATCGAGCGCCGGCCGTTCAAACTCGGTACACGAGAGCTGCTCGCTCAGCACTTTGACCATGCGGGCGCGCCGGATTCGGCAACGTAGGCCACGTAGTTCTTCGTGAGAATGGCGCGGCCGGCCTCTGTGAACGTGATCAGTTCATTCCGGCAGGTCGGCTCGGCGACGAAGCCGGTGAGCCGACTCGACCAGCAGTCTCCCGTCGCTCCACGAGGAGCGCGGTGCCGACCGATGCCTGCGCCGCGGCGGTTCGTTGCCGGAAATGCTGCGCGACTGTGCGGCAGCGCCGAGTTCTCGGCCGGGCCCGAGACTTCCAGTGTTTCCGCAGTACAAGAAGATGTGCAGGCGGACATCTACCAGAACCTTGGACTCAAGCTGACGGTCGAGCCCGCAAAACAGCTTGTGCGGGCCGAGCATCGGCTCGACCCGCACAGGCAGGGTTCTCATCTGTGTCCGAGGGGGGACTTGAACCCCCACGCCCGTTAAAGGGCACTAGCACCTCAAGCTAGCGCGTCTGCCATTCCGCCACCCGGACTAGGTGTCTGCCGCCTGACCGGGGGTGTTCCCCGCGGCGACATGGACAACAATACCAAGCTTTCGGAGCGCCCTTCACCTGCGTTTCCGTCGATGTATCCGCAGGTCGGCGAGGTGTCACCGGCCGTGACCCGGCCGTTACCGGACGGGGAGCAGCGCGCGCAGGGCGCGGACGAGGGTCGCGGCCGTCTCCTCGTCCAGCGGGGCGAGGAAGCGGCGCTCGGCGGCCAGCCGGGCCTCCTCGGCCCGCGCCATCCGCTCGCGTCCGGTCTCGGTCAGTTCGACGATGTTGCGCCGCCGGTCCTGCGAGCTGCGCCGGCGGGCGACCAGTCCGCGCCGTTCCAGACCGTCGAGCAGGGCGACCATCGTCGTGCGGTCCACTCCGAGCCGCCCGGCCACCTCGATCTGGGACAGCGGCTCGGCTCCGGCCAGCACCACGAGCACTGCCAGTTCGTGCCCGTCCATGCCGTACGGCGCGAGGGTCTCGGCCGAGGTCCGGGCCAGCTCCGCCTGGACGTGCTTGAGGAGGTAGCCGAGCCGGGATTCGAGGGGGTCGTTGATCATGTCGTAGACGATATCGAAAACTGATCGTCAGCTCGGCTGATGATTTACTACGCTGACGGACATGACGACGACTGCGACGACGGTGCCGACCGTGCGTTTCGGCATCAAGACCACCCCCATGCACGTCCCCTACGACGACATCCGCCGTGTCTGGCAGGAGGCCGACGCGATACCGGAGATCGCGGACGCCTGGCTCTGGGACCATCTGCTGCCGGTGGCCGGGCCGAAGGACGGCGCCGTCCATGAGGGCTGGACGCTGCTCGCCGCCCTGGCCGCGCAGACCGAGCGGTTGCGGCTCGGTCTGCTGGTGACCAGCAACCGGATCCGGCCGCCCGCGCTGCTCGGCAAGATGGCCTCGACCGTGGACGTGGTCTCGGGTGGCCGGCTGGTGCTCGGCCTGGGTGTCGGCGGGACGCACCAGCCGCCGGGGGCGGGCGGGATCCCGGGCCCGAATCCGGCGGTCGCGGAGTACGAGGCGTACGGCCTCACGCTGGTGCCGCCCGCCGAAGGCATCGCCCGGCTCGACGAGACCGTACGCATCCTGAAGCTGATGTGGACCCGGGACGTCTTCGACTTCGACGGCGCGCACTACCGGCTCAGGGGGACCCGGAACGAGCCCAAGCCGGTGCAGCGCCCGGGGCCTCCGCTGCTGATCGGCGGCTGGGGCACCCGGCTGCTGCGGCTGGCCGCCGAGCACGCCGACGTCTGGAACGTGCCCGGGCCGCCGCACAACACCGTGGAGTTCGTCGCCGGGCGGGCCAGGGTGCTGGACGCGCACTGCGCCGAACTGGGCCGGGATCCGGCGGAGATCGTCCGCTCGGTACAGGTCCTGGTGTCGTACGACGACCCGGCGGCGACCCGGGCCACGGTCCTCGGCCTGGTTCGCGCGGGCATGAACCACATCGTGCTGAGCCTGCCGCGCCCCTATCCCGAGGGTGTGGTGCGCAGGCTCGCCGAGGAGGTCGTCGCGCCTGTGCTCACCGCCGTCACGGCATGAGCTGATACTCCGCGAAGTTCCCCGGCAGCCGCTCCCCCGCCGGGCCGCGCGTCACCGCCCGCACCAGCAGGTCGCCGCCGACGAAGGCGCCCCGCCAGGACGCGCCGAATCCGCCGAACAGTTCGTCGCGGTCCCCGCGCGACCGCGGCTTTCCGTGGCCGACCTTGAAGGCGCGGATGTGCGGGGCCAGCCGCGCGAAGGTGGCTTCGTCGTCGGTGGAGAGCGTGGCGACCAGCGCGCCGTTGGACGCGTTCATGGCGGCCAGCAGTTCGGCCTCCGTGTCGACCAGGACGATCGTGTCGACCGGGCCGAAGGGTTCCGCGTGGTGCAGCGGGGAGGACGGGGGCGGGTTGAGGAGCGTGACCGGGTGGAGGTACGCCGAGGTGTCCTGGCCGGGCAGGAAGCGCGCGTCGGCCGGGCTGCCGCGGTGCAGTGGGACCGCGCCGCGGTCCACGGCCTCGGCCACCTGGTCGGTCAGGTCCTTGGCCTTGGCCGCGTTGATCACCGGCCCGAAGTCCAGTTCGGGGAGCGGGTCCCCGGGGTCGGAGACCGCGAGGGGGTGGCCGATCCGCAGCTCGCGGACCGCCGGGAGGTAGGCGGTGAGGAACTCGTCGAACAGTTGGCGCTGGACGACGAAGCGGGGGTAGGCGGTGCAGCGCTGTTTTCCGTAGTCGAAGAGCTTGGGGACTACGGCCGTCAGCGCGGCCCAGTCGGTGAAGTTCCAGATGCCCCAGGTGTTGAGTCCCTCCTGTTCGAGTACATGCCGTTTGCCGAGGTCGGCGACGGCCGTGGCCACCGCGGCTCCCGTGTCCCGGCCGCCGACGAAGGAGACGCAGCCGATCTCGGGTGCCCGCACCAGCGCCTCGGACAGCTCGCCCCCGCTGCCGCTGAGGAGGGTGACCGGCAGACCCTCCCGGGCGGCCAGGGCGCAGGCCAGGGTGAGACAGGCGACCCCGCCGTCGGTCGGGGTCTTCGCGACGACCGCGTTGCCCGCCAGTGCCTGGACCAGTACCGCGTGAACGAGCACGCTCATCGGGTAGTTCCAGCTGGCGATGTTGGACACCGGCCCGTCCAGCGGGGCCCGGCCGGCGAGCATCGGCTCGATGCCGTCGACGTACCAGCGGACCCCGTCGATCGCGCGGTCCACGTCCGCCTGGGCCAGCCGCCAGGGCTTGCCGATCTCCCAGACGAGGAGCAGGGCGAGGAGTTCGCGGTGTTCGGTGAGGGCGTCGAGCGTGGCGGCGACCCGGGCCCTGCGCTCCTCCAGTGGGACGTACCGCCAGGCGCGGTGCTGGTCGAGGGAGGCGCGGACGGCCTGCCGGGCGGTGTCCCGGTCGAGCCGCGGGGCGCCGGCGATGGGGCTGCCGTCGACGGGGCTGGTCGCGGGCAGCGGGCGGCCGTCGGGCTGCCAGGCGGCGGCCCAGAGGTTGAGGACGCGGTCGTCCCGGAAGGCCTCGGGGGCGACGGCGAGGCAGCGCGCCCAGGCGTCGTGCCAGCCGGTGCCGGGCTTGCGGACGAGGGCCATGGTCATCCCCCCGCTGCCAGGAGTTCGAGGACGAGCCGGGCCGTCTCGGTGGGTGTGCTCCCCACCCGCACCCCGGCCGCTTCCAGCGCCTCCTGCTTGGCCCGCGCGGTGCCGGCCGAGCCGGAGACGATGGCGCCCGCGTGCCCCATGGTGCGGCCCTCGGGCGCGGTGAACCCGGCGATGTAGCCGACGACCGGCTTGGTGACGTGGTCCCGGACGTACGCGGCGGCCCGTTCCTCCGCGTCACCGCCGATCTCCCCGATGAGGACGACGAGTTCGGTGTCGGGGTCCTCCTGGAACGCGGCCAGGCAGTCGATGTGGTTGGTGCCGACGACCGGGTCACCGCCGATGCCCACACAGGTGGAGAAGCCGATGTCCCGCAGCTCGTACATGAGTTGGTAGGTCAGTGTGCCCGACTTGGAGACGAGCCCGATCCGGCCCGGCTTGGTGATGTCGGCCGGGATGATGCCCGCGTTGGACTGACCCGGGGTGATCAGGCCGGGGCAGTTGGGCCCGATGATCCGGGTGCCGTTCCGCTTCGCGTACGAGGTGAAGGCCACCGAGTCGTGGACCGGGATGCCCTCGGTGATCACGACCGCGAGGCCGATACCGGCGTCGGCGGCCTCCAGCACCGCCGCCTTGGCGAACGCGGGCGGCACGAAGACGACGGTGACATCGGCGCCGGTCGCCGCCATGCCCTCGGCGACCGTGCCGTAGACGGGGACGGCCCGGTCGTCGAAGTCGACGCTCCGGCCGGCCTTGCGCGGGTTGACCCCGCCGACGACATCGGTGCCGGCGGCGAGCATCCGCCGGGTGTGCTTCATGCCCTCGGCGCCGGTCATGCCCTGGACGAGGACCTTGCTCTCCTTGGTGAGGTAGATCGCCATGACACAACTCCTCAGACGGCGTGGGCGAGTTCGGCGGCACGGCGGGCGGCGCCGTCCATGGTGGCGGCCTGTTCGACCAGGGGGTGCGCGCGTGCGTCGAGGATCGCCCGGCCGCGTGCCGCGTTGTTGCCGTCGAGGCGGACCACCAGCGGCTTGGTCAACCGGACGGTCTCCAGGGCCTGCACGATGCCGTCGGCGACCGCGTCGCACGCCGTGATCCCGCCGAAGACGTTGACGAACACGGACTTCACGGCCGGGTCGGAGAGGATCACCGACAGCCCGTCGGCCATGATCCGGGCGGACGCCCCGCCGCCGATGTCCAGGAAGTCGGCGGGCCGCGCGCCGCAGCCGGCCACCACGTCCAGGGTGGACATCACCAGCCCCGCACCGTTGCCGATGATGCCGACCTCGCCGTCGAGCTTGACGTAGTTGAGTCCCTTCGCGGCGGCCGCCGCCTCCAGCGGGTCGTGGTGCTCGCCCTCCTCCGCGCCCCAACGTGACTGCCGGAAGCGGGCGTTGTCATCGAGGGTGACCTTGCCGTCGAGGGCCAGGATCCGGCCCTCTTCGGTGCGCACGAGCGGGTTCACCTCGACGAGCACCGCATCCTCGCGGACCAGCACCTGCCAGAGCCGTACGAGGACGTCGACGGTCTGCGGCGGCAGTCCGGCGGCCGTGGCGATCTCCTGGGCCTTGGCGGAGGTCACGCCGACCGCGGGGTCGACGCGGACCCGGGCCACCGCCTCCGGCCGGGTCGCGGCCACCTCCTCGATCTCCATGCCGCCCTCGGCGGAGGCGATGGCGAGGAAGCCGCCGGCCGCCCGGTCGAGGACGTACGAGACGTAGAACTCGCTGTCGATGGCGACGGGTTGGGCCAGCATCACCTTGCCGACCGTGTGTCCCTTGATGTCCATGCCGAGAATCTGACGTGCCGTGAGCTCCGCCGCGGCCGGGTCGGCGGCGAGCTTCACCCCGCCCGCCTTGCCCCGGCCACCGGTCTTGACCTGCGCCTTCACGACGACCTTCCCGCCGAGTCGGCGGGCGATCTCGCGGGCCTCCTTGGGTGAGTCGGTTACCTCTGCCCTCGGCACCACGATGCCGTGTTCCTCGAAGAGTTCCCTTGCCTGGTGCTCGTACAGGTCCATTTCGGCTCCTGTCTTGAAAGTGCCGCACGCCCCCTGGACACCACCCACCGGATGCGGGATAACAAGGTTCATACAGTATCCGTCGACTGTATGCAATGTACCGCGAGAGCGTTCCAACCCCCTACGAAGGGACAGGACTTCGCCATGCCCGACGACACCCAGGACGTGATTTCCGGTGGTCATCTCGTTGCCAAGGCGCTGAAGGCCGAGGGGGTCGACCGTATCTACACCCTGTGCGGCGGCCACATCATCGACATCTACGACGGCTGCGTCGACGAGGGCATAGAAGTCGTCGACGTCCGCCATGAGCAGGTGGCCGCCCATGCCGCCGACGGCTACGCGCGCATCACCGGCAGGCCCGGTTGCGCGGTCGTCACCGCCGGTCCGGGTACGACCGACGCCGTCACCGGGGTCGCCAACGCCTTCCGCGCGGAGTCCCCGATGCTGCTGATCGGCGGCCAGGGGGCGCACAGCCAGCACAAGATGGGGTCCCTCCAGGACCTGCCGCACGTCGACATGATGACGCCGATCACCAAGTTCGCGGCGACCGTCCCGGACACCGCGCGCGCCGCCGACATGGTGTCGATGGCGTTCCGCGAGTGCTACCACGGCGCACCCGGCCCCTCCTTCCTGGAGATCCCGCGCGACGTGCTGGACGCCAAGGTCCCGGCGGAGAAGGCGCGGGTACCGAAGGCGGGCGCCTACCGCGCCTCCACCCGCTCGGCCGGCGACCCCGAGTCGATCGAGAAGCTCGCCGACCTGCTCGTGCACGCGGAGAAGCCGGCCATCCTGCTGGGCAGCCAGGTCTGGACGACCCGGGGCACCGCGGCGGCCATCGACCTCGTCCGCACCCTCAACATCCCGGCCTACATGAACGGCGCGGGACGCGGCACCCTGCCGCCCGGCGACCCGCACCACTTCCAGCTCTCGCGCCGGTACGCCTTCTCCAACGCCGACGTGATCGTGATCGTCGGCACGCCCTTCGACTTCCGGATGGGCTACGGCAAGCGACTCTCCCCCACCGCGACCGTCGTCCAGATCGACCTCGACTACCGCACGGTCGGCAAGAACCGGGACATCGACCTCGGGATCGTCGGGGACGCGGGCCTGGTCCTGAAGTCGGTGACCGAGGCCGCCTCCGGCCGGGTCAACGGCGGGGCGTCGCGGCGCAAGGAGTGGCTCGACGAGCTGCGCGCCGCCGAACAGACCGCACTGGAGAAGCGGTTGCCGAGCCTGCGCTCGGACGCCTCCCCCATCCACCCGTACCGCCTGGTCAGCGAGATCAACGACTTCCTCACCGAGGACTCCATCTACATCGGCGACGGCGGCGACATCGTCACGTTCTCCGGGCAGGTCGTGCAGCCCAAGTCGCCAGGGCACTGGATGGACCCCGGGCCGCTCGGCACCCTCGGTGTCGGCGTCCCCTTCGTGCTCGCCGCCAAGCAGGCCCGCCCCGACAAGGAGGTGGTCGCCCTCTTCGGCGACGGCGCCTTCTCGCTCACCGGCTGGGACTTCGAGACCCTGGTCCGCTACGACCTGCCCTTCGTCGGGATCGTCGGCAACAACTCCTCGATGAACCAGATCCGTTACGGCCAGGCCGCCAAGTACGGCAAGGAGCGCGAGCGGGTCGGCAACACCCTCGGGGACGTCCACTACGACAAGTTCGCCCAGATGCTGGGCGGTTACGGCGAGGAGGTCCGCGACCCCGCCGACATCGGCCCCGCCCTGCGCCGGGCCCGCGAGTCGGGCAAGCCCTCGCTGATCAACGTCTGGGTCGACCCGGACGCGTACGCCCCCGGAACCATGAACCAGACCATGTACAAGTGAGGTGGAACGCCCATGACCACCAAGGCACTTGAGGGCATTCGCGTCCTCGACATGACCCATGTCCAGTCGGGCCCCTCCGCCACCCAGCTGCTCGCCTGGCTCGGTGCGGACGTCGTCAAGCTGGAGGCGCCGACCGGTGACATCACGCGCAAGCAGCTGCGCGACCTCCCGGACGTCGACTCCCTCTACTTCACGATGCTCAACTGCAACAAGCGGAGCATCACCCTCAACACCAAGACCGAGCGCGGCAAGCAGCTGCTGACCGAGCTGATCCGCCGCTCGGACGTCATGGTGGAGAACTTCGGGCCGGGCGCGGTCGACCGGATGGGGTTCACCTGGGACCGCATCAAGGAGATCAACCCCCGGATCGTGTACGCCTCCATCAAGGGGTTCGGGGACGGCCCGTACACCAACTTCAAGGCCTACGAGGTCGTCGCCCAGGCGATGGGTGGGTCGATGTCGACCACCGGATTCGAGGACGGGCCGCCGCTGGCCACGGGCGCTCAGATCGGCGACTCGGGCACCGGAGTGCATACAGTAGCCGGGATACTGGCGGCACTCTTCCAGCGCGAGCGCACCGGCCGCGGGCAGCGCGTCAACGTCGCCATGCAGCACGCCGTGCTCAACCTCTGCCGGGTGAAGCTGCGCGACCAGCAGCGCCTCACCCACGGCCGGCTCGCCGAGTACCCGAACGAGGACTTCGGCGACGAGGTGCCCCGCTCCGGCAACGCCTCCGGCGGCGGCCAGCCCGGCTGGGCGGTCCAGTGCGCACCGGGCGGCCCGAACGACTACGTCTACGTGATCGTGCAGCCCGTCGGCTGGCAGCCGATCACCCAGCTCATCGGCCGGCCCGAGCTCGCGGACGACCCCGAGTGGGCGACGCCGGAGTCCCGTCTGCCCAAGCTGAACAAGATGTTCCAGCTGATCGAGGAGTGGTCCTCGACGCTCCCCAAGTGGGAGGTGCTGGAGCGGCTCAACGCCCACAACATCCCGTGCGGGCCGATCCTCTCCACCAAGGAGATCATCGAGGACGAGTCGCTGGTCGCCAACGAGATGGTGGTCACCGTCCCGCACCCCGAGCGCGGTGAGTTCGTGACCGTCGGCAGCCCGCTCAAGCTCTCCGACTCCCCTGTCGAAGTGGTCAGTTCACCCCTCCTCGGCGAGCACAACGAAGAGGTCTACATCGGCGAACTGGGCCTCGGCGACGAGGAGCTGCGCCTGCTCAAGTCGAACGGAGTGATCTGACGTGATGGCAGAGGACCGGGAGCTGCGGGTCCGCGCGCTCCTCGACTCCGTGCGCGCGGAGGGCCGTACGGCACTCACCGCGCCGGAGGGCAAGGTGATCGCCGACGCGTACGGGATCGCCGTACCGGGCGAGGAGCTGGCCACCGACGTCGACGAGGCGGTGGCGTACGCGGCGCGCTTCGGCGGACCGGTCGTCATGAAGATCGTCTCACCGGACATCCTGCACAAGACCGACGCGGGCGGGGTGATCGTCGGCGTCGAGGGCGCCGCGGACGTGCGCGCGGCCTTCCACCGGATCGTCGAGAACGCGCGCGGCTACAACGCCGATGCCCGTATCGAGGGCGTCCAGGTCCAGGAGTTGCTGCCGAAGGGCACGGAGGTGATCGTCGGCGCGGTCACCGACCCGACCTTCGGGAAGGTGGTCGCCTTCGGGCTCGGCGGGGTGCTGGTCGAGGTGCTGAAGGACGTGACCTTCCGGCTCGCGCCCGTCTCCGCCGACGAGGCGCTGTCGATGCTGGACTCCATCAAGGCGGCCGAGGTGCTGCGCGGGGTGCGCGGGCAGGCCGGGGTGGACCGCTGGGCGGTCGCCGAGCAGATCCGCCGGGTGTCCCAACTGGTCGCGGACTTCCCGGAGATAGCCGAGGTGGACCTGAATCCGGTGATCGCCACGCCGGAGGGCGCGGTCGCCGCCGACATCCGGATCATCCTGGCGGAGCACCAGCCGCCACCGCGCCGGACGTACACACGCGACGAGATTCTGGGAACGATGCGGCGGCTGATGCAGCCCCGTTCGGTCGCCGTGATCGGTGCCTCCAACGAGCAGGGCAAGATCGGCAATTCGGTGATGCGCAACCTCGTGGACGGCGGCTTCGCCGGGGAGATCCATCCGGTGAACCCCAAGGCCGATGACATTCTCGGCCGCAAGGCGTACAAGAGTGTCACGGACGTTCCCGGTGAGGTGGATGTGGCCGTCTTCGCCATTCCCGCCAAGTTCGTGGCAGCGGCGCTGGAGGAGGTGGGCCGGAAGAGGATCCCCAACGCCGTCCTGATCCCGTCCGGTTTCGCGGAGACCGGCGAGCACGAGCTCCAGGCCGAGATCGTCGCGATCGGCGAGCGGTACGGCATCCGTCTTCTCGGCCCCAACATCTACGGCTACTACTCCACCTGGCAGGACCTGTGCGCCACGTTCTGCACGCCGTACGACGTGAAGGGCGGGGTGGCGCTGACGTCCCAGTCGGGCGGGATCGGCATGGCGATCCTGGGCTTCGCCCGCACCACCAAGACAGGCGTGTCGGCGATCGTCGGACTCGGCAACAAGTCGGACCTGGACGAGGACGACCTGCTGACCTGGTTCGGCGAGGACCCGCGCACCGAGTGCATCGCGATGCACCTGGAGGACCTCAAGGACGGCCGCGCGTTCGTCGAGGCCGCGCGAAACACCGTACCCAGGAAGCCTGTTGTGGTCCTGAAGGCGGGGCGTACGGCCGCCGGTGCGAAGGCGGCCGGTTCGCACACGGGCGCGCTCGCGGGCGACGACGCGGTGTACGACGACATCCTGCGGCAGGCGGGTGTCATCCGGGCGCCGGGCCTGAACGACATGCTGGAGTACGCGCGCGGCCTGCCGGCGCTGCCGGCCCCGCAGGGCGACAACGTCGTGATCATCACGGGTGCGGGTGGCAGTGGTGTGCTGCTCTCGGACGCCATCACCGACAACGGTCTGACCCTGATGGAGATACCGCCGGACCTGGACGAGGCGTTCCGGCGCTTCATCCCGCCCTTCGGAGCCGCGGGCAACCCGGTGGACATCACGGGCGGCGAGCCGCCGTCGACGTACGAGGCGACGATCCGGCTCGGTCTGGAGGACCCGCGGATCCATGCGCTGGTGCTCGGTTACTGGCACACCATCGTCACCCCGCCGATGGTGTTCGCGGAGCTGACCGCGCGGGTGGTCGCGGAGTTCCGGGAGCGGGGCATCGAGAAGCCGGTCGTCGCCTCGCTCGCGGGGGACGTCGAGGTCGAGGAGGCCTGCCAGTACCTGTACGAGCGGGGGGTCGTGGCGTACCCGTACACGACCGAACGGCCGGTGGCGGTGCTCGGCGCCAAGTACCGCTGGGCGCGGGCGGCCGGGCTGCTGGGGGGCGCGTCATGACGTAGCCGAGGAAGGGGCCGGCCGGCGGAGCGCGTCCTCGGCCGGCCCCGGGACCCGTGCGCGCACGAAAGGCATTGGACAGGGGGCGCTGGCCAGAACTTTCGACGCAAGGGGTGCTGAGCGAACATGTCATCCATCGATCTATCGGCGTCCGTCCCCTTCAGGGAGGTGACGGACCGCAACGGCCGCAGATACCGGATCGGCGAGACAGATGTCGATCTCATGGGCCGCACAAGGAAATGGATGGTCATCCTGCCCTGGGTGGGCATGATGGGCATCAGCTCCGCCGAGTACGCGTTCACGTCGGCGGAGGAGACGCTCCACGAGGCGCATCTGTGGAGCAGTGGGCACATCTTCTGGCTGATGGGCGTCTGGGTGTTCTTCCAGGCGGCCGTGGCCTTTCCGGCCGGGCAGCTGCGGGAGAGCGGACGGCTCCCCGCCCGTACGGCCATGCTGATCGGCGCGGCCGGCACGCTGCTGGGCTATCTGGCGCTGGCGTTCGCGCCGAACGTCGTCGTCGCCTATCTCGGCTTCGGCATGTGCAGCGGGATCGGCGCCGGTCTCGTCTACGCGAGCTGCGTGAACATGGTCGGCAAGTGGTACCCGGAGCGCAAGGGCGGCAAGACGGGCTTCGTGAACGGCGGTTTCGCCTACGGCTCCGTGCCGTTCGTGTTCCTCTTCACCTCGGTCCTCGACCTGAGCAACTACCAGGTCGTGCTCTCCGCGGTCGGCGTCGGACTGTGTCTGGTGGTGGCGTCGGCGGGCTGGTTCTTCCAGGACCCGCCGAAGAACTGGTGGCCGCCGCACGTCGATCCGCTGAAGGCCACTCAGGATCCGCGCATCCGGCGGGCGTTGGAGAAGAACCCGCCGGCGGTCAAGCAGTACACCCCCAAGGAGGCCGCCCGTACGCCCGTCCTGTGGATGATGTGGTTCTGTCTGCTGTGCACGGCCGGGATCAATATCTTCGGCATCGCCTTCCAGGTGCCGTTCGGCAAGGACATGGGGTTCGCGGGCGGGATCGTCGCCACCGCGATGTCGTTGAAGGCCATCGTCAACGGCACCGGGCGCGGCGTCATCGGCTGGATCTCCGACCGCTACGGCCGCCGCAACACCCTGATCATCGTCTGCATCGTGCTCGGCACGGCACAGTTCGGAGTTCTGGTCTCCGGCCAGATGCACAGCATGCCGTTCTTCCTGTTCTGCTCGATGGTCTCCGGTTTCGGCGGCGGGGCGATCTTCCCGCTCTTCGCGGCCATGACGGCGGACTACTTCGGTGAGAACAACAACGCCACCAACTACGGGATGGTCTACAGCTCCAAGCTGATCTCCGGCCTGGTGGGCTCCGGTCTGGGCGCGGTCGTCGTGGGTGAGTGGGACTACCACGGCGCGTTCGTCCTCGCGGGCTCCGTCGGCCTGGCCTCCGCAGTGCTGGCCCTCTTCCTCAAGGCACCGGGCAGGCCCAGCGCCCGGCGCATCGTCCCCAACCCGCATCCGCTCGGCGAGGAGATGGCGTGACATGTCGGCAGACCCTGTAGCCACGAACAGCACCGGCGCCGAACGACGTCCGTACCGTGAGGTGACGGACGCCCGCGGCCGTGTGTACCGGATCGGCGAGACCGACCGGGACATCCTCGGCCACTCCCGCAACCTCATGGTGTACCTGCCGTGGATCGCCATGATGGCGATCAGCGTCTTCGAGTACGCGTACGGCTCCGCGGAGGACACCCTGTCCCACGCGCACGGCTGGACGCAGTCCAACACCTTCTGGATCCTGAGCATCTGGGTGTTCTTCCAGGCCGGCATCGCCTTCCCGGCGGGCTGGCTGCGCGAGAAGGGCATCCTGACCGCACGGCGCGCCATGTACACCGGGTCCGTGATGTGTCTGATCGGCTTCCTGGCCCTCTCCCACATCAGCGAGATCTGGCTGGCGATCATAGGCTTCGGCGTGATCGGCGGCCTCGGTTCCGGCCTGGTCTACGCGACCTGCATCAACATGGTCGGCAAGTGGTTCCCCGAACGCCGGGGCGCCCGCACGGGTTTCGTGAACGGCGGCTTCGCCTACGGCTCACTGCCCTTCATCTTCATCTTCAACTACGCCTTCGACACGGCCAACTACCACCGGGTCCTGGACCTGATCGGCGCCTACGTCATGATCGTGGTCCTGGTCACCGCGTTCTTCTTCAAGGACCCGCCGAAGAACTGGTGGCCGGCCGACATCGACCCGCTCACCCACGCGGGCGGCACGAAGTCCACGACGGCTCTCGCCAAGAACCCTCCCGCGGTACGCCAGTTCACGCCCAAGGAGGCGATCCGCACCGGCATGCTCCCCCTGATGTGGATCGCGATCGTCATGACGGCCGGCGTCTCGATCTTCGGCATCTCCTTCCAGGTGGACTTCGCGAAGGACGTCGGCTTCGGCCCGCTCGTCGCCGCCTCCTCCATGGGCGTGATGGCGGTCATCAACGGCGTCGGCCGGGGTGTCGTCGGCTGGCTCTCCGACCGCTTCGGCCGCAAGTCGACACTGGTCTTCGTCATCGTCGTCCTGGGCCTCGCCCAGTTCGGCGTGATCTGGGCCGGTGACGTCAAGAGCGAGTGGCTGTTCCTGTTCTTCGCCTTCCTCTCCGGCTTCGGCGGCGGCGCCTTCTACCCGCTCTTCGCCGCCCTCACCCCGGACTACTTCGGCGAGAACTACAACGCCACCAACTACGGCCTGGTCTACAGCGGCAAACTCATCTCCGGCCTCTTCGGCGGCGGCCTCGGCTCCATGGTGGTAGGCGCCTGGGGCTACAACGGCGCGTACGCCCTGGCCGGCGGCATCTCGATGCTGGCGGCGGCGGTGGCCCTGCTGCTCCGGCAACCGGGCCGCGAGACGGGCACGGGGGCGACGGTGGTGACGGCCCAGCCGCAGACGGCGACCTGACGGTTCCTCCGCCGCCATCGGCGTACGACAGGCCCTGGGGCACCCCTGCCCCGGGGCTCGTCGGCCTGTGCCGCACCCCGGCTTCCAGGACCTCGGTCAGGCCTTCGCCCGCTCGTGGTACGAGCGCCGGGTGTGTTCCGTGTGTTCGCGCATCAGCGTGGTCGCCAGTTGTTCGTCCCGGGCCGTGATCGCGGCGATCAGTTCGCGGTGTTCGATCCAGGACTGGCGGCCGCGTTGGCGGGCGACCGGGGTGTAGTACCAGCGGACCCGGCGGTCGACCTGGGCGGCGAGTTCGGCGAGGACCGCGTTGCCGGCCAGGTCCATGATCTTGGTGTGGAACGCGGCGTTCAGGGCGACCGCCGTGTCCACGTCGTCCGCGGTGACCGCCTTCTCGCCCTCGGCGCACAGGGATTCCAGCGCGGCCACTCCCGCCTTGTCGGCGTTGGCCGCCGCCAGGCGGGCCGCCTCCGCCTCCAACAGGGTGCGGACGGTGAGGAGTTGGTCGGCCTCCGCCTCCGTCGGCTCGTGGACGAACGCGCCCTGGGCGGGGCGAAGGTCCACCCAGCCCTCGGTGTTGAGGCGCTGGAGCGCCTCACGGACCGGCTGCCGGGAGACGCCGAGGTGGCCGGCGAGTTCGCTCTCCACGAGGTGCTGGCCGGGCTGGAGGGCGCGGGTGGTGATGAGTTCGAGCAGCGCCTCGTACACGCGGTCGCGGAGCGGGCCGGGGCGTTCCAGCTTCGGCACCGCCCCCTGCGGCAGTCCGGCAGACAACATCGGGTCCCCCTTCGCAGGCAAGCAGACAACCCGTACACGCGGACACTCAGTATCGATTGTCTTTCGTCTACAGTCTACGGTGCACAGCCGCCAGGGGAAGCGGGAGTCGGGCACGTCACACCGGCCCGGCACACCCGGCGCGCGACCTCAGGGGCAGCGCACGACCTGCCCGGCGTACGACAGGTTGCCGCCGAAGCCGAACAGCAGGACGGGGTCGCCGCCGGAGATCCGCCCCTGTTCGACCAGCTTCGACAGGGCGAGCGGAATGCTCGCGGCCGAGGTGTTGCCGGACTCGGTGACATCGCGGGCGACCACCGCGTTGACCGCGCCGATCTTCGCCGCGAGCGGCTCGATGATCCGCAGGTTGGCCTGGTGCAGGACGACCGCCGCGAGGTCCACGGGGTCCACACCCGCCTTCTCGCAGGCGCGGCGGGCGATGGGCGGCAGCTGGGTGGTGGCCCAGCGGTAGACGCTCTGCCCCTCCTGCGCGAACCGGGGCGGGGTGCCCTCGATCCGTACCGCGTGGCTCATCTCGGGGACGGAACCCCACAGGACCGGTCCGATCCCGGGCTCCTCACCGGGCCCGCAGGCCTCGACCACGGCCGCGCCCGCCCCGTCGCCGACCAGGACACAGGTCGTACGGTCGGTCCAGTCCGTGACCTCGGACATCTTGTCGGCGCCGATGACCAGGGCCCGGGTGGCGGCCCCGGCCCGGACGGTGTGGTCGGCGGTGGCGAGCGCGTGGGTGAACCCGGCGCACACCACGTTGACATCTATGGCCGCGGGCTGCGGGATGCCGAGCCGGGCGGCGACGCGCGCGGCGGTGTTCGGGGAGCGGTCGATCGCGGTGGAGGTGGCGACCAGGACCAGGTCGATGTCCGCGGGGGTGAGGCCGGCCGCGGCGAGGGCCTTGGCGCCGGCGTGCGCGGCCAGCTCGTCGACGGGTTCGTCGGGGCCCGCGATGTGCCGGGTGTCGATGCCCACCCGGCTGCGGATCCACTCGTCACTGGTGTCGACCATGCCGGCCAGGTCCTCGTTGGTGAGTACCCTGGCGGGCTGGTAGTGGCCGACGGCGGCGATGCGCGAGCCGTTCATGGGTGGTGGATCCCCCTCGTTGCCTCGGTCTGGGCCCACCAGTCTGTTCAGTGACTCACGGGTACGACGGCACGTAAGGCCACAGGAAACAGGCGCCCGAGTTGTCGGCTTCTCGCAGACCCTCGGACGCCCTAGCATGCTTCCGGTTCACCCGTTGAACAGCTGTGTCGCCTTCTGTACGAGTTCGTACACCCCGTAGGCGAAGGGCGCGCCCACCCAGACCCAGGCGACCGCGATCAGCCACCGCCGGTCAGGACTGGGCGGGTTGCTCTCGTTCGACATCGGTGGCCTCCCTCGGGGCGGGAATGTGATGGCGGGCGTCGACGGGCCGGACCAGTTCGTTGGCGATGAACCCGACGACGAGCAGGCCGATCATGATGGAGAAGGACAGGGTGTACAGGTCGGCGCCGTGCTTGCCGGCGCTCTTCTGATGGTCGGCGATCCAGTTGACGATCAGCGGCCCGAGCACACCGGCCAGGGACCAGGCGGTGAGCAGCCGACCGTGGATGGCGCCGACCTGGTAGGTGCCGAAGAGGTCCTTCAGATAGGCGGGGACGGTCGCGAAGCCACCGCCGTAGAAGGAGAGGATCACCAGCGCGCAGAGGATGAACAGCGGCTTGGAGGAGTCGCCGAAGAGCGCGATGAGCAGGTACATCAGCGCGCCCACGCCGAGGTAGACGCGGTAGATGTTCTTGCGGCCGATCAGGTCGGAGGTGGACGACCAGCCGATGCGGCCCGCCATGTTGGCGGCGGACAGCAGGGCGACGAACCCGGCCGCCGCGGACACCGTCACCGGGGTGGAGCTCCCGGCGAAGAAGTCCGTGATCATCGGGGCGGCCTTCTCCAGGATGCCGATGCCCGCGGTCACGTTCATGCAGAGCACGACCCACAGGCACCAGAACTGCGGGGTGCGGATCGCGCTGTTCGCGGAGACCTGCACGCCCTCGAAGGCGCTCGGCGCGTCCGCGACCGGCTTCTCGGTACGCGGGACGCGGATCAGGAGCACGCCGAGGGTCATGAAGACGGCGTACGACAGCCCGTGCACCAGGAAGGCGAGCGCGATGCCATCGTTGTCACTGCCGAAGGACGAGAGCATCTGGGCGGACCAGGGCGAGGCGATCAGCGCGCCGCCGCCGAAGCCCATGATGGCGATTCCGGTGGCCATGCCGGGCCGGTCCGGGAACCACTTGATCAATGTGGAGACCGGCGAGATGTAGCCGATACCCAGACCGATGCCGCCGACGAAGCCGTAGCCGAGGACGATCAGCCAGTACTGCTTCGTCTCGGCGCCGAGCGCGGAGATCAGGAAGCCGGTGGAGAAGCAGATCAGGGCGACGGTCATGGCCCAGCGCGGTCCGTTGCGCTCGACGAGGGTGCCGCCGAACGCGGCCGACAGACCGAGCATCACGATCGCGAGCTGGAAGGGCAGCGCGCTCTCGGTGCCGCTCAGGTTCAGCGCGGATTCGAGCGGCGGCTTGAACACGCTCCAGGCGTAGGCCTGGCCGATGGAGAGATGGACGGAGAGGGCGGCGGGCGGGACGAGCCAGCGGCTCCAGCCCGGCGGTGCTACAGGGGGGCTGCTCATGAATCCCGAACGGTAGGGCCGCTCCTGGGTAGTTGAGAACCCAACGGCTCGATCGTATGCGATGAGCGGTATCCAGAATGCGCCGAACGGTCACTGCCCGAACCCTTGTCGACCACGACCCCATACTGTAGACAATATTTCGTCGACACGATTCGGTCAGTCTCCTCCCCCGACCACCTCCGCGGTATCCCTCAAACCGAACGGAGTGTTCCGTGAAAGTCGCAGTCCTCGGCGCCGGTGCGATCGGCGCCTATGTCGGTGCCGCGCTCCACCGCGCGGGCGCCGATGTGCATCTCATCGCCCGTGGACCCCATCTGGCGGCCATGAGGCAGTACGGAGTACGGGTGCTGAGCCCGCGCGGCGACTTCACCGCGCACGCCCACGCCACCGACGACCCGGCCGAGGTCGGCCCGGCCGACTATGTCTTCCTGGGCCTGAAGGCCAACTCGTACGCGGCGTGCGGGCCGCTGATCGGGCCGCTGCTGCACGAGCACACGGCGGTGGTGGCCGCCCAGAACGGCATCCCCTGGTGGTACTTCCACCGGCACGGCGGCCCGTACGACGGCCACCGCGTCGAAAGCGTCGACCCGGGCGGAGCCGTCAGCGCCGTGCTCGCCCCCGAACGCGCCGTCGGCTGCGTCGTCTACGCGGCCACCGAACTCGAAGCCCCGGGCGTGGTACGGCACTTGGAGGGCACCCGGTTCTCGATCGGCGAACCGGACCGCACGGTGTCCACGCGCTGTCTGCGGCTGAGCGAGGCCATGCAGAGCGGCGGGCTCAAGTGCCCGGTGGAGCCGGACCTGCGCAACGACATCTGGCTCAAGCTGCTCGGCAACATCTCCTTCAACCCGATCAGCGCGCTGGCCCGCGCCACCATGCGGCAGATGTGTCTGCACGGCGGCACCCGCCGGGTCATCGAGATCATGATGCGCGAGACGCTCTCCGTCGCCGAGGCGCTCGGCTGCGAGGTCGGCGTCTCCATAGAACGCCGGCTCGCGGGCGCCGAGAAGGTCGGCGACCACCGCACCTCCACGCTCCAGGACCTGGAGCGCGGCAAGCCGCTGGAACTCGACGTCCTGCTCGCGGCCGTCGTCGAACTGGCGGAGATCACCGGCGTGGAGGTGCCCACCCTGCGCACCGTGCACGCCATCTCGGACCTGCTCGCGCTGAGGAGCGCCGCATGACCGTCGAGGAGCGCCGCATGAGGAAGCGTGCACCGAAGACCTACACCCGCCTCACCCACCCGCTGGTCAGGGACGCACGCGACGAGCCCTTCCGGCAGGCGGGCTGGGAGGAAGCCCTGGACCGGGCGGCGCGCGGCCTGGAGCGCAACCGGGACGCGTTCGGGATGTTCTCCTGTGCCCGCGCCACCAACGAGATGAACTACGTGGCCCAGAAGTTCGCCCGGGTGGTGATGGGCACCAACAACGTCGACTCCTGCAACCGGACGTGTCACGCCCCGAGCGTGGCCGGGCTGAGCGCCGCCTTCGGCTCCGGCGGCGGCACGTCGTCGTACGAGGAGATCGAGCACACCGACGTCATCGTGATGTGGGGCTCCAACGCCCGCTTCGCGCACCCGATCTTCTTCCAGCACGTGCTCAGGGGGATCAGGAACGGCGCCCGGATGTACGCCGTCGACCCGCGCCGCACCTCGACCGCGGAGTGGGCGGAGAGCTGGCTCGGGCTGAACGTCGGCACGGACATCCCCATGGCGCACGCGATCGGCCGCGAGATCATCCACGCGGGTCTGGCCAACGAGGCGTTCATCGAACGGGCGACGACCGGCTTCGAGGAGTACAAGGCGCTGGTCGAACCATGGACGCTCTCGCTCGCCCAGAAGGTGACCGGCGTACCGGCCGCGGCGATACGGGAGTTGGCGCACGCCTACGCCCGCGCCGAGCGCGCCCAGCTGTGCTGGACCCTCGGCATCACCGAGCACCACAACGGCACCGACAACGTCCGCGCCCTGATCAACCTCTCCCTGCTCACCGGCCAAGTGGGCCGCTGGGGCGCCGGGTTGCAGCCGCTGCGCGGCCAGAACAACGTGCAGGGCGGCGGCGACATGGGCGCGATCCCCAACCGTCTGCCCGGCTTCCAGGACATCCTCGACCCCGGTGTCCGGCTGAAGTTCGAGTCGGCCTGGGACACGGTGATCCGGCCGCACTACGGGCTGAACCTCACCGAGATGTTCGAGGCGATGGAGGAGGGCTCGCTGAAGGCGGTCTACTGCATCGGCGAGAACCCCGCCCAGTCGGAGGCCGACAGCGAGCAGGCGGTGCGGCGGCTGGGCGCCCTCGACTTCCTGGTCGTCCAGGACATCTTCCTCACGAAGACGGCCGAGTTGGCCGACGTCGTCCTGCCCGCGACCGCCGGCTGGGCGGAGACCGAGGGTACGACGACCAACAGCGAACGGCGCGTTCAGCGGGTGCGCCGGGCCGTGACCCCGCCCGGCGAGGCCCGCGAGGACATCGACATCCTCTGCGAGCTGGCGGCCCGGCTCGGCCACGACTGGAAGTACGCCGACGCGGAGGCCGTCTGGAACGAGCTGCGGTCGGTCTCCCCGGACCACTACGGGATGACGTACGACCGGCTCGTCGAGCACCAGGGCATCCAGTGGCCCTGCCCGAGCACCGAGCGGCTCGAACCGACGTACCTGCACGGCCGGTTGTGGGAGAAGGACCCGGCCAGGCGCGGACTGCCGGCCCCCTTCGGGCTGGTCCAGCACGATCCGCCGGTCGATCTCACCGACGACGAGTACCCGATCCGGCTCACCACCGGGCGACGGCTCGACTCCTACAACACCGGTGTCCAGAGCGGCGGTTACGCCTCCCCGCTGCGGCGCGGCGAGTACGTCGAGCTGTGCCCGGAGGACGCCGAGCGGTACGGGGTGGTGGTCGGCGAGGAGGTCCGGGTGTCCTCGCGGCGGGGCGCGGTCGTGGCCCCGGTCTGGATCGACACGGCCCTGCGCCCCGGCCTCGCCTTCATGACCATGCACTTTCCCGACGAGGTGGACACCAACCAGCTGACGATCGAGGCCAACTGCCCGATCGCGGGGACGGCGGAGTTCAAGGCGTCGGCGATCCGTATCGAGAAGCTCCCGGTCGCGACCATCGTGAGGTGACGCAAGTGGACCTGCACTTCGGCGACAGCAAACCGACGGACGAGGAACGGGCCGCCGTGGACGCCCTGTTGGGCCCTCCGGAGTCCTCCTGGGAGGGCGCGGACCGTTCCGATCAGGATCTGCGGTGGGCACGCGGCGGCCGCGCGGCCCGGGACCGCCGCGACCTGCTGCTGCCGGGGCTGCACGCCGTCAACGACCGGATCGGCTGGATCAGCGAGGGCGCCCTCGACTATCTGTGCCGCCGTCTGACCGTCCCCCCGGCGGAGGCCTACGGCGTCGCCACCTTCTACTCGATGTTCTCCGTCAAGCCCCGCCCGGCGACCGTTCTGCACGTCTGCACCGACCTGGCGTGCACGGCGGCCGGGGCCGCGGACCTGTGCGCCGGCGTGGAGGAAGCCCTCGACGGGGGTGTCCACGTCGAGCGCAGCCCCTGCCTCGGACTGTGCGAGCGCGCCCCGGCCGCCCTGGCCGTCCGGGCCGGTGATCCGGTGCGTACGGCGGTGTCGGCCCCGGCGACGGTCGAAACGGCCGTCCTCGCGGCCACCGCACCGGACTCGGCGCCGGAGGAACCGCCGGCCGCGATGGCCGTACCCCAGGCCGGGCAGGACGGTCTGACCCTGTTGAGGCGGGTGGGCGTGGTCGACCCGTCCTCCCTCGACGACTACCGCGCGAACGGCGGCTACACCGCCCTGCGCCGGGCCTTCGGCCTCGGCCCCGCCGGGGTCATCCGGGAGGTCACGGACTCCGGTCTGGTCGGGCGCGGCGGCGCCGCCTTCCCGACCGGCCGGAAGTGGCAGGCCACGGCGTCCCAGCCCGACCGCCCGCACTACCTCGTCTGCAACGCCGACGAATCGGAGCCGGGCACCTTCAAGGACCGCGTGATCATGGAGGGCGACCCGTACGCCCTGGTGGAGGCGATGACGATCGCGGCGTATGCGATCGGCGCGCACCGGGGCTTCCTCTACCTCCGCGGCGAGTATCCGCGGGCGATCCGGCGGATGCGGCACGCGATCGACCAGGCGCGCGCCCGTGGCTTCCTCGGGGACGACGTCCTCGGTCAGGGCTTCGCCTTCGACATCGAGATCCGGCGGGGCGCGGGGGCGTACATCTGCGGTGAGGAGACGGCCCTGTTCAACTCCATCGAGGGATACCGGGGCGAGCCGCGCTCGAAGCCGCCGTTCCCGGTGGAGAAGGGGCTGTTCGGGAAGCCGACGGTCGAGAACAACGTGGAGACGCTGGTCAACGTCCTGCCGATCCTGACCATGGGCGCCCCGGCGTACGCGGCGATCGGGACCGCCAAGTCCACCGGCCCCAAGCTCTTCTGCGTGTCCGGGAGCGTGGCCCGCCCCGGCATCTACGAACTCCCCTTCGGCGCCACGCTCGGTGAGCTCCTGCAACTGGCGGCGGTGCACGGCGGGTTGCGGGCGGTGCTGCTCGGCGGAGCCGCGGGGGGCTTCGTGCGGCCGGACGAACTCGCCGTCCCCCTCACCTTCGAGGGCACCCGGGAGGCGGGCACCACGCTCGGCTCGGGTGTGGTGATGGCCTTCGACGACACCGTGCCCCTTCCCCGGCTCCTGCTGCGGATAGCCCGGTTCTTCCGGGACGAGTCCTGTGGGCAGTGCGTGCCGTGCCGGGTCGGGACGGTCCGGCAGGAGGAGGCGCTGCACCGGATCGTCGCACGCACGGGGGCCGAGGCGGCCGGGGACGTCGCGCTGCTGCGCGAGGTGGGCCGGGCGATGCGGGACGCCTCGATCTGCGGTCTCGGGCAGACCGCGTGGAACGCCGTGGAATCCGCCATCGACCGTCTGGGGGCGTACGAATGACCGTCACACCGCTGGGGATCCCGCGCCGGCTGCTGGAGTTCACGATCGACGGGCAGGAGGCGCGGGTCCCGGAGGGCTCGACGATCCTGGACGCCTGCCGGGCGGCCGGGAAGGACGTCCCGACGCTGTGCGAGGGCGACACCCTGCGCCCGAAGAACGCCTGCCGGGTGTGCGTGGTCGAGGTGGAGGGGGCCCGGACCCTGGTACCCGCCTGCTCCCGGAAGGCCGAGCCGGGGATGGTCGTGCGGACCGGCACCGAACGTGTCCGGCACAGCCGGAAGATCGTCCTGGAGCTGCTGGCCTCCTCGGTGGATCTCTCGACCACGCCCCGGGTCGCCGGGTGGCTCAAGGAGTACGAGGCGAAGCCGGACCGCTTCGGCCCCGCCGCGGCCCGCCTCGACGACCAGCCCAGGGTCGACAACGATCTGTACGTACGCGACTACGGCAAGTGCATCCTCTGCTACAAGTGCGTGGACGCCTGCGGCGACCAGTGGCAGAACAGTTTCGCGATCTCCGTGTCCGGGCGCGGTTTCGACGCCCGGATCGCGGTCGAGCACGACGCCCCGCTGACCGACTCCGCCTGTGTCTACTGCGGGAACTGCGTGGAGGTCTGCCCCACCGGGGCGCTGTCGTTCAAGTCGGAGTTCGACATGCGGGCCGCGGGTACCTGGGACGAGTCGCGGCAGACGGAGACGACGACCGTGTGCGCGTACTGCGGTGTGGGCTGCAACCTCACGCTCCACGTGCAGGACAATGAGATAGTCAAGGTCACCTCGCCGCACGACAACCCGGTGACCCACGGCAACCTCTGCATCAAGGGCCGTTTCGGCTACCAGCACGTACAGAACCGGGGCTGATCAGGACATGGGACGAGTCACGGAACGACGCAAGGTCATCCGGATCCGCGACGGAGCGGTCTCCGCCCGGCCGGACACGCTCGTCGCCGAGGAACCGCTGGAGATCAGACTCAACGGGAAGCCCCTCGCCATCACGATGCGCACGCCCGGCGACGACTTCGCGCTGGCGGCCGGGTTCCTGGTGAGCGAGGGGGTGCTGGCGGAGGCCGGCGATCTGCAGAACATCGTCTACTGCGCGGGCGCCACCGTCGACGGCTCCAACACCTACAACGTCGTCGACGTACGGACGACGCCGGGCGTCAAGCTGCCCGACTTCACCCTGGAGCGGAACGTCTACACCTCCTCGTCCTGCGGGCTGTGCGGCAAGGCGAGCCTCGACGCGGTGCGTACGACGGCGCGCTGGCCGATAGCCGACACTCCCCCGGTCCGGGTGGAGCCCGAACTGCTCGCGAGCCTCCCCGACCGGCTCCGCGCGTCGCAGCGGGTGTTCGACCGGACCGGGGGGCTGCACGCGGCGGCCCTGTTCACGGAGGACGGCGAGCTGCTGGACATCCGCGAGGACGTCGGCCGGCACAACGCGGTGGACAAACTGGTCGGCAGGGCCCTGCAGAACGGCGACCTGCCGTTGTCCCGCACCATCCTGCTGGTCTCCGGGCGGGCCTCCTTCGAGCTGGCGCAGAAGGCCGTGATGGCGGGCATCCCGCTCCTCGCGGCGGTCTCGGCACCCTCCTCGCTGGCGGTGGACCTGGCGGTGGAGACCGGTCTGACGCTGGTCGGCTTCCTGCGGGGCAGCAACATGAACGTGTACGCGGGCGAGGACCGCATCGCCCTGCGGACCGCGGCCGCCCAGGGCTGATACGGCTCGCCGCGGCACGGCGGCGGGGCCCCGACCGGCGGGGAGCGCCCCCTGCGCCGCAGGGGCCCCGCCTCAGTCGGGTGCCGCGACGGCCGCCGCGGCCTCGGCGAACGCGGCGATCAGCGGGGAGTGCCGGCCCGCCGCCCAGGCAAGGAGCACCCGGTCGGGTTCGGCGTCGGTGACCGGGACGTAGACGATGTCCGGGCGGGAGTACTGCTCGGCGGCCGAGCGGGGCACCATCGTGATGGCGGTGCCGGCGGCCACGCACTCGAACTTCTCCTCGATGGTGCGCAGCGGCAGGTCGCCGGGCCGGGGATCGTTGTAGCGCAGCCACTGCTCGCCGTCGAGGTCGGCGAGGGCGATCTCCTGCTTCCCGGCGAGCCGGTGCCGGTCCGGGAGCATGGCCACGCGGGGCTCGCTGTACAGGGGGCGCAGTTCGAGTCCGTCCTCGCGGACCGGCAGCCGTACATAGGCGATGTCGACGGTGCCGTCCAGGATCAGCTGTTCCTGGTCGTCCCACTCGACGCGGCGGGCGGCCGCTTCGACGTCCGGGTGTGCGGCGGCGAAGGCGCGTAGCGCGTGGGTGACGACGACCCCGGCTCGGAAGCCGACGACCAGCCTCCGCCGGCCACCCGCGGACTGCGCGACCCGACGCCGGGTGCCGTCGGCGAGGGCCAGCAACTGGCGTGCGTCGTCGAGGAGTTGGTGTCCGGCGTCGGTCAGGGTCACGCCGTGGCTGTCCCGGACGAACAGCTCGGCGCCCAAGTCCTTCTCCAGCGCGCGGATCTGACGGCTCAACACCGGTTGCGCGATGTGCAGCCGCTCGGCCGCCCGGCCGAAGTGAAGGAGTTCGGCGACGGCCACGAAGTAGCGGACCTTGCGCAGATCCAGGTCCATGACCGCGGCTCCTTCCGGCAATGGCGGTGGCGGTGGCGATGCCTTCAGGGTATCGCCACCACCGGAAGAGGTCTTGGACGGCCGATGTCGCCGGACCGCAGGCTGGAACCGTCCGAACGGGACGGAACACCGGCTGGGAGAGGGATCGGTCATGGGTCTGCAGGGACAGCGTGTCGTGGTCATCGGGGGCACGTCGGGCATCGGGCTCGCGGTCGCCGGGGGCGCGGCACGGGAGGGCGCGCAGGTGGTCGTCGCCTCGCGCCGGCAGGAGAACGTGGACGCGGCACTGAAGGTGCTGCCCGAGGGCGCCGAGGGGCAGGTGCTGGACGCGTCGGACGAGGACGCGGTCCGCGGTTTCTTCGCGCGGGTCGGCGCGTACGACCACCTGGTGTACACGGCGGGTGACGCGCTGCTGCTGGGGAGCGTGGCCGAGACGAGCGTGGCACGGGCCCGGGACTTCCTGGACACGCGGTTGTGGGGTGCGTACACGGCGGTGAAGTACGGCGCCGGGTCGGTCCGGCCGGGCGGGTCGGTGGTGCTGACCACGGGCACGGCGGGCCGTCGGCCGCTGCCCGGTTCGAGTGTCGCGTCGGCGTTGTGCGGGGCGATGGAGTCGCTGACCCGGGCGCTGGCCGTGGAGCTGGCGCCGGTGCGGGTCAATGTGGTCTCGCCGGGGCTGGTGCGGACCGAGCTGTGGCGGGAGGTGCCGGAGGCGGACCGGGAGGGGCTGTTCCGGTCGTCCGCCGAGTCGCTGCCGGTGGGGCGGGTCGGCGAGCCGGCGGATGTGGCGGAGGCGTATCTGTACCTGATGCGCGGGGGTTACAGCACCGGGTCGGTGGTGGTCGTGGACGGGGGCGGGACGCTGGTCTGAGCGGTCACGCGGGCGTGAGGCGTACGCCGGCCGCGCTGACGACCGTGCCGAGGCGCGGGAAGTCCAGGCGGACCGAGGCCTCGTGCTCGGCGGCCGTGAGGGCGGCCATGGCGTCCTCGACGAAGACGAGGTCGTAGCCGAGGTCGGCGGCGGCGCGGGCGGTGGACTCGACGCCGAGGTTGGTGGCGATACCGCCGAACACCAGCCGGGTGACGCCGAGCCCGCGGAGCCGGGCGTCCAGCTCCGTGCCCTGGAAGCCGCCGATGGTGCGCTTGACGATCTCCACGTCCCCGTCCCGCAGGAGTCCGGCGACCAGTCCGCTGCCCGGCGGCTGCTCCGCGAGGGAGGGCCGCTCCACGCGGACGAGCACCACGGGTGCGCCGGCCGCGCGGAAGCCGGCGGCCAACTCCTCGGCGGTCTGCAGGACTTCGGTGCCCTTGCGGGGCTCCAGGGGCAGCGCGACGATGCGGTCCATCAGGTCGACGAGGACGAGGGCGGTGCGCGTCGGATCGAGCGCCAGGGGTGCGGTCATGACGGAACGTTAGCCGTCATGAGCCGTCCGTACCGGAAATCCGGATCAACAGGCCCGTGAACTGGTCGCGTTCGGCGGCCGACAGCGGGGCGAGCAGCGTGTCGTTGGCCGCGCGTGCCGCCTCCTCGCAGCGGGCGAGCAGGCGGCTCCCTTCGTCCGTGAGGGACACGGCGTTCTTGCGACGGTCCGCGGGGTCGGGTGCGCGGACGACGAGCCCGGCCCCCTGGAGGTCGTTGAGGACGCCGACGAGGTCCTTGGGGTCGAGGGAGACGGACCGGCCGAGGTCGGCCTGGGCGACGGGGGCGAGGTCGCGTACGGCGGAGAGCACCACGTGGTGCCACATCCGCATGCCGTGCTCCGCGAGCGCCTCGGCGACGAGGGCCCGGCCACGGGCGGCGGCCCGGCCGAGCAGCCAGCTGGGCAGGGAGCGGATCGCGAGGAGGGGGGCTTCGGCCATGGGGGCAGCCTAGCCAAGATTCCATTGGCCTTCCCAACGAAAAATCATTGGACTCCCCAACGACCAAGCTCTATCGTTGGGACTCCCAATGAATCTCTCGCTCCACGGAGGTGCGATGCGTCGCGTCCGGTACGAGTCCACCGGCGGCCCCCTGTTCCTGGAGGAGGTCCCCGCCCCCCGGCCCGGCCCCGGTGAACTGCTCGTGCGCTGCGAGGCGGTCGGGATCACGCTGCCCGTGGTCCGCAAGGTCACCGAGGCGCCGGAGCCGACAGCGCTGGGCGGCGAGATCGCCGGCGAGGTGGTGGCCGTCGGCGCGGATGTCACCCGTTTCCGTACCGGCGACCGGGTGACGGGCCTGTGCTTCGGCCACGGCTATGCCGACTTCGCCCTCCTGCAGGAGGCGATGGCCTCTCCCGTCCCCGGCACGGCGTCCGCCGTCGACGCGGTCGCCCTGGTCCGCAGCGGCCTGGTCGCCCTCGGCGCCCTGACGGCGGCCCGTCCCGAACCGGGCGAGACGGCCCTGGTCACGGCGGCGGCGAGCGGAGTCGGCCACCTGGCCGTCCAGCTCGCCCGGACCCGGGGAGCGGGCCGTGTCGTGGGCGCCGTCTCCGACCCGGCGAAGGCGCCCTTCGTCCGCGGCCTGGGCGCCGACGCGGTGGTGACGTACACCGACGACGACTGGGACACCCCGGCCGACTACGCCCTGGACGCGGTCGGCGGCGACCTGCTCACCCCGGCCGTGGCCGCGCTGGCCCCGGGCGGCCGGCTGGTGGCGTACAGCTCTGGCGGCGGGACCGTCCGGGCGTACGACCTGCTGGTCGGCGCGAAGTCGGTGAGCGGCTTCCAGCTGGCCCGGATCGCACGCGAGCGGCCGGCGCTGTACGAGGAGTGGCGTCAGGAGCTGTGGCGGCTGTTCGCGGAAGGTGCGGTGCGGCCCGCCGTGCACGGGGAGTTCCCGCTGGCGGAGGCGGCGCGGGCGCACGCGGTGATCGAGTCGCGGGCCAACCTGGGCAAGGTCGTGCTGCGTCCCTGACCCGTGGCTCAGCGGCCGGGCGTCCCGGTGCCGACGGCCGGCCGTGACTCCGCCACGGGGGTGACCGGGGGTACGGCCTCTTCCTGGGCCTCCGGGTCGTGGGCGCGGCGCTTGGCGATGACCGCGCAGACCATGAGCTGCATCTGGTGGAAGAGCATCAGCGGCAGCACGGCCAGTGAGGCATGGGCGCCGAACAGGACGCTGGCCATGGGCAGCCCGGACGCGAGTGACTTCTTCGACCCGGCGAACTGGATGGCGATCCGGTCCCCGCGGCCGAAACCGAGCGCCTTGGCGCCGTACCAGGTCAGCAGGAGCATCACGGCGAGCAGGACGGCCTCGACCACGAGGAGTCCGCCCAGCCGGACGGCGCTGACCTGATGCCAGATGCCCCGGACCATGCCCTCGCTGAACGCGGTGTAGACGACCAGCAGGATCGAGCCGCGGTCGACCAGGCCGAGGACCTTCTTGTGCCGGGTGACGAAGCCCCCGATCCAGGGGCGCAGCAGCTGTCCGGCGACGAACGGCACCAGCAGCTGGAGCACGATCTTGACCATCGAGTCGGCGGAGAAGCCGCCCCCGCTGTTGCCGAGCAGGGCCGCGGCGAGCAGCGGGGTGATGACGATGCCGACGAGGGAGGAGAAGGAGCCGGCGCAGATCGCCGCGGGCACGTTGCCCCGGGCGATCGAGGTGAAGGCGATCGACGACTGGATGGTCGAGGGGACCAGGGCCAGAAAGAGGAAGCCCTGGTAGAGCGGATGGGTGAGCAGGACCGGGACGAGTCCGCGGGCGGCCAGGCCGAGCACCGGGAAGACCACGAAGGTGCAGACCAGGACCGTGACATGGAGCCGCCAGTGGCGCAGCCCGTCGACGGCCTCGCGGGTGGAGAGGCGGGCGCCGTAGAGGAAGAACAGGAAGGCGATCGCGGCCGTGGAGGCGCCGGAGGCCACATCGGCGGCCGTGCCCCGGGCCGGGAGGAGCGCGGCGAGACACACCGTCCCGAGCAGCAGCAGGACGTACGGGTCGATCGGCAGCCAACTGGGCCGGCTCAGGCGTTTCACGGTGCTCCACTTGCGGATCGTCGGGGTCGGTCGGGCCAGGGGTCCTGCTGCGCTCTCGCCGGGGCCCACCCGGCCCGGAGAGCCCCTCTCCATCGTCCTCCTCACCACTGTGATCGGGAATCCGGTATACCGCTCTGACTGCCATCACGTTCCGCGATAACATGTTCGAGTGTACGACCCTTCCCAGCTGCGCACCTTTCTGGCGGTGGCCCAGACGCTGAGCTTCACCCAGGCCGCCCGCCGCCTGGGGCTGCGCCAGTCGACGGTCAGCCAGCATGTGCGCCGGCTGGAGGACGCGGCCGGCCGCCAGCTGTTCTCCCGCGACACGCACTCCGTGGAGCTGACCGAGGACGGCGAGGCGATGCTGGGGTTCGCCCGCCGGATCCTGGAGGTGCACGAGCAGGCGGCGGCGTTCTTCACGGGCACCCGGGTGCGCGGCCGGCTCCGCTTCGGCGCGTCGGAGGACTTCGTCCTCACCCGGCTGCCGGAGATCCTGGAGGGCTTCCGCTACGACCACCCTGAGGTCGACCTCGAACTGACGGTGGAGCTCTCGGGCACGCTGCACGAGCAGCTGGCCGCCGGAAAGCTGGACCTGGTGCTGGCCAAGCGGCGCGCGGAGGACCCGCTGGGCGAGCTGGTCTGGCACGACGACCTGGTCTGGATCGGAGCGGAACGGCTCCGCCTGGACGCCGCCCGCCCGGTCCCGCTGATCGTCTATCCCCCGCCGGGCATCACCCGCGCCCTGGCCCTGGAGGCGCTGGAACGCCAGGGCCGCGACTGGCGCATCGTCTGCACGAGCGGCAGCCTCAACGGCCTGATCGCGGCGGCGAGGGCGGGCCTGGGAGTGATGGCCCACTCAAGGGGCCTGATCCCACCGGGCCTGTTCCGGGTCCCGGACCGGGCGGGCCTGCCGGAGTTGGGCAAGGTCGACTTCGTCCTCGTACACGGCCCGAGACGGTCACCGGCGCAGACGGCGGCGGACGCACTGACGGCGGCGATCCTGAAAGGAGGCGAGCAGTTGCGCCCCGCAGGGGCGCGGGGCTGAATCGATGTGCGGCTACCGCCGCGTGGGCGCGACCAGCCCCCACCGGCCGCAGTGTTCAACGCGACCCCTGATACGTCAGCTGCTTCACCCTCCGCAAAAACGGCATCGCCTCCACATGCTGCACCCCGTCCAGCCGCCCCACCGGCCCGCTCAGGTACCCGTACAGACCGGCCGTGTCCCGAAGGACCGCCGTCACGACGACATGGGACGGCCCGGCGGTGGCCGCGGCGAACGCCACCTCCTCGTGCCCCGCCAGCGCCTCCCCCACGGAGTGCATCGCGGCGGGCGCCGTGGTGATCCACAGCAGCGCGGTCATGGGATAGCCCAGCACCTCGGACCGGTACTCGACATCGATGTACACCGCCCCGGAGGCGATCAGCGCGGCCAGCCGCCGCTTGACCGACGACTCGGACCGCCCCGTCGCCCGCTGCAGCTCCGGGTAGGTCGCCCGGCCGTCCCGTTCCAGCGCGGCGAGCAACGGCGCGTCCTCGGGCTCCAGCCGCGCAGGTCCGTCGCCCTCCGGCGACGGCGGCCGCAGCGCGGCGACCTGCTCCTGGGACAGCGCGCGGAACTTCTGGACCCACCCGTTCGGCCCGCCGTAGAACCGGTGCAGCAGCTGCTGCGCCCGGATCTCCACCACGCTCGGCGTGCGCGGAAGCTTGCCGAGGAGCAGGTCGTCGTGGTCGCCCGGATGGCGCGGCCGGGTCATGCAGACGATCTCCGTGCCGCCGGAGGCCAGTCCGATCCAGGCGGTGTCGGGGCGTTTGGCGAGCGCGTCGGCGATCACGGTGGCGCTGTCGGGTGCGCAGCGCAGCCGGAGCATCCACTGGTCCTGGCCCAGCCGGTCGGCGTCGCGGACCGCGACGACCCGCAGTCCGGCCTCGGCGCACAGCCGCCGGTAGCGGCGGGCGATCGTCTGGTCGGAGACGCCGAGCACGGCGGCGATCCGGCTGAAGGAGGCACGGCCGTCGACCTCGAGCGCGCAGAGCAGCTGCACGTCCAGCTGATCCAATGTGTCGGATTCCAGCTCCAGCATGACGCCCCCCGTCGGATTTCACCGGGTCACCATGATTGCTCACCCTGATCGCCCGCACTACGGGTGCGCGCGGAGTGACGAAATCGGCCACGGCGGCGCTGTCTTCAGAGAGCACTTCGGTGCCGGGCATCTGACCGGTCGGTAACCAGATGGGGGCGGTAATCGGGTCGTACAGATTCAGTGGAGATTACGGAGCCGAAACCTACTGAACCGTAAGGATTCTGTCCGACCCTTCCCCATGTGAGCGTATTTTCCGGACGCGGGCGGGACCATACGAGAGCAATGCTCGTTTTCGCACCCCCTCCCGAACGGTCTTCCGGTGGGGTAGCTTTCACGGCGCTGTGCTGCGGAGCGTCACGACCGTCACTGTGGAGCGAGAAGCGGGGAGCGGGGTTTGCGCGAGTTCACCAACCCGCCGTTGGCGTCGGCGCCGCCGGTGGGCGGCCTGGCCGACTGTGTGTTCGAGCATGCCCAGACGGACCCGCTGCACATCGCCCTGGGCCGCAAGGACGAGCTCGGCCACTGGCGTGACGTGACCTCGGCCGAGTTCCGCGACGAGGTCCTGGCCCTCGCCAAGGGGCTCCTCGCACGGGGCGTCCGCTTCGGCGACCGGGTCGCGATCATGTCCCGCACCCGCTACGAGTGGACCCTCTTCGACTTCGCGCTGTGGACGATCGGCGCCCAGGTGGTGCCGGTCTACCCGACCTCGTCGGCCGAGCAGTGCTTCTGGATGCTGTACGACGCCGAGTGCACGGCCGCGATCGTGGAGCACGAGGACCACGCGATGACGATCGCCACCGTCATCGACCGGCTGCCGCAACTGCGCCAGCTCTGGCAGCTGGACTCGGACGCGGTGCAGGAGCTCTACGACGCCGGCGCCCACCTCGACGACGAGATCGTGCACCGGCACCGGCAGGCGGTCACCCCCGACTCGGTCGCCACGATCATCTACACCTCCGGCACCACGGGCCGCCCGAAGGGCTGTGTGCTGTCGCACGGCAACTTCGCGTTCGAGGCGGACACGGTCGTGGCGCGCTGGGAGTCGGTGTTCCGCGCCAAGAAGGGCGAGGAGGTCTCCACTCTCCTCTTCCTGCCGCTCGCGCATGTCTTCGGGCGCATGGTGGAGGTGGCCGCGATCCGGCACGGCGTCCGCTTCGGTCACCAGCCGCAGCTGCACGCGGCCGCGCTGCTGCCCGATCTGGCCGCGTTCCGGCCGACGTTCATCCTGGCCGTGCCGTACATCTTCGAGAAGGTGTTCAACGCGGCCCGGCGGAAGGCGGAGAAGGAGGGCAAGGGCGGGCCGTTCGAGAAGGCGGTCGAGATCGCGGTGAAGTACGCGGACGCGGTCGAGGCGAAGGCGTGGGGCACCGGTCCCGGGCCGTCGGCCGGGCTGCGGATGCAGCACCAGCTCTTCGACAAGCTCGTCTACTCCAAGGTCCGCTCGGCGATGGGCGGCCGGATCCGCAACGCCATGTCCGGCGGCTCGGGGATGGACCGCAGGCTCGGCCTGTTCTTCGCCGGCGCGGGGGTGCACATCTACGAGGGCTACGGCCTGACCGAGTCGACGGCCGCCGCGACCGCCAACCCGCCCGAGCGCACCCGGTACGGCACGGTCGGCCAGGCCATCCCCGGCACCACCGTGCACATCGCGGACGACGGGGAGATCTGGCTGAACGGCGGCAACGTCTTCCAGGGCTACCTCAACAACCAGAAGGCCACCGACGCCACCCTGCACGACGGCTGGCTGGCCACCGGCGACCTGGGCTCGCTGGACGAGGACGGCTATCTGACCATCACGGGCCGCAAGAAGGAGATCCTGGTGACCTCCGGCGGCAAGAGCGTCTCCCCCGGTGTCCTGGAGGAGCGGGTCCGCGACCATCCGCTGGTCAACCAGTGCATCGTCGTCGGCAACGACCGCCCCTACATCGCCGCCCTGGTCACCCTGGACACCGAGGCGGTCGAGCACTGGCTGACCATGCGCGGCAAGCCCCAGATGTCCGCGGCCCAGCTGGTGCGCGACGCCGACCTGGAGACCGAGGTGCGGCGGGCGGTGGTGGCCGCCAACACCCTGGTCTCACAGGCCGAGTCGATCCGTACGTTCCGTATCCTCGCGCAGCCGTTCACCGAGGAACACGGGCTGCTGACCCCGTCGTTGAAGCTGAAGCGCAAGGCGATCGAGAACGCCTACGCCAACGAGGTCGAGGCCCTGTACCGCGCCTGACGGGCCGTCAGCTGATGTCGATCCGGAAGAGCTTGTCGGATCCGTCGGGCTGGTTGCCGTTGTTGTCGCAGTTGGTGGTGGACAGCCACAGCTGGTCGGCGCCCGGCACCTTGGTCACGGTCCGCAGCCGCCCGTAGGTGCCGACGTAGTACGCCGTCGGGGTGCCCACGCTCTCGTTGTTGCCGTTGATCGGGATCCGCCACAGCCGTTCGCCGCGCAGGGACGCCATGTAGACGACGTTGCGGACGATGGCGATGCCGCTCGGGGAGGCCTCGGAGACGTTCCAGGTGGCCTTGGGGTTGGTCATCCCCGCGACCGAGCAGGTGCCCTCGCAGGTCGGCCAGCCGTAGTCGGCGCCCGGCTTGATGAGGTTCAGCTCGTCCTTGGAGCTGTTGCCGAACTCGGCCTCCCACAGCCGCCCGCTGCGGTCGAAGGCGAGGCCCTGCGGGTTGCGGTGGCCGTAGCTGTAGACGTAGTTGCCGAACGGGTTGCCGGGGGCCGGCTTGCCGTCCGTCGTCATGCGCAGGATCTTGCCGTTGAGGGAGTTCTTGTCCTGGGCGAGATCGGGGGTCTGGGCCTCCCCTGTCGAGACGTAGAGATAGCCGTCGGGACCGAAGAGGAGCCGTCCGCCGTTGTGGTAGCGGTTCTTCTTGATGCCCTGGAGCAGGATCTTGTAGTCGCTGAGCTTGGTGCCGTCGTAGGTCATGCGGACGACCCGGTTGCCCTCGTCCGCGGTGTGCATGAAGTAGACGTAGTGGTTGGTCTCCCACTTGGGGTCGACGGCGACCCCGAGCAGCCCGCCCTCGCCGTTGGTGGTGACGGCGTTCGGCACGGTCCCCACCTGGGTCCGGGTGCCGTCCTTGGTCACCTTCCAGACCTTGAAGTCGTCCCGCTCGGTGACCAGCGCGGTCTTGCCGTCGGGCATCCAGTAGGTGCCCCAGGGGATCGTCCAGCCGCTGGAGAGCGTGGCGATGGAGGACGGGACCCCGCCGTCGGTGGCACAGGCCTTGGTGGTGAAGGTGACGGTGTTGCTCGGCGCGGAGACGTTCCCGGCCGCGTCCCGGGCGACGACGTCCAGTGTGTAGGGGCTGTCGCAGGCGAGGCCGGTGAGGGTGGTGGCCGTGCCGTCGGTGACCGTCTTGTAGACGGTGTCCCCGCTGCGGACGTCGTACGCGGTCACCGCGCGGTCGTCGGTGGACGCGCCCCAGCTGAGGTCGACCGTGTTCGCGGTGATGCCGGCCGCGGACAGGGCACCGGGTGCGGTCGGCGGTGTGGTGTCGCTGCTCGGTTTCGTCGTGCAGTCGACGACGGGACTGGCCGGCGAGGTGTTGCCGGCCGCGTCACGGGCGATCACGGTCAGGTCGTAGGTGGTGTTCGGGGTGAGCCCGGTGAGGGTCTTCGACGTCGAACTCCCCGCCGCCTCGGCGAACTTGTTGCCGTGCTCGTAGAGGTCGTACGCCGCCACGCCCACGTCGTCCGTGGCCGCGCCCCAGTTCAGGGTGAGGCCGTTCTCGCCGATGTCGGAGCAGGACGGCTGGCCGGGCCGGGTGGGGGCCTGGGTGTCGGCCGCCGCTCCGACGCTGATCCGGTCGAGGTTGGGCCCGCCGTCGGCGGTGGTGGCGGTCGCCCGGATCTTGTTGGTGCCCGCGGTCAGCGGCACGTTGACCGACTTGGTCACCCACGTGTTCCAGTCGGCGGTGGCCGGGAAGGAGACCGCGGAGGCGACGACCGTGCCGTTGACGGAGATGTCCATCGGGCGGTCGGTGGCGGTGCCGTTGGCGAAGCGCAGGGTGAGGGACGAGGTGCCGGCCGAGGCCGCGCTCACCGCGAACTCCACGTACGAACCCTTGATGTTGGTGTAGTCGACGAAGCCGGTGCCCGTGTAGCCGGTGTGGTTGGTGGCGACCGTGCCCTGCGAGATGGTGGCGTCCTCGGCCTGGTAGTCGGTGGCCGCGAGGGCGGTGCCCTGGCTCAGGCCGGCCAGCGGCAGCGCGAGCGCCGCGGCCAGGCCGTAGGGCAGAACTCTCCTGAGATTCATGGGGGTTGCTCCCTGTCAGCCCGTGTACTGGGCGAAGACCTTGAGGTAGTCGTACGGCTGCTGCGACACACCGCTGCAGGCGTCGCCGTCGGTGCCCGAGCCGCAGGCCCGGTCGCGGTTGACGGCCCAGTAGGTGAGGCGCCCGATGTGGTGCTGCTGGGCGTAGCCGAGCATGGTCTTGAAGTCGGCGACGCGGACCCGTTCACCGGAGTCGTCGGTCTTCCCGTTCATCGACGACAGCCCGATGTGGGCGTAGGCGGTGGCGTCGCTGTAGCCGTAGGCCGACTTGACCTTGGCCTTGAGCCCCTCCATGGCCTGGGTGGTGAGGGTCCCCATGTTCGTGGAACCGCCGCCGAAGTCGAACGGCATGATGCACCAGACGTCGTTCGCCAGACCGGAGTCGGCGGCCCGCTTGATCATGTCGGCGCCGGTGGAGTCGGGGCCGCTGGTGGTGGTCCCGAAGGTGATGACCGTCTTCAGGCCCGGATTGTTCGCCTTCACCGTCTTCAGCGCGTCGACGACCCGCTGCCGTACGGTCGCGTTCGACCACTCGGTGTTCTCGATGTCGATGTCGAGGGCCTTCAGCTTGTAGGCGCTGATCACCTTCTGGTAGGCGCCCGCGAGCGCCGAGGCGCTGGAGCACTTCTCGCCGAGCTTGTCGCCGCTCCAGCCGCCGACGGACACGACCACGTCCCCGCCGGCCGCCCGGATCGCGTTGATCTTCGCCTGGTCGTCGCCGCCCGTGAGCGGACGCGAGCCGTCCCACTTGGGGTTGCAGGTGCCGTCGGAGAGGACGAAGGCGAGGGTGAACCACTTGACGCCGGTCGCCGACATCACCGACGTCGGGTTCTGCGGGCTGCCCCAGCCCAGGTACTCGTAGGGGGCGACGGCGAAGCCCGGTGAAGCGGCCGCGAGCTTCACGGAGTTCACGGGCTTGACGCGGATCAGGCGGGTCTCGCCCGGGCGCAGGGTGGCGCTGTAGGAGTTGGCGATCACGCCCTTGTGGGAGCCGGACCACAGGTCGGTCACATCGCCGGAGCCGGTGAAGCCGGCCTGGGACCAGTCCACGCTCACCGTGGAGTTGCCGGAGGTCCCGGTGTTGAAGAGGGCCACGACGTACTGGCCGTCGCTCTCCTTCTTGCTCCACACCTGCTGGACCCCGCTGTTCACGATCCGCTTCGCGGCCACCCCGTCCTGGTCGACGCCGATCAGCCGGTCGTTGGTGAGCATGGCCTTGTCGACGGTGTCGAGGTGGGTGAGGTCGGTGCCGAGCAGCAGCGGGGCCGCCGCCATCGACCACAGCGTGAAGTGGGAGCGGCGCTGGTCGGCCGTGAGACCCACCTGGTCGCCGTTGCCGAGCTCCAGCGAGTCCAGGTCGTTCCAGCCGCCGGGACCGGCGTACGGCTGCCAGGAGGCGGCCGAGTCGAACCGCTTGGAGACATGGGACCAGTCGGTCAGCGGATAGCCGCTGCCGTTGTCGCCGGGCCCGCAGTAGCACTCCACATCGCCCTGGGTGCGCCAGCTGTTGGCGAGCCCGCGCCATGTGGTGGCATCGGCGATCGGAAGGTTGTTGGAGAGGGCGAAATTGATGGGCCGTCCGCTCGCCCGCAGCGCCTTGTCCCAGGCCTGGACGTCGGACACGTCCTGGCTGCCCACGCCGTCGATCTTGAGATAGTCGACGCCCCAGGAAGCGAACTGCTTCGCCCAGGAGTTGACGAACTCCTGCGCGCCGGGCTTCCCGTAGTCGATGTAGTACATGTTCTTGCAGTTGTAGTTCTTCTCCGTCTTCGAGGTGTCCGCGATGTCCTTCGCGTGGTACGACGTGCCCTCGATCGGCGTGTTCTTCAGGACCGCGTTCTTCGCGATGCCGGGTGTGACGTAGAAGCCGAACTTCAGGCCCTTGGAGTGGACGTAGTCGGCGACCGCCTTGATGCCGTCGGGGAACTTGGCGGTGTCGGCGGTCCAGCGGCCGTAGGAGTCCACGACGAAGCCGTTGTCGTCGCACTTCTGCCAGAAGTCGTCGAGGTTGACGTACACGAAGCCGTGGTTCTTCAGGCCGCTGGAGGCCAGTGCGTCGGCCTGGGCCTCGATCTTCGCCTCGGTCGGCTGGCGGCGTACGAAGCTCCAGCTGCTCCAGCCCATGGCGGGGCGGGCCGACTGGCCGTTGTCGGAGGCGGCGGCCGGCTGGGCGGCGCTGCTCAGGAGCGGCACGGCGGCCGTCACGAGCAGACCGGCCACCGCGGCCGTGAGCGATCTGACGCGTTTCACTTCTGTCCCCCGTTCGCGGGTGTGGCGTACGACGTCCCGATCCACGCCTCGTCGATCCGCAGCCGCTTGTAGCGGGTGGTGTCGGTGGAGGCGGCCCAGGTGGTGTCGACTTCGAGGCGGACGTAGCGGGCGGTGGCGGCGGTGAGGTCGATGCCCTGGATGCCGCGGCGGCTGGGCAGCTGTCCGGTCTTGACCGGGCTTCCCCAGTTCGTGCCGTCGTCGCTGACGTACACCTTGTAGTCCTTGATCCGCGCCGACTGCTCGGTGTCCGAGCGGGCGTAGGCGACGGAGTCCTCGCGCTGGTTGAGCCCGAGGTACTGCACCTTCTTGGCCGAGCCGAGGTCGAAGGTGAGGTTCACGGGCAGCGTCTTGTTGTTGTCCCAGTAGGTGAGGTAGTCGCCGTCACCGGCGGCCGAGCCGGCGTGTCCGCTCGCGGCGGCGCTCGCGGTCACCTTGACGCCGGTGAGGATGCCCTGGCGGCCGGCGGTGGTGACCTTGAAGACGGTGTCGTACGGGTCCCAGTCGCCGAGCCCGGTCAGGGTCAGCACGCCACCGGACTGCGACCACGAAACCGCCTTGCCCGTACGCAGGTTGGTGACGGAGGCGATGCGGTAGCCGTTGTCGCGGATGCGCAGGGTGCTGGTGCTGGGCGGGGTCAGGACGTGGATGTACTGGCGGTTCGGGTCGGACTTGGCGACGGTGGTCACGCCGTGGGCGCCGTCGTTCCAGTAGCCGGGTTTGAGGCCGCCGTACATATAGCCGCCGCCCTCGGTGCCATGCAGGGACTCCCAGATGGGGTCGAGGTAGCTGTTCGCGAAGGTGTTGAAGGCGGCCTGGTTGCTCGGGAACTTGCCGTTGACCTGGGCGGTCTCCGCCATCAGGGCCTTCACCGAGGAACCGGCGTTGGTGACGAGCCGACCGAGGGTGAGCGCGCGGTCGACGGTCGGGTCCGAGCCGTCGTACCACCAGGCGCCGGTCGACGGCAGCTTGAAGTCCGCCTCGGTGAGGCGGGGTTGGGCGGTGTAGACGGCCTGGGGGTAGTCGTAGGCCGGGGTCATGCCCGTCTTCTGCTCATTGCTGATCATGTCCATGATCGGCGTGTCTTCGTTGTTGTTGCTGAGCGTGTAGTCCGGGCGCTTCTGGTAGATCTGCTGGTAGAGGTCGTGGCTCTCCCAGTACGCGTTGTCGTTGTCGATCCAGAAGCCGCCGAGGTCGGGATAGCGGTCCATGACCTCGAAGAAGTTGTCGTAACTGAACTGCCCGAAGCCGTCGTTGGTGGTCAGGTCGACGTTCTTGCCCTTGTAGGCGGAGTAGGCGGCCGAGTCGAGCCACTCATGGCCGCCCTCGTCGTGCCACTGGGGGTCGTTGGTCATGTAGAGGATGACCTTCATGCCCTTGGCCTTGGCGGCGGTGATCAGCTCGCCGAGGAAGTCCCGCTTGGTCGAGCAGGACCCGGGGATCTTCGAGGGCCAGGGGCGGGCGTAGCCGAGGCGGCTGTGGAAGGTGGCGAGGACCAGGTACTGGGTGTGCAGCTTCTGGGCCTCGTTCACCCAGTAGTCGGGGGTCCAGCCGCCGCTGGTGACGTCGTTCTCCCAGGCGGTGCAGCTGGTGTGGGCGGGGGCGGTGCGCAGGCCCCAGTGCAGGAAGAGGCCGCCGACGGAGTTGCGGAGGAAGTCCTGGCGGGGGTTCTCCAGGTCCAACGGCCGCGCGGCCGCCGCGCAGTCCTGGCTGCCGGAGACGCGCAGTGCACCGCCGGAGGTGTTGTGACTGTCCGTCAGGCAGGCTCCGGTGACGTCCTGGAGGCCGATGTCGTACGGGGAGTCGCCGCCCTTCTGCGCGGTGAACCGGGTGAGGCGGAGGTCGCTGACCGCGTTGGCGATGACCGCGGGCCGCCCGTCGTCCGCGGCGAACTTCACGCTGCTGTCGGTGAATTGCACGTGGTCGGCGTTGTGCAGGTACCAGCCGTAGGCGGGCCGGGTGCCGATGGCCTTGGGGTTGTAGTCGTTCGGGTCGTTGCTGGGCACGCCGGTGGACATGGTGCCGTTGCCGCCGGGGACGGTGATGTTGACGTGGTCGAAGGTCACCCCGCTGATGCGGTGGCCGCTCTCGCCCCACAGGGTCGGGCTGAAGGAGGGGCTGTTGCCGGTGGCGGTGATGTTGTCGTACGTGACGTCACTGATCGATCCGACGCCGGGACTGTTCCCGCAGCGTTTCCTCGTCCCGATCTTCTCCATGATCGGCGAGTGGACGTTGGTCATCGTGATGTCGCGGTAGTGGACGTCGGAGATCTTCGCGCCGTCCATCGAGACCATGCCGAGGCCCGACTTCTCGGCGCCGTCGATACGGATGTTCTCGAACTGGTAGTCCGAGAAGTCTCCGCAGGTCTCGGAGCCGAACATCAGGGCGTTGCAGCACTTCGCGCCGAGTGTCGAACCGCTCACCCGGACATGCCCGTTGGGGAGCTTCGCGCCGAGCGCGTAGTCGCTCTTGAAGACCAGGGCGTCGTCGTTGGCGTGGATCGTGGCGTTGGTGATCGTGGCGTTCGTCGTGGAGATGACGTTCCAGCCGTCGCGGTCGCTCGCGGTGTCGATGGTCAGGTGGTCGGACGTCACGTTGTTGCAGCCGTTGATCAGGGCCGCGAAGTGACCGCCCCGGCGAAGCGTCAGACCGTCGCCGATCCGGAGGCCGTCGCACCTCGTCAGCGAGATGATCTTGTCGGCCTCGCCGGTCTTCGGGTTGCCGGTGATCAGGTTGCCGGCGCCGTCGATGACGCCCTGCCCGACGAACCCGATGTCGGTGAGCTTGTCGCCGTAGATCATCGCGTCGTGGAAGTGGCTGTGGCCGTAGTCCTGGTAGGCGTCGTACGGGTTGGACTCGGCCTTGTCGTAGGTGTCGGCGCTGGAGCCCTGGAGGGTGGCGCCCTTGTCGAGCTGCAGCGTCACATGGCTCTTCATGTGGATGGTGTTCTTGGACTTGTAGGTGCCGGCGGTGAAGCGGACCGTGCCGCCGCCCGCCGCGCTCGCCGCCGTGACGGCCTTGTCGATGGCCGGGGAGTCGTTGGCGGAGCCGTCGCCCTTGGCGCCGTAGTCACGCACGTCGAAGACGGCGGCGGGGTGCGGCGCGGCGGGCGGGGCCGCGAGGGCCGCGGGATGGGAGAGCCCGAGGACGACGGCCACGACGAACAGCACGATCGCGGCGGCCCGGTGCCGTGGAGCTGTGGGGGGTTTCATGTGACGGTTCCTCACACCAGCTGGTAGCCGCGGAGATCGGTCAGCAGGAGATAGGTGTCCTGCAAGGAGCCCGAGGTGTCGCCCAGGGAGCGGTAGATGCCCCACTTCGGGCGGACCCGGTCGGCCAGGAAGGTGTCGACGCCGGTCTTGGAGGCGTCGATCACGGTCGAGCCGCCGGACTTGAGGATCCAGCGGACCGAACCCGCCGAGCCGTTGCCGACCTTGATCTGGAAGTCCACGTCGGTCCAGGTGTCGTGCAGCGGGTCCAGGTCCGTGCGGCCGACGAGGATGTCGTCGATCGCCAGCTTCAGTTCGATGGTCTGCTTGCCGTTCACCCGCCGCAGGGACTGCACGACGATCGGCGAGGTGCCGCTGCCGGGCTGCTTCATCTGCATGATGTGCGTGAAGGTGGTGGTCGCCTTCAGCGAGCTCGGGATGTACATCGAGTAGGTGACCCGCCAGGTCTGGCCCTCGTTCCACTTGAGGTAGCTGCTGGAACTCGTGCGCAGGCCGGTGACCTCCTGGCGCTGGCGGTCGGTCGAGGTGTCGCGGTCGACCGTGTGCATGTTGAAGCGCCAGTTGTTGCCCGTGGCGAAGATGTGCGGGTGCCCGGCGGGGTGGGAGTCGGCGCGGTCGTCCTCGACGGTCTCGAAGGCGCCGAGTCCGTCGCTGCTCGCCGACGGCTGCCACTTGAGCTGCCAGGACGCGGCGTGTGCGGTGGTCGCGGGCAGACCGACGGCCGCTCCCGCGGCACCGGCGAGCGCGGCCCCGAGAACCGCCCTTCGGGATGTTGTGCTCATGACACTGAATCTCCTCGCAGTTGCTCGTTCATGATCAGGAAGGCCCCGAGGCCGTGGAAGTCGTTGACGGCCCGGGTGCGGGCGACGTAGTACGCGTAGTCGCCGACGTTGGTGCCGACGGAGATGTCGGCGAGGTCGGTGCGGCCGTCCGGACCGACCGACAGCTGCGCGAGCACGCCCTGGTAGCCGCGGCGGGCGACATCCGCGTAGTGCGGGTCGAGATAGTGCTGCTGGGCGCCGCGCGAGAGGGCGTAGGTGAACATGCTGGAGCAGGACGTCTCGGTCCAGTTGTCGCTGCGGCCGCCCTTGTCGATCACCTGGAACCAGCGTCCGGTCGCCGGGTCCTGGTACTTCTCCAGGCCGGCCGCCAACTTGCGGAAGATGGAGAGGAGTTGGGGGCGCCGGGGCTGGTTCGCGGGGACGGCGTCCAGCACGTTGACGATCGCCATCGCGTACCAGCCGACGGCACGGCACCAGTGCTCGGGCGCGAGCCCTGTCCCCGGATCCGCCCAGCTCGCGGTCTTCGACTCGTCGTAGGCGTGCTTGAGCAGTCCGTTCGCGACCTGGAGGTGGCCGCCGTAGACGGCGAGCTGCTTGGCCGCCTCGTCGTCCGTGTACGCGCTGTCCCCGAACTCCTTGCCGTACTCGACGAGGAACGGGTTCACCATGTAGACGCCGTCCGCCCACAGCTGGTGCGCGCGGCTGGAGTTGTCGGCGTGCCAGAAACCGCCGTCGCTGGTGCGCGGGTAGGTGTTCAGGCGGTCGCGGATCTTCTGGGCCGCCTTGCGGTAGCGGTCCTGGCCCGTCTCGTGGTGCAGGATCACCAGGAGCCGGCCCGCCTGCATGCTGTCCAGGCTGTTGAAGGACTGGTCGATCGATCCGTCGCTCTTCACGAACCGGTCCACGTAACTCTTGATGTAGGTGAGATAGCGGGGGTCGTGGGTGCGCCGGTAGGTGAGGTACTGGCCGTACAGGTAGAGGCCGACCGGGTAGGACCAGCCCCCGATGGTGACCGGGGTGTAGCGGGCCATCGTGGAGTCGACGACCGCGGTGGACCAGTCGGGGGCGGCGGCCGGTCTGGTCGCGGCGGGTGCGGTGGCCGCGACGGCGGGCGGGGGTACGGTCGCGGGGAGCGCGGCCAGGGTGGCGGTGGTGAGCGCGACGGCCGCGACGGCGGCTCGCAGGCGTTTCATGGTCCTCCTTCTCCGGGGGCTTCTCTGTGGGCTTCTCCGGGGACTCCTCCGGCGGCTTCTCCGGCGGCTCCTCCGGGGTCCTCTCTGGGTACGGTGGCGGCGGAAGTCCGCCGCAGGGGTACGAGGTGGTGGCCGGGGGCGTGGCGGCAGGCCGGGTCGGTGTTGCGGGCGTCCCCCGTCAGCGCGTACGCCTGGCAGCGGCAGCCGCCGAAGTCGGTGGCGCGCAGGGCACAGCCGCGGCAGGGTTCGCGCATCCACGCCTCGCCCCGGTAGGCGTTGAAGGCCTTCGACTCCCGCCAGATCCAGGCGAGTCGGTGCTCCCGTACGTTCGGCGGGTCCAGACCGGGCAGGGTGGCCGCGGCCGGGCAGGGCAGGACCGTGCCGTCGGGGGTCACGGTGAGGGAGATCCGGCCCCAGCCGCCCATGCAGGGCTTCGCGGTACCGGTGAGGAGATCGGGGGCGACCCAGATCAGCTCCGGTTCGCCCAGGCGTGCGCGCCAGCGCAGGACCGTCTCCCGGGCCCGTTCCACCTGCCCGGGCAGCGGCAGCAGCGCGGCGCGGTTGCGGGCCGCCCAGCCGTGGTACTGGGTGTTGGCCAGCTCGATCCGGTCCGCGCCCCAGTTCACGCCGAGCGCGATCAGGTCGTCGACGGCGTCCAGGCTGCCCCGGTGCAGCACGACGTTCAGCCCGAAGGGCAGACCCGACGCCCGGATCAGCCGGGCCGCGCGTTCCTTGGCCGCGAACGAGCGGGCGCCGGCGATGCGTTCGGCGGCCGTCGGCTCCGCGTGCTGTACGGACAGCTGGACACTGCGCAGTCCGGCGCCGACCAGCCCGGCCAGCCGCCGCTCGCTGAGCCCGATGCCGCTGGTGACGAGCTGGGTGTAGAGGCCGGCGGTGTCGGCGGCGGCGACCAGTTCGGGCAGATCACGCCTGAGCAGCGGCTCGCCGCCGGACAGATGGGTCTGGACGGCGCCCAGTTCACCGGCCTGCCGGAACACCTCCGACCACTCCCCGGTGTCCAGCTCGGCTGACCGACTGATCAGTCGGACAGGGTTCGAGCAGTAGCCGCAGCGCAGCGGACAGGAATGCGTGAGCTCGGCGAGCAGGGCCCAGGGCGGCTCCGCGGCGGCCGGTGTGCCGGGCTCCGCGGTGGTCGCCGTGGTGTTCTCCGCGGTGGTCATCTCAGCCACCCCTCCCTCTGCAACGCCCCGAGGAACTCCGGGACTTCGGCGACGACCGGAGCGTCCGGGAACGCCTCCGCCAACTCGGCGACGATCTCCGCCACCGCCCGGTTGCCGTCGCACCGCCGGAGCACCTCGCCCGCCCGGCCGTGCAGCACGACCACGCGCTCGGGCACCAGCAACAGATCGGTGCCGCGCACCCGGTCGTGACGCAGTACGACCGCGCGGGCGAGGGAGGGCCGCCAGGTCATGCCCCACCTCCGCCCGACCCGACGGCCCGGTCCCGCGCCTCGGCTGGGTCCCGGACCTCGGCCCGGTCCCGGGAGTCGCCCTGGTCCCGAGCGTCGGCCCAGCCCCCGGCGCCGGCTGAGTCCCGGGCGCCGATCCAGTCATCGGCGCCGGCTGGGTCCCGAGCGCCGCCCCAGTCCCCGGAATCGCCCCAGTCCCGGGTGTCCCCCCGGTCCACGGCGTCGAGCAGGGCCCACAGCACCTCGCACTTGTAGGCGAGCGCGGTGACGGCGCGGTGCTGTTGCTCGCGGGTGCGGGCCCAGGCCAGGACCAGGGCGAGGGCCTCCTCACCGTCCCGGGCGCCCTGGTCGACGCGGGTGCGGAAGTAGTCGAGGCCGGCCGGGTCGAGCCATGGGTAGTGGCGTTCGAGGGCGGTGATGCGGGTGCGCATCAGGCCGGGTGCGGACAGTTCCGTGAGGGAGGCGGCGACCGCGTCCAGGGCGGGGCGCAGGCGGCAGAAGGTGACGTACCCCTCGACCGCCAGCCGCACCCCGGGCAGCACCCGGGAGCTGTCCCACAGTTGGTCGCGGGTGAGACCGGCGGCCTCGCCGAGGCGCAGCCAGCGTTCGATGCCGCCCTCGCCGTCGGCGCTGCCGTCGTGGTCGCGGATGCGGCGCAGCCAGGCGCGGCGCAGCGCGGGCCCGTCGAGCTTGGCGAGGATCAGGGCGTCCTTGACGGGGATGTGCCGCTGGTAGTGGAAGCGGTTGGCGATCCAGCGGCGCAGTTCGGCCGGGGTCAGCTCACCCCGGTGCATACGCAGGTTGAAGGGGTGCCGGTCGTGGTAGCGGTCGGCGGTGACGGCGCGCAGCCGTTCGGTGAACTGCGGGACCGGCCAGGGGTCGGCGGCCGTCCCGGCGTGGACGGTGGTGACGGTCATGGCGGGCCGCCCAGGGCGGGTCAGCGGTCGCCGAGGGCGTAGCCGGTCACTTCCAGGGCGGTCTCCACGACCTGGTAACCAGGGCTTCGCCAGACCTTTTCATCCGATGTCTGCCGAACCGTGGGTTCCGGCTGACGGTCCTCGGAGAGGGTCTCGTTCATGGGTGCGTACCTGCTTTCCTGAGGTTGGGGGGTCTCAGAGCGCACACAGGGGGTTCGTGTTCACGGGGATCTGCTGGAAAACCCAGAGGATGGTTCACATCCCTGTACCGGGTTCAGCGATACGTCCGACGATGCGAACCAGAGTCCCGGCAGGAGCGGGCCGCGGTCAATGGTCCGGACCCATAACGTCGGATGCATTTCCGGCCAATCTCCGCCCACGACGGCTGACCCGCCGGTCAGTTCCGGCGGATTCCGGGGTCAGGAATGCATCACGACTCGTGATCGTTGACGATGGGAGTACCACCTGTCGACAACCTAAGGATCGAGAGCTCGTGAGCAGCAAGGTCCCCCCGAAAATCCTCAACAACGGCGTCGCGATGCCCCAGCTGGGCTTCGGCGTGTGGCAGGTGCCGGACGACGAGGCCGAGCGTGCCGTCGCCACGGCGCTGGAGGCCGGGTACCGCAGCATCGACACAGCGGCGATCTACGGCAACGAAGAGGGCACCGGCAAGGCCATCGCCGCCTCCGGCGTGGCCCGCGAGGACATCTTCGTCACCACCAAGCTCTGGAACGCCGATCAGGGGTACGACGCCACGCTGCGCGCCTTCGACGCGTCACTGGCGAAGCTGGGTCTGGACTACCTGGACCTGTACCTCATCCACTGGCCGCTGCCGGCCCGGGGCAAGTACATCGACTCGTACAAGGCGTTCGAGAAGCTGTACGCCGACGGCCGCGTCAAGGCGATCGGCGTCTCCAACTTCATCCCGGAGCACCTGGAGCGGCTGATCGCGGAGACCTCGGTCATCCCGGCCGTCAACCAGATCGAGCTGCACCCGCATCTGCAGCAGCACGCGGCGCGGGAGTTCCACGAGGAGCAGGGCATCGCCACCGAGGCCTGGTCCCCGCTCGGCCAGGGCAAGGGTCTGCTGGAGGTGCCGGCGATCGTGGCGATCGCGCAGAAGCACAACCGCACCCCGGCCCAGATCGTGCTGCGCTGGCACCTCCAGCTCGGCAACGTCGTGATCCCGAAGTCCGTGACGCCGTCCCGGATCAAGGAGAACATCGAGGTGTTCGACTTCAGCCTGGACACCGAGGACCTCGCGGCGATCAGCGCGCTCAACGAGGACCGGCGCATCGGCCCGGACCCGGCCACCTTCGACATCGGCTGAGCGCCCGCCCGGTTCACACAACGGCCGTCCCGTCGCCCCCTCGACAGGACGGCCGTTCGCGTTCCCCGGCCCGGCGCTTCGCGTTCCCCGGCTTCGGCACTTCGCCTCCCCCGGCTCTCGCGCGGGGCGCGTCATCCGGGGTGCACATCGGCGTGTACGACCTCGAACTCCTCCAGGCCGAGGACCGTCACATGCGACTTGGCGACGTCCTGGCGGCGGGCGGCCGCCTGGCCACCGCGGGAGGCGGCCATCGAGGCACGGTCGACGAAGAGCGAGCCGACCATGCCCCGGCCCCGCTCGCGGTCGACGAACACGGCGCACCGGGCGAAGCCGGGCAGCGTCTCCAGCCGGGGTATCGCCGAGGAGCGGAACGTCTCGGTGAACAGGTCCGTGTCGACCGGGTCGAACTCCACCCTGGTGATCCGCAACCCACCGCCCAGCCTCGGCAACTGCGCCGAGTGGAAGACGGCCACCTCGTAGTTCTCGACGGCGACGGTGCCCGCGAACGGCTCCAGCATCGGTCCGCGCCGCTCGCGCATCACCTGGTCGCTGTTGCGCCGGGCCTCCGCGGAGCCCCACCAGCTCACCGCGAGCAGTTTGCCCAGGTCCCGGTCGATGAAGACACACGCGCCCCGGTACTCGGGACGATCCTCCAGCAGAGTGCGCCCTTCACTGTTCAGAGCCCTGATCGCGGCTTCGATCCGCGCCGGATCGCCGGTGACGTACACCGTGCGTACGAACATGACCCCTCACTTTCCAGGAGCCATCGGAGCCACCGCCCAACCCGCACGGCCCCTGCGTAAACAATCGGAATGTCCTGCTTCATGAGTCTTCCCTCGCCCGGTGCCATATCACCGCATTAATGGGCTAATCAGACAGTTCTCATCTGGGGTAGTTCCCCTCCGGGGGTTGACGCGGACATGCAGCCGGGTCCACCTTGTACGGCACCCGGTCAGGAAACTTTCCTAACAGAAGGGGACCCCCCACAGTGCGCATCCGAACACTGACCCTTGCCGCGGCCTCCGGGGCCGCACTGCTCGCCGCCGGAGTGCTCCCCGCGAGCGCGTCCGGCGCCACCCCGAAGTCCGCCCAGGAGGGCTCGGTCAGCGCGGCGGACCTGCTCGCCAAGGTGAAGAGCTGCTCCCAGATATCGAACGGCAAGTACAAGACCGACGACGAGACCTCGGCCACGATCCCCGTGTGCGGCAAGAACGGCGCGGTGTTCTGGAAGGCCGACATGGACATCGACTGCGACGGCCAGCGGACCACCAACTGCAACGAGGACCGCGACCCCTGGTACCAGGACGACACCGCGTTCCACCAGTCCGACGGCAAGCCGCTGAAGGCCGAGTCACTGCCCTACATCGTGGTGCCCAGCTCCAGCAGCATCTGGAACTACTCCAGCGCGGGCATCAAGGGCGGCGGAGTGGTGGCCGTGATCTACAACAACAAGGTCGAGTACGCGGTGGTCGGCGACACCGGCCCCACGAAGATCATCGGCGAGGCGTCGTACGCCACCGCCAAGGCGCTCGGCATCGACCCCGACCCGGCGACCGGCGGCGCCGACTCCGGCGTGACGTACATCCTGTTCAAGAACTCCAAGGTCTCCCCCATCGAGAGCCACAGCGCGGCGGTGTCTCTCGGTGACCAGCTGGCGAAGCAGTTCCTCGCGAACAACTGACCGAGGTGCGTTCTTCGCCGGCCATCGGCCCGGGGAGGGCGGGCGGCCCGGTAGCGAGCGGTACCGGGCCGCCCGGCACGTCAGTTGGGCTGCCCCAGCGGTCGTACGACGATGGTGTTGACGTCCACCCCGGCCGGCTGCCGGATCGCCCAGACCACCGAGTCGGCGATCTGGTCGGCGGTCAGCAGATGCCCGGGCGGCAGGCTGCCGTTGCCGTCCCAGAACGGGGTCTCCACCCGCCCCGGCGCGACCAGGGTGACACCGATGCCGAAGTCGGTGACCTGGCGGCGGGTGTTCTCCGCGAGCCCGGTGACCGCCCACTTGGTCGCCCCGTACAGGTTGCCGGGCGTGTTCACGAACCCGGCGACACTGCCGACCAGGACGATCCGGCCCCGGCTCTCCTTCAGGGCACCGACGGAGGCACGGATCAGCAGGGCGGGGCCGAGGACGTTGGTGAGGACCATCTCGGCCCACCCCGCCGGGTCGCCCTCGGCGACGGTGTCATGGGTGGCGAAACCAGCGTTGGCGACGACGGTGTCGAGACGGCCGTACGCCTTGACCGTACTGTCGACCGCGGACTCGATGTCCGCGTACTCGGCCGCGTTGCCGACGATCGTCAACAGCCCGTCCGGCTCACCGAGTTCCTCGGCGAAGGCCCGCAGCCGCGGCTCACCCCGGCCGGTGACGGCGACCCGGTGCCCGGCGTCCAGCAACTGCCGCGCCACGGCAGCACCGATGCCGCTGCCGCCGCCGGTGATGAGAGCGACCGGAGAGTCGGTCATGGTTCCCCCTGGTGTTCGATGACCGGTGATCCCTCGGAGTCCACCACTTCGAGCGCTCTCGATGTCAAGTACCGCAGGTGGCGCGGTACGGCACGGAATCCGACGGCCAGGACCGGACCGTCAACGCCGCTAAGCGGGCCGTACCGCCGTGTGGACCGTCCGGGCGCCGAGGACGAACAGGTCGGGCCTGTGGTGCAGGCTTGCCGGGTCCGCCGGGTCGAGGAGCCGGTCCAGGGTGGTGCGGTCGTCGGCGTCGACCCCCTCGCCGAGCGTGTCGCGCAGCCGGGAGAAGATCTCGGTCGCGTAGGCGCGCGCCCGGTCGGAGGCGGGCGCGGGCAGGTCGATGAGGAAGCTGCGGCTGCGGGTGTACTTGAGCCCGGCGGAGGTCAGCAGCGCGGGCCAGTCCTCGGCTTCGGCGACCGTTCCCGGCAACTCGGTGCGCATCCGCTCGAACCACTCCTCCTGCACCGCGTCCAGCCGTGCCTGGAGCCCGGGCCGGCCGATGCCGATGGCGCGGGGCAGGAAACGGCTGGGCAGGCCGCCTTCGAGGATGGCCAGGGTGCCGCCGGGGGCCAGCCGTTCGGCGAAGGCCGTGAGCGCGGCCCGCTGGTCGCCCAGGTGGTGCAGGCTGTGCCCGGCCCAGATGAGGTCCGCCGGGTAGTCCAACTCGTCCAGCACGCCCGGGAGTTCACCGGCGAGCACATCGAAGCGGTCACCGACGCCCTGCCGCTCGGCGCGGGCGCGGGCCCGGTCCAGGAGCGGCTCGCTGCCGTCCACGGCGAGCACCCGGGCCCCCGGGAAGACCTCGGCGAACAGACACGACACCACCCCGGGCCCGCTGCCCAGGTCGACGATCAGCCCGGGCTCGGTGACCTCCTTGCCGAGCCAGCCCAGGGCGTTCTCGTAGAGGGGAGCGAAGAGCTCCGCCTGCGACTCCAGGTGACCGGCCATCTCGGCCCAGTCGATGTCGGTGCTGGAGGGGGAGTCCGCGTGGGTGTGCGGGTGCTTGTGGTGGTGGTCGTGCGCCATGGGTGCAGCCTCTCGTCCGGGTGCCGTCAGCGTGCTCCGGCGCACCGGCCGGAGGCCAGCTCCGTTGCCGGTGCGGCAAAAAATTGGATGCGGACGGCAAGTCCGTCGGGTCACGATGACCGGATGGACGACGAGCTGGTGGAGCGCTTCCTGGCAGACGGCTTCGTGAAGATCGAGGGCGCGGTTCCGCCGCGGGTCGCCGAGGGGTGCGCCCGGCGGCTGTGGAAGGAGACGGGATACGACCCCGAGGACCCCGGAACCTGGAAGGACCCGGTGGTCTGGGTCGGCGGCAGGGCCGACGGCCCCTTCGCCGCGGCCCCCAACTCCGCCGCTCTGCACGAGGCCTTCGATCTGCTGGTCGGCGAGCGCCGCTGGGACCCCCGCTATTCGCTGGGCGCCTTCCCGCTGAGGTTCCCGCACGAGGAGGAGCCGGACGACGCGGGCTGGCACATCGACACCAGTTTCATGCCGGAGGGCGCCACCGAGTGGTACGCCAACCTGTGGTCCCGGGAGCGCGCCCTGCTGATGCTGTTCCTGTTCAGCGAGGTGACGGAGGCGGACGCCCCGACCCGCGTCCGGGTCGGCTCGCACCTCGACGTGCCACGGATCCTGGAGCCGTACGGCGAGCGGGGCGCCACCCTGCACGAGCTCGGCCCGAAGGTCGACGCCGCGTCCGCCCACCGCCCGCTCGCGTACGCCACCGGACGCCCGGGCGACGTCTACCTGTGTCACCCCTTCCTGGTCCACGCCGCCCAGCCGAACCACGGCACCCGCCCCCGCTTCCTGGCCCAGCCCCCGCTGTACCTGAACGCACCGCTGGAGCTGGACCGCCCGGACGGAAACCACTCACCCATAGAACTCGCGGTCCGCCGGGGCCTGGCCCGCGTCGGCTGACCCCCGCGCCCCTAGGGGCGCGGGGAACTGCGCGACCAGCCACACCCGGCCCGCAGCTTCAATCCGGCCTCACCCGGCGCTCACGACAACGGCGGGTACGCGTTCGCCATCAGCTGCTGGAACTGCGCGGAGAACCAGTGCCCCGACAGCGGCGCGTTCGGCAGCGCACCGGACATGTTGTTGCCGTTGCGCGCGTTGCCCGTGTACGTCGGGTCGCACATCTGGTCGAAGCCCTTGCCCTCGTCGTTCGCGATGGCGGTGCTGGAACCGTCGGACTCCCCCGGCGGCTTCATCCACACATACGCGTCGATCCCGGCGGCCGGGCTGGCCTGCGGGCGCTCACCGAGGCCGGCTCCGGCCTGGTTGCACCAGTTGCCGACGTGGATCCGGCGGTCGTAGCGGCCGCCGTCGACGTACGTGTCCACGCTGGTCGTCGGACCCGCGCCGGTGGGCCGGGCGCTGCCGCCCCAGCCGTTGCGGGAGGTGTCGATCAGCATGCCGATGCCGGAGTTGAAGCCGACCGAGACCAGTTCGGTGCGGAAGGCCTGGGCGAAGGACAGCTCGTCGACGTAGCGGTTCCAGTCGACCCACTTGGACTGCCGGACGGAAGTGCCGTTCACCGTGTCGTTGATGGTGAAGTGGTCCTCCTTCAGGGCGCTGTAGTTGGCCGTGTTGGTGATGAACCCCTGGACGTCGTCGACGGTCGCGCCCTCGCTGGTGGCCGCCTGCTTGAACAGGTTGGCCGCCGGGGCGAAGTTGTCGTCCCAGCCGAGCCAGCCGTGGTGGCCGGCGTCGAGGTAGTTGTAGACGTTCGGGATCGCGCCGAGCTTGGCGAGGGCGTAGCCGACGCCCTTCACGTAGTTGCCGTTGGCCAGCATGGTGTCGCAGTTGGCGGTGGCGGTGGCCCGGCTGCCGGTGTTGGTGACCAGGTTGGGCAGTGAGTCGATCTCGATGGTGGTGACGATCCGCAGCGAGGCGTACTTGCTGTCGGAGAGGATCGCCGCGATCGGGTCGATGAACTGCGTCTTGTACTTGTCGATCTCCGTCGGGCCGAGTTCGCCGTTCGAGGCGAGGGCCGCGCAGTCACGTCCGGGCAGGTCGTAGATGACCAGCTGGACGACCTCCTCGCCGCTGCCCTTCTGTGCCAGGGCCGCGTCCAGGTGGTCGCGCAGGCCCATACCGCCGTTCACGCCGTTGATCGCGGCGATGCGGTCGAGCCAGACGCCGGTGGGCTGGTTGGAGACGCGGGTGCCGCCCGGTTCGGCGGCGGCCTTCGCGGACCACTCCGGGTTCACGTAGACCTTGGCGCCGGAGTACGGGTTGTCGACCCGGGTGCCGGTGCCGCCGCCCCCGCCGCCTCCGCCACCACCGCTGCTGCCGTCGTCGACGTTGCAGGTCACGCCGTCGAGGGTGAAGGCGGTCGGGATCGCGTTCGTCCCGCTGTAGGACCCGTTGAAGCCGAAGCTGACCGAACCGCCGGTCGCCAGCGTGCCGTTGTAGGTCTCGTTGTTCGCGGTGACCGCGGTGCCGCTCTGGGACAGCTTGGTGTTCCAGTAGCTGGTCACCTGCTGGTTCCCGGCGTACGACCACTTCACCGACCAACTCGACCTCGCGGCCGAGTTGTTGGTGACGGTGACGGCGGCGGTGAAGCCGGCGCCCCAGTCGTTCTGGATCTTGTAGTCGACGGTGCAGGGGATCGCGGAGATCGCCGCCCCGGAGGAGGGGGTCACGGCGGCCGCCGGTCCCGAGACCCCGGCGACGAGCGCCAGGGCGGCGAGTACCGCTGTTCTGGTACGACTCATGAGTGCGGGTTCCTTCTTCTTCGGTGGAACTTCCCAGGTGGAACTTCTTCGGTTGGGGTGCTTACGGGTTGATGGCCTGGAGGTGGTCGCGCAGCCCGACGCCGTACGCCGTGGGCGTGCCGCTGTAGTCGGAGATCAGGGACGGGCCGGAGGAGCAGTCCCAGGTGTTCCAGGTCCAGCCCAGGTAGGAGAGGCCGTGGTCGTCGAACCACTTCATGACCTGGTCGACGAACGCGTGCGAGCAGGTGTTCTCGCCGATCTCCCCGGCGACCAGCGGCACCTGGGCCGCGACCGGGGCGAGGGTGGAGTTCCAGCAGCTCTCACTGGCGCAGGTGTTGAAGTTGTAGCCGTGGTAGGCCGCGACGAGGTTGCCGGCCGGGTCGGTGGGCCTGTACGTCAGCCACTGGCTGAGGTCGTTGGAGTACGCGAGCCCGCCGATCATGATCACGTTCCTGGCCCCGGCGCCGCGGATGCCGTCCACCAGGCCCTGCATACCGGCGACCTGGTAGCCGATCCCGGAGCAGGTGCCGCCGTCCCGCCAGCACTCCCAGGCCTGGGTGGTGGTGGCGGTCGCCCGGTCCGGGTACGGCTCGTTGAACAGGTCGAACACGGCCGCCTGGTCGTCCTTGAAGGTGCCGGCCACCGAGGACCAGAAGGACGGGGTGTACTGGGCGTCGGGCATCGGCTTCTGGCAGGTGGCGTGCACGTCGGAGCAGCCGGCCGAGTTGCCCGTGTACTGGCCGTAGGACCAGTGGAGTTCGAGGATGGGCGTCATGCCGAACGACTCGACGCGGGCCACCAGTTCCTTGACCGCGTTGATGTAATTGGCGCCGCCGTACTCGGACTTGACGTTGGACAGGCCGAGCCAGCACTCCTCGTTGAGCGGGATGCGGACGGCGTTGGCCTTCCAGTCGGCGATCGCCCTGATCGCCGCGTCGTCGACCGGGCCGTCCCAGATGCCGTAGCCCTGGACGCACATGAACTCGCCGCCGGAGCGGTTCACGCCGAGCAGGCGACGGGTCCTGCCGTCGGCGTCCACGAGCTTGGTGCCGGACACGTGCAGGGCGGGTGCCGTCCCGGTGGCGGGCGGCTGGGTCGGGGTCGGGGTGGGCGTCGGTTCCGTATCGACGTTGCAGGTCGTGCCGTTGAGCTTGAAGGCCGTCGGTACGGCGTTGCTCCCCGACCAGGAGCCGAGGAAGCCGGCGCTGACGCTCGCGCCGGTGGCCAGGGAGCCGTTCCAGCTCTCGTTCGCGGCGGTGACCGTCGTACCGGACTGGGACCACTTGGCGCTCCAGCCCTGGGTGACCTTCTGGCCGCCTCCGAAGTCGAAGCCCAGGCTCCAACTGCTCACGGCGGCCATGTTGTTGGTGATGGTCACGGAGCCCTGGAAGCCGGTGTCCCACTGGCTGGTGACCGTGTACTGGACCGTGCACGCGGGTGTGGCGCCGGACGCCGACACCACCGGTACCAGTGCGGACCCGACGAGGGCGACCGCACCGGCGACGGCTAAAAGAACTGAACGCGGGGGGTGTCGCATGAGCGACTCCTTGCAGCTCGGGCGCGTCGTGGCGGACGCGTCGACTGAACGGAATCGCTCCCACTGGTGCGAAGGAAGGTAGCGCCAAGCGACAGCAAAGAACAGGGGAGTTGCTTGACTTTTCGGCGGGCGTATCCGTCGAATCTTTTCGACTCTTCAACCACCTTGACCGCTCCATGCCACGTCTCCACTATGGGAGCGCTCCCACTGGTTCAAGCCTTGACTTCTTCCCGAGCCGCAAGCGCAAGGAGGAACCAGCACATGCATCCCGCACATCCCGGAGGACCCGGGAGGAGGCGCAGAGCCGTGCGACGGTTGTGGACGGCCGTCGTCGCGGCCCTGGCCCTGCCGCTGTCGATGCTCGCGACCGGAACAACCCCCGCCCACGCGGCGACCGTTCAGTGCAGCGTCGACTACAGGACCAACGACTGGGGCACCGGTTTCACGGCCGACCTCACCCTCACCAACCGCGGTACGGACGCGATCAGCGGCTGGACGCTGACGTACGCGTACACGGGCAACCAGAAGCTGTCGAACGGCTGGAACGGCACCTGGTCCCAGTCCGGGACCTCGGTCACCGTGCAGAACGCGTCGTACAACGGCACGATCGCGGCGGGCGCGGCGGTGTCGACGGGCGCGCAGTTCTCGTACACCGGCAGCAACGCGGCCCCGACGAGCTTCGCGATCAACGGCACGACCTGTGCCGGCGCGCACCAGCCGCCGGTGACCGTGCTGACCAGCCCGAGCGCGGGCGCGGTGTACACGCAGGGCGACGCGGTCCCGCTGGCGGCGACCGCGGCGGCGGCCGACGGGGCGACGATCAGCAAGGTGGAGTTCTACGACGACACCACGCTGCTGGGGACGGACACGTCGTCGCCCTACTCGCTCTCGGTCTCCAGTTTGACCGTGGGCAGTCATTCGCTGGTGGCGAAGGCGTACGACAGCCTGGGCGCGTCCGCCTCCTCGACCCCGGTCGGCATCACGGTCGCCTCGGGTCCGGCGGTGGTGGCCTCTCCGACGCAGCTGGGCGTCCAGCAGGGGGCGACCGGCACCTTCGGGGTGAGCCTGTCGAAGCAGCCGAGCGCCAGTGTGACGGTGTCGGTGGCCCGCACGGCCGGCAACACCGGGCTGTCGGTGAGCGCCGGTTCGTCGCTGACGTTCACGCCGTCCAACTGGAGCGCCGCGCAGAACGTGACCGTGGCGGCGGACTCGTCCGGCACCGGCACCGCGACCTTCACGGCGTCGGCGACCGGCTACACGGCGGCCGCCGTGACCGTCACGGAACTGGCCGCGTCGAAGGCGTACGACGCGCGTTTCCTGGACCTCTACGGGAAGATCACCAACCCGGCGAACGGCTACTTCTCCCCCGAGGGCATCCCCTACCACTCGGTCGAGACGCTGATCGTCGAGGCGCCGGACCAGGGCCACGAGACCACGTCGGAGGCGTACAGCTACCTTCTCTGGCTGCAGGCCATGTACGGCAAGGTCACCGGTGACTGGTCCAAGTTCAACGGTGCGTGGGATCTCATGGAGAAGTACATGATCCCGACCCACGCCGACCAGCCGACCAATTCGTTCTACAACGCGTCCAAACCGGCCACGTACGCACCGGAGTTGGACACGCCGAACGAGTACCCGGCGAAGCTGGACACCTCGGTGTCGGTGGGATCGGATCCTCTCGCCGGTGAGCTGAAGACCGCGTACGGCACGGACGACGTGTACGGCATGCACTGGCTGGAGGACGTCGACAACGTCTACGGCTACGGTGACACGCCGGGCGGTTCGTGCGAGGCGGGTCCGACCGCGGACGGGCCGTCGTACATCAACACCTTCCAGCGCGGTCCGCAGGAGTCGGTGTGGGAGACGGTCCCGCAGCCGACCTGCGACGCCTTCAAGTACGGCGGCAAGAACGGGTACCTGGACCTGTTCACCGGGGACTCCTCCTACGCCAAGCAGTGGAAGTACACGGACGCCCCGGACGCCGACGCGCGTGCGGTGCAGGCCGCGTACTGGGCGGACGTGTGGGCGAAGGACCAGGGCAAGGGCGGCGATGTCTCCGCCACCGTGGGCAAGGCGGCGAAGATGGGCGACTATCTGCGCTACGCCATGTACGACAAGTACTTCAAGAAGATCGGCAACTGTGTGGGGCCGACGACCTGCGCGGCCGGCACCGGCAAGGACGCCTCGGACTATCTGCTCTCCTGGTACTACGCGTGGGGCGGGGCGACCGACTCCAGCGCGGGCTGGGCGTGGCGGATCGGGTCCAGCCATGTGCACGGGGGCTACCAGAACCCGCTGGCCGCGTACGCGCTGAGCTCGTACGCCGACCTGAAGCCCAAGTCGGCGACCGGGGCGACGGATTGGGGCACCTCGCTGACCCGGCAGCTGGAGTTCTACCGCTGGCTGCAGTCGTCGGAAGGTGCCATCGCCGGTGGTGCGACCAACAGTTGGCAGGGGCGGTACGCGAGCCCGCCGTCCGGTACGTCGACGTTCTACGGCATGTACTACGACTGGGAGCCGGTGTACCACGACCCGCCGTCCAACCAGTGGTTCGGCTTCCAGGCCTGGTCGATGGAGCGGGTCGCGGAGTACTACCAGCAGACCGGCAACGCCACGGCGAAGGCGATCCTCGACAAGTGGGTGGCGTGGGCGCTGTCCAAGACGACCGTCAATCCGGACGGTACGTACCTGATCCCGTCGACGCTCCAGTGGTCCGGCCAGCCCGACACCTGGAACGCGTCGAGTCCCGGCTCCAACAGCGGACTTCACGTCACGGTCGCCGACTACACCAACGACGTGGGCGTGGCGGCCGCGTACGCCAAGACGCTGACGTACTACGCCGCCAAGTCCGGTGACGCGACGGCGAAGTCGACGGCCAAGGCGCTGCTCGACGGCATGTGGAACAACTACCAGGACAGCCTGGGGATCGCGGTGCCGGAGACGCGGGCCGACTACAACCGGTTCGGGGACACGGTGTACGTGCCCAGCGGGTGGAGCGGGACCATGCCGAACGGGGACGCGGTCAACTCGTCGTCCACGTTCGCCTCGCTGCGGTCCTTCTACAAGAACGACCCCGCCTGGTCGAAGATCCAGAGCTATCTGGCGGGCGGGGCCGCGCCCGTGTTCACGTATCACCGGTTCTGGGCCCAGGCGGACATCGCGCTCGCCATGGGGTCGTATGCGGAGCTGCTCGAATAGCCCCCGCCGGGCGCTCCGCGGGGTGGGCCGTGGTTTGGCTGCGGGTCCGTTGTGGCTGGTCGCGCAGTTCCCCGCGCCCCCAAGAGGGGGCGTACCCGCACCGCTCGCTCCGAGGAACCGCCTGAAAGCTCTGCGTGCAGGCTCCGCCACCTGACGGCGGGGCCGATCCGCCGGGCCGCCCTCACCCGCACTGGGGGTGGCCCGGCAACTCACACCCCAGGAAGAAAGCGCTTACCCCCACCATCCCCTCCCCCGGAAGGACCCCCGTGCGAAGAACCCGCATCCTCACGGCCGTGCTGGCCCTGGCGGCCGGCTTACTGGCGGGCAGTCCGTCCGCACTCGCCGCGGCCGCCCCGAAAGCAGCGGTCGCCGCTGACACCTACACCTGGCACAACGCCCGGATCGACGGGGGTGGATTCGTCCCGGGCATCGTGTTCAACCGCTCCGAGAAGAACCTCGCCTACGCCCGTACCGACATCGGCGGTGCCTACCGCTGGTCGGAGTCGACGAAGACCTGGACGCCGTTGCTGGACTCGGTGGGGTGGGACGAGTGGGGGCATACGGGGGTCGTCAGCCTGGCCTCCGACTCCGTGGACCCGAACAAGGTGTACGCGGCCGTCGGGACGTACACCAACAGCTGGGACCCGACCAACGGGGCCGTGCTGCGGTCCTCCGACCGGGGTGCCAGCTGGCAGAAGACCGATCTGCCGTTCAAGCTGGGCGGCAACATGCCGGGCCGGGGCATGGGCGAGCGGCTGGCGGTCGACCCGAACAAGGACAGCGTGCTGTATCTGGGCGCGCCCAGCGGCAAGGGGCTGTGGCGGTCGACCGACTCCGGGGTGACCTGGTCGCAGGTGGGCAACTTCCCCGACGTCGGTAATTACGTGCAGGATTCGACCGACACCACCGGCTACGCCTCCGACAGCCAGGGCATCGTGTGGGTCACCTTCGACGAGTCGACCGGTACGGCCGGTTCGGCGACGAAGACGATCTACGTCGGGGTCGCCGACAAGGACAACGCGGTGTACCGCTCGACGGACGCGGGTGCGACCTGGAGCCGGCTGGCCGGTCAGCCCACGGGGTACCTCGCCCACAAGGGCGTGCTGGACGCGAAGAACGGCTACCTCTATCTCGCCTACAGCGACAAGGGCGGCCCGTACGACGGCGGCAAGGGCCAGCTGTGGCGGTACGCGACCGCGACCGGCACCTGGACGAACATCAGCCCGGTCGCGGAGGCCGACACCTACTACGGGTTCAGCGGCCTGACCGTCGACCGGCAGCACCCCGGCACCGTCATGGCCACCGCCTACAGCTCCTGGTGGCCGGACACCCAGATCTTCCGCTCCACGGACAGCGGGGCGACCTGGACCAAGGCCTGGGACTACACGTCGTACCCGAACCGCTCGAACCGCTACACGATCGACGTGTCGTCGTCGCCGTGGCTGACGTTCGGAGCGAATCCGTCGCCGCCCGAACAGGCCCCGAAACTCGGGTGGATGACGGAGGCGCTGGAGATCGACCCGTTCGACTCGGACCGGATGATGTACGGGACGGGCGCGACGCTCTTCGGCACCGAGAACCTGACCCAGTGGGACAGCGGCGGCCAGTTCACCGTGAAGCCCATGGTGCAGGGCCTGGAGGAGACCTCGGTGAACGACCTGGCCGCTCCCCCGTCCGGCGGCGCCCAGCTCTTCAGCGCGCTCGGTGACATCGGCGGCTTCCGGCACACGGACCTCACCAAGGTCCCGTCGATGATGTACACGTCCCCGACCTTCACGACGACCACCAGCCTGGACTTCGCCGAGTCCAACCCGAACACCGTGGTCCGGGTGGGGAATCTGGACTCCGGTCCGCACATCGCGTTCTCCACCGACAACGGCGCCAACTGGTTCGCGGGGACGGATCCTTCGGGGGTGAGCGGTGGCGGCACGGTCGCGGCCGCCGCCGACGGGAGCCGGTTCGTGTGGAGTCCGGCGGGCACCGGTGTGCAGTACACGACGGGCTTCGGCTCGTCCTGGTCGGCGTCGAGCGGGATCCCGGCCGGGGCGGTCGTCGAGTCGGACCGGGTGGACCCGAAGACCTTCTACGGCTTCAAGTCCGGGAAGTTCTACGTGAGTTCGGACGGTGGCGCCACCTTCACGGCGTCCTCCGCCACCGGTCTGCCGAGCGGCGACAGCGTGCGGTTCAAGGCGCTGCCCGGGACGAAGGGAGATGTGTGGCTGGCGGGTGGTTCGACGGACGGTGCGTACGGTCTGTGGCACTCCACCGACGGCGGCGCGACCTTCGCCAGGTTCGCGAACGTCGACCAGGCCGACACCATCGGCTTCGGCAAGGCGGCGGCCGGGGCCTCGTACCAGACCCTCTACACCAGCGCGAAGATCGGCGGGACACGCGGCATCTTCCGCTCCACGGACAAGGGCGCCACCTGGACCCGCATCAACGACGACGCCCACCAGTGGGGTTGGACCGGCGCGGCCATCACGGGTGACCCGCGGGTCTACGGCCGGGTGTACATCTCGACGAACGGCCGGGGCGTGATCTACGGCGACACGTCCGACAGCAGCGGAGGCGGCGGCGGGGACGGAGGGGGCGGCACCGATCCCACGCCGTCCGGCGCCTGCACGGTCACCTACAGGATCAGCAACCAGTGGACGGGCGGTTTCCAGGCGGACGTCCAGCTCACCAACACGGGCTCGGCGGCCTGGAGCAGCTGGTCGCTGGGCTGGTCCTTCCCGAACGGCCAGACGGTCGGCCAGCTCTGGAACGCCGACTGGACCCAGTCCGGTGCCGCCGTGACCGCCAAGAACGTCAGCTGGAACGGCACGGTCGCGTCCGGCTCCTCGGTGTCCTTCGGGTTCACGGGCACCTGGACCGGCTCGAACGACAGACCCGCGTCCTTCAAACTGGGCGACCAGACCTGCACGGTCGCCTGACCGGCGGGGGCGCGTGCCGCACCGGGCACGCGCCCTCTTCCATCCGTTCCTACGGCTAGGGCCTGTCGTTTGGATCAGGTCGGCTGACAGATACTGCGGATTTCAGCCGACCCGAGCGGGGTGTGGTGCGTGCAGCTGCAAGGCGGAGGAGGGAGTCGACGCGGAGCGTCGGCGAGTGACGACAACGCCGCTGGGGGTACCCCCTCTGGGGGAGTGCGTGCCACACCCCGCGACGCCGACATGATCCAAACGACAGGCCCTAGGTCACCGGCACCCGCCACACCAGCGTCGTACCGCCGTCCTCGGGGCAGTCCCACTCCAGCCGGCCGCCGAGTTCCTCGGCTCGCTCGGCCAGGTTGCGCAGTCCGCTGCGACGGCCTTCGGGCGGGATGCCCACGCCGTTGTCCCGGACCGTCAGGACCAGTTCGCGCCCGTCGGTCGCGAGGATCACCTCGGCGCGGTCGGCGTGGGCGTGCCGGGCGACGTTGGTCAGGGCCTCGGCGAGGACGGCGACGGCGTGGCCCGCGATCTCCCTGGGCACGTCGGTGTCGAGGAGGCCTTCCATGCGCAGGCTGGGGGCGAAGCCCAGGACCGGTGCCGCCTCCCCCGCGACCCGTACGGCGCGGGCGCGGAGGCCTGCGCCGGCCGCGCCCTCGCGGTCGCGCAGACCGAAGATCGTCGACCTGATGATCTTGATGGTCTCGTCCAGGTCGTCCACGGCGCGCAGCACCCGCTCCGACGCCTCGGTGTGCTCGATGAAACGGCCGGCGCTCTGCAGGGTCATCCCGGTGGCGAAGAGCCGCTGGATGGCCAGGTCGTGCAGGTCCCGGGCGATGCGGTCACGGTCCTGGAGGACCGCGATCTCCTGGGCGTCCCGGCGGCGCTGGGCCAGTTCCAGCGCGATCGCGGCCTGGGCCGCGAAGCCCTGCAGTGTCTCGGTCTCCTTGTCGGAGAAGACCGTGCTGCCGATCTCGCGGGCCAGCAGCACCACACCCCGCACACCGCTGTCGCCGGTGCCGATGGGGATGGCCACGGCGGGGCCGAGGCCGTGGAAGCGCGGGGGTTCCGGGGAGATCCTCGGGTCGTGGAGGACGTCCTGGGTGGCGACGGGGGCACCGGCGGCGAAGGCGAGGCCCATCAGGGTGCGGTCCGGGGCGAGCACCAGACCCCGGTGATCGTCCGCGTCCATGCCGACGGCGATCTCCACGCCGAGCGAGCCGGTCTCCTCCATCGGTATCGCGACGGCGGCCAGCGCCGAGCCCGTGATGTCCCTGGCCCGCTCGGCGATCAGGGCCAGGGCGTCGGCGGGATCGCCGCCGGACATCAGGGTGTGGGTGATCTCCGCGTTGGCCCGCAGCCAGCGCTCGCGCAGCCGTGACTCCTCGTACAGCCGGGCGTTGTCGATCGCCACGCCGGCCGCCACGGCGAGCGTGGACGTCACCGAGACGTCCTCCTCGTCGAACTCCAGCCCGCCGCGCTTCTCGGTCAGGTACAGATTGCCGAACACCTGGTCGCGCACCCGGATCGGGACGCCGAGGAAGGTGTTCATCGGCGGGTGGTTCGACGGGAAGCCGTACGAGGCCGGGTGCTCGGAGAGCTTCGCGAGGCGGAGCGGCTCGGGGTGGCGGATCAGCTCGCCGAGGATGCCGTGGCCCTCCGGGAAGGGGCCGATCCGAGCGATCTGCGCCTCGCTGACGCCGGCCGTGTGGAAGGCCGACAGCCGCCTGCCGTCGGGGCCGATCACGCCGAGGGCCGCGTACTCGGCGTCGACCAGCACGGCCGCCGCCTCCACGATGCTGCGCAGGGCCTGCTCCAGCTCCAGCTCCCGGCCGACCGAGAGGACCGCCTCCAGCAGGCTGTGCACCCGGTCGCGGGTGCCACGGGCGGCGTCCAGACGGGCCTGCAACTCGTCCAGCAGCTCGTCGAGCCTCAGCTGCGGCAGCCGTACGCGGGCCGCTTCGGGGCCTTCCACTACAGTCCTCCCGATCCTGTCGACCGATGGGAACCGGCAGGTCCGGTCATAGGTCACCGTAGTGCGCGGCACGGGGTGAAGGCACCCCGATCGGCCAGGTCACCGGGGTCCGCGCAGTTCCCGTCCAGTGACCAGCTCGGGCTCGATACGTACGAAGACCTCGTGCGGGACCGGCGCCCAGGAGCGGGGGCCGTCGTGGACCAGCCGCCGGTGTTCGGCGGGGTCGCTCACCACGGTCGCGGAGCCGGTGACGACGACGCTCCAGCCGGAACGTCTACCGGCGTCGACCTCGTCCGCCTCGAAGGCCACCACCGAGCCGTCGATGGCGCGCACCAGCTCCGAGGCCGCGGACGTCCGCAGGAGCACGGCGCCGTCGCCGTCCAGGCCGAAGTTCACGGGCAGCACGGCGGGCAGCGCGTGCCGGGTGTGGACGATACGGCCGACGGGCACCGTGGCGAGCCGGATCAGGCACTCCCGCCGGTCGAGCTCACGGAATCCGTCGTTGGCGTACATGGGCCGCCGCCTCGTCTTTCAGGTCGGGTGTCACGTGGCTTCCATCCTCCGAGGGCGCCGGGACGAGAACCAGGGGCCAAGGGTCCCGACCCACGCGGCGAAGGACCCGGGTTGGGCCGCGGTGTGAGAGGACGGAGTGCAGGCGGCGTGCGCCCGGGCCGTTCGGGTCTCGTACGGGTGGGCCGAACGGCCCTTCCGCGCGGGCCTCGGGCTGGGCTTTTCTGCTGTCATGGGTGACAACCACACGAGGTCAGTGACATACCGCACGGCACGGACCGCCGACGGGACCTCCGTCGTGACGCTGCGCGGAGAGATCGACCTGGTGGCGGTTCCGGCCCTCTCGACGGCCCTGGACACGCTGACGGCCGGTGCCGAGCCCGATCTGATAGTCGACCTGCGCCGTGTGTCCTTCATCGACTGCACCGGGCTCGGCATCCTGTGCCGGGCGCGCAACCGGGTCCGGGCACGGCACGGCAGACTGCGGCTGGTCGTGCCCGGCGGTGCCGTCCCCCGGTTGTTCCGGCAGACGGGACTGGCCGATGCCTTCGAGCTCTGCGCGGGGCCGGTCGCGGACTCGGCGTCCGCCTCCCTGCGGTGACCGGCCCCGCCGCCGGTCAGGCGTTCCAGCTCCAGTCGGCGACCTCGGGCAGGTCGGTGCCGTGCTCGCGGATCCACACCTGGTGGCGGGCGCGGGCGTCGGCCATCTGCTGGCGCACGGCCGCCGCGCGCACCGAGAGCCCCGGGACCCGGTCGATGACGTCCATGACCAGGCGGTAGCGGTCCAGGTCGTTGCGGACGACCATGTCGAACGGGGTCGTCGTGGTCCCGGACTCCTTGTAGCCGCGTACGTGCAGGTTGCTGTGGCCGGTGCGCCGGTAGGCGAGGCGGTGGATCAGCCAGGGATAGCCGTGGTAGGCGAAGATCACCGGCTTGTCCGCGGTGAACAGGCCGTCGTACTCGAAGTCGCTCATCCCGTGCGGGTGGTCGTCGTGCGGCATGAGGCGGGTCATGTCGACGACGTTGACCACGCGCACGGCCAGCTGCGGCAGATGCCGGCGCAGCAACTGGGCGGCGGCCAGCACCTCCTGGGTGGGCACGTCACCCGCGCAGGCCAGCACGACGTCCGGTTCGCCGCCGTTCTCGGTGCCCGCCCACTCCCAGATCCCGGCGCCGCGCGCGCAGTGGACGCGGGCCTGGTCCATGGACAGCCAGTCGAAGCAGGGCTGCTTGCCGGCCACGATCACATTGACGTAGTCCCGGCTGCGCAGCACATGGTCGGCGACGGAGAGCAGGGTGTTGGCGTCCGGCGGCAGATAGACCCGCACCACCTCGGGGCTCTTGTTGAGGACGTGGTCGACGAAGCCGGGGTCCTGGTGGGAGAAGCCGTTGTGGTCCTGGCGCCACACATGCGAGGTCAGCAGGTAGTTGAGCGAGGCGATCGGCGCCCGCCACGGCAACTGCCGTGCCGTCCGCAGCCACTTGATGTGCTGGTTGACCATGGAATCGGCGATGTGCACGAACGCCTCGTAACAGGAGAACAGCCCGTGCCGGCCGGTGAGGAGATAGCCCTCCAGCCAGCCCTGGCACAGGTGTTCGGAGAGAATCTCCATCACCCGGCCGTGCCGGTCCAGGTGCTCGTCCACCGGCAGCACCTCGTCCTGCCAGGCCTTGCCGGTCGCGTCGAACACGGCCTGGAGCCGGTTGGAGGCGGTCTCGTCCGGACCGACCAGACGGAAGTCCCGGCGCGTCCCGGTGTCGGCCATCACCTGTTCCAGCAGGTCGCCGAGGACGCGGGTGGGTTCGTGCAGGGTGACGCCCGGCTTGTCGACCGGCACGGCGAAGTCGTCCAGGGAGCGCAGCGGCAGGTCGCGGACGAGGAGACCGCCGTTGGCGTGCGGGGTCGCGCCCAGCCGCTTCGCGCCGTCGGGGACGCAGGCGAGCACCTCGGCGACCGGTCGGCCGTCGGTCCCGAAGAGCTCCTCGGGCCGGTACGACCGCAGCCACTCCTCCAACTGCCGCAGATGCTCCGGGTTTTCACGCACCCCCGCGAGCGGGACCTGATGCGCCCGCCATGTCCCCTCCACGGGGACCCCGTCCACCTCGGCCGGCCCGGTCCAGCCCTTCGGCGTCCGCAGCACGATCACCGGCCAGTGCACGCGCCCGGCCGCCCCCTCCTCCCGGGCCGCCCGCTGCGACTCGGCGATCCGGTCCAGCGCCCGGTCCATGGCCGCCGCCATCGCACGGTGCACCCGCGCCGGGTCGTCGCCGCCGACATGGATCGGCTCATGGCCGTATCCCCGCAGCAGCGCGTCGAGTTCGGCCTCGGGCAGGCGGGACAGCACGGTCGGGTTGGCGATCTTGTAGCCGTTCAGGTGCAGGATCGGCAGGACCGCGCCGTCGTGCACCGGATCGAGGAACTTGTTCGAGTGCCAGGACGCGGCCAGCGGCCCGGTCTCCGCCTCGCCGTCGCCGATCACGCAGGCGACCAGCAGGTCCGGGTTGTCCAGGGCCGCACCGTAGGCATGGGCGAGGGAGTAGCCCAGCTCGCCGCCCTCGTGGACGGAGCCGGGCGTCTCGGGGGCGACATGGCTGGGCACCCCACCGGGGAAGGAGAACTGCCGGAACAGCCGCTCCATCCCCTCCCCGTCCCGCGGGACGTCGGGGTAGGTCTCGCTGTAACTGCCCTCCAGCCAGGAGTTGGCCAGCACCGACGGCCCGCCGTGCCCCGGCCCCCACACGCACAGCGCGTCCAGCCCGCGCGCCCTGACCACCCGGTTCAGATGCGTGTACACCAGGTTCAGCCCCGGCGAGGTACCCCAGTGGCCCAGCAGCCGCGGCTTGATGTGCTCGGGCCTGAGCGGCTCCGTGAGCAACGGGTTGGACATCAGATAGATCTGGCCCGCGGCCAGATAGTTCGCGGCACGCCAGTGCGCGTCCAGCGCACGCAGCTCCTGCTCGGACAGTTCGGGCAGTACGGCGGTCTCGTGCTGTTCGGCCTGGGACATGGGTGGGACTCCCGAAGTCATGGGTACGGGCCAGTGGTCGGGCTGCGGGAAACGGGGCGTGGGAACCGGGGCGTGGGAGGCCGTCACGCGTACCTGGCGGGCGTGGCCCTCCACGGTCTGCCGGTGCGGGGGTACGTCCTGCGGCGCCGAGCGCGGCGCCTCGTTCAGCGTAGCCAGGGGCTGCCGCACGTGCAGCCGGGCGGCAGCCCGTGGGGTCAGCCGTGCGGGACGACGGCGACGGGGGCGGTGGCGTGGTGCAGGACGGCGTGTGTGACATGGCCGATGTGCGGGCCGAGGACGCCTCGGCGGGCCCGGCGGCCGACGACGACCAGGGAGGCGGTCCGCGCCGCCTCGACGAGGGACTCGGCCGGGCTGCCGTAGCGGGAGTCCGCGACGACCTCGACGTCCGGGAACTTCTGCTGCCAGGGGCGCAGTGCCTCGGTGAGAGCCTCGGACTCGCTCCGGGCGAGGGCCTCGTGCAGCGCGGGGTCCACCGGGGTCCCGTACGCGTAGTACGGCGGCGGGAACCAGCCGTGCACGACGTGCAGGGACGTGGCCCGGCGCCGGGCGGCGTCGAACGCGAACTCGATCGGCGCGGCGTCGGGGCGGTCGGTGTCCAGGCCGAGGACGACGGGCCTGAACGGCGTCGCCGCGGACGGCACGCCCGCCGGATCCGGCTCGTGCTCGTCGGCGGCCTGCTCGTACGCCCGCACCAGGACGACGGGCAGCTCGGCGTGGGCGACGACGCGCAGGCCGACGGAGCCGACCAGGAAGCCGCCGAGGCCACCGAGCCCGCGCGAGCCCAGGACCAGCACCTCGGCGTCCCCGGCGGCCTCGGGGAGCACCTCGCCGGGCCGGCCGGACCACTGTTCGCCGGTGACGTCGACGCCGGGGTGGCGCAGCCGCAGGCCCTCGACGGACTCCCGGGGGATCTTCTCGGTCCAGTCCCGGACGGTCTCCGGACCGACGAGCGGGGCCTGGGCGGCCGGCGGCTCCGGGACCGGTTCCAGCACGTGCACGATCTTCAGCGGCAGGCCGCGCAGCTTCGCCTCACGGGCCGCCCTCCCCCACTGCCCGAAAGGCGTGGGAGGTGCCCCCACGGCGGCGGCCCGGCTCTCGGGCGAGCCGTCGATGCCCGCGGTGACGGTGCGAAGCATGGTCTCCACCTCCAGCGACGGGATCCCGCGACGGGGATCCGGTGACGGTTCGAGTCCGGTTGCCCACCGGCTCGCTACGTCCCCGATCGTGGCGCGTCGCGGGCGGGCGCGGGAGCGGCCGTAGGGCCCGGCGGCGGGCCGATGGTCCCGGAACCGGAGGTCCGCCCGGCCCATGGCGGGCGTGCGCCGCAGGGGCGCGCGCCCGCCACCCCTCAGGGGGTGTAGACCGTCGGCCGAGGTGCCGTGGCCATCCCGTCGCCGATGAAGAAGCTCGGGTGCGGGGGCTGGTTGTAGGCGGTGTTCTGCCAGGCCAGGGCGGTGCGGTACTGGGTGTCGTGGAGCAGGGTCGTGATCCTCGTGCCGGTCTCGTACGGCGTGGAGTAGATGCGCAGGGCCGTGTTGTCCGTCGTCGGCCAGACGACCTCCTCGCGCCAGTCGCCGAGGATGTCCCCGGACAGGGCCGGGGTCGCCTTCGTGCCGTTGTCCGAGTGGACGCCGGCGCCGGTCAGCAGGCGGGTGTCGGCCGAGGTGCCGTACTTGTCGATGTGGGTGTCGTCGAGGAGTTCGCGGACCGGGTCCCCGTCCCACCAGGTGAGGAAGTTGGTGCTGGAGGGCTTGCGGGTCGCGACGACCGTGCCCTGCGGGTTGCGGACGCCGTCCGCGTGCGAGGACCAGGACTCGGCGCCCGCGCTGCCCGCCCAGATGTCCCCGGAGACGCCCCGGCCGTTGTCGCCGTTGGGGTCGGTTGACCAGAGGACTTCGCCGGTCTTCGCGTCCGCCATCCAGGAGGACGGCTTGGAGCTGTCCTCGTCGACCTTGAACTCCTCCAGGCCGGGCCGGGAGGGGTCCAGGTCGCCGACGTGCAGGGCGTCGCCGTGGCCGTTCTTCGTCGTCCACAGGCCGTAGCCGTTGTCGTCGACGGCCATCGAGCCGTACACGATCTCGTCCTTGCCGTCCCCGTCGACGTCCGCGACCGACAGCTGGTGGTTGCCCTGGCCGTCGTAGCCCTTGCCGCTGTTGGTGGAGGAGTTGGTGTCGAAGGTCCAGCGGCGGGTGAAGGCGCCGCCCCGCCAGTCCCAGGCGGCGATGACGGTACGGGTGTAGTAGCCGCGCGCCTCGATCAGCGAGGGGCGGGAGCCGTCGAGGTAGGCGGTCCCGGCGAGGAAGCGGTCGACCCGGTTGCCGTAGGAGTCGCCCCACGAGGACACCGTGCCGCGGGCCGGGACGTAGTCGACGGTGCCCATCGCCCTGCCGGTCTGCCCGTTGAACATGGTCAGGTACTCGGGGCCGGACAGGACGTAGCCGCTGGAGTTGCGGTAGTCGGCGCTCGCGCTGCCGATCACCGCGCCCGTGCCGTCGACCGTGCCGTCCGCCGTCTTCATGGCGACCTCGGCCTTGCCGTCGCCGTCGTAGTCGTACACCTGGAACTGGGTGTAGTGGGCGCCGGAGCGGATGTTCTTCCCCAGGTCGATGCGCCACAGCCGGGTGCCGTCGAGGGTGATGCCGTCGAGGATGGTGTCGCCGGTGTAGCCGGACTGGGAGTTGTCCTTGGCGTTCGTCGGCTGCCACTTGAGGACGAAGTCCAGCCGGCCGTCGCCGTCGAGGTCGCCCACGGAGGCGTCGTTCGCCTCGTAGGTGTACGACACCCCGTCCGGGGTCGTACCGCCCGCGGGCGGGGTGATGGGGACGTCCTTGTAGCCGGCCCGGAACTGGATCGCGTGGACCGAGTCGGCCTGTTCGACGCCGTTCACGATCGCGCGGACCGTGTAGTCGGCCTGGGCCGGGGCGCCGGAGTGGAAGTAGTTGGTGGAACCGGTGACCGGGGTCGAGTTGACCTTCGTACCGGCGCGGTAGACGTTGAAGGAGACGCCGTCGGGGTCGGTGCCCAGCCAGCGCCAGCTGACCAGGTTTCCGGCGTCGGTGTGGACGCTGACCACGCCCCGGTCGAGGGCTTCGACCTGGCGGGCGGTGGCCGCTTGGGCGGTGCCGGCGGAGAGGGCGGTCAGCCCTGCGCCGACCAGGGCGGCCGCGGTGGCGAGGGCCGCCAGGACCGCGGAACGTCGTCTGCGATGCGGGTGCTGCACGTGGGGTACCTCCCGGGAGACGGACGGGTTCTGCTGTCAGTCGCAGCCGTCCGCCCCGGAGTTGCCGTATCTTTCGGCCAGTTCGGCAACCGTACGGGCGATACGTTCGCGCAGCTCGGGCGGTTCCAGCACCTCGATGTCCGTGCCGAGCCGCAGGAATTCGGCAACGGCATGCCCAACCGACTCGACCGGCACCCGGACCACCCTCCCGCCGCCGCCTTCCGGAGCGACCGTGACCGCTCTGGGAAGCGTCACGCCCGGCGCCAGCCGGACCAGCGCCTCGCCACCGCCGTCGTACAGCCTTGCGTGGAAGCCGCGTTGGTACGCCGTCCAGTACGCGGCCAGGTCGAAGTCCTCGGCGCGGGTGAACTCCTCTTCCAGGGAATCGAGTTCAAGGATCTGGTCGACGCGGTAGGTGCGCGGTCCGGGGGCCGCGACGACGTACCAGCGGCCCGCCTTCAGAACCAGTCCGTACGGCTCCAGGCGGCGCCGTACGTCGGTCGGTTCGCGCCAGCGGCGGTACCGGACGTCCAGGGCCCGGCCGTTCCAGACGGCCGCGGCGACGGCGGGCAGGTGCGGGGCCGCCTCGTCGTCCGTGTACCAGCCCGGGGCGTCCAGGTGGAAGCGGCCGCTGATCCGGTCGGCGTGGGCGCGCAGTTCCGGCGGGAGGGCGGCGCGGACCTTGAGCTGGGCGGCGGCGAGGACGGGGCCGAGTCCGAGCTCGGCCGCGGGGCCGGGGGCGCCGGCGAGGAAGAGGGCCTCGGCCTCCGCGGTGGTGAGGCCGGTGAGGCGGGTGCGCCAGCCGTCGAGGAGGCGGTAGCCGCCGGCGTGGCCCGCGTCGCCGTACAGCGGGACCCCGGCCGCGCCGAGGGCCTCGACGTCCCGGTAGACCGTGCGGACGGAGACCTCCAGTTCGGCGGCGAGCTGGGCGGCGGTCATCCGGCCCCGGGTCTGGAGCAGCAGGAGGATCGAGACGAGTCGGCTGGACTTCACTGCCACAGGGTGTCAGTGAAGTGGGCCTAGCGTCCCGTGTCGTCCCTTCCCCGGCACCCAGGAGACCGCTGATGAGCAGCCCGCACGACTTCGACTTCCTCCACGGCGCGTGGGAGGTGCACAACCGCCGCCGGACCGACTTCCTCGACCCGGACGGCGACTGGGAGGAGTTCCCCGCCGTCAACCGCTGCTGGCCGCTGTTCGACGGCGCCGCGAACGTCGACGAGATCGACATGCCGCACCTGGGCGCGAAGGGCGCGACCCTGCGGCTCTTCGACCAGGAGACCCGGGAGTGGTCGCTGAACTGGGCGGCGAGCCGGAGCGGGAAGCTGTTCCCGCCGGTCGTCGGGCGGTTCGAGGGCGACCGGGGGGAGTTCTACGGCGACGACACGCACGACGGGAAGGACGTCCGGGTGCGGTTCGTGTGGTCGGGGGTCTCCCCCGCCGCCGCGCGCTGGGAGCAGGCGTTCTCCGTGGACGGTGGCGAGAGCTGGGTGACCAACTGGACGATGGACTTCAGGCGGTCGGCGGTTTCCTGAACGCCCGGACGGCGAAGCGGGGGTCGGGGCGGCGGCGGTCCTGGTCGGGCAGGGCCGCCAGGCGCTCGGCGAACTCCTCGACCCGGGGGTCGCCGGGCCGCAGCATCGTGAACCAGCCGCGCCGCAGGTCGGCGATGGTGGAGCGGGGGCTGCGGCCCTGGCCGAGGCCGGTGAAGACGGCCTGCCCGGCGGGGAGCAGGCCGTGCGCTGCGGCGTGCGCGGTCACGTGCCCGGTGGCGTCCGGCGCCGGGCGGCGCGGGCGTGCGGCCAGCACCGCGTCGATGTCGCTGCCGACGTCGTGCGCGGCGGCCTTGTCGACGGTCGTGACGTACACCCCGCCGGGCCGCAGCACCCGCGCGCACTCGGCGACGATCGCGCGGACCTCGCTCGGGTCCGCTATGAGGTGGAGCAGCCAGACGGTGGCCACCGCGTCGAACGTGCCGTCCCGGAAAGGGAGTCGACGGCCGTCGGCCAGTGCGACCGCCCCCGGCAGCCGGGCCGCCGCCATCCGTGCCATGCCGGGCGCGCGGTCCGCCCCGGTGACCCGGAGGGCGGGGCGGGCCGCGGCGAGGCGGCGGGTGACGATGCCGGTGCCGCAGGCGAGGTCCAGGAGGTGGCCGGGGCGGCCGGGACGGTCGGGGATCAGGCCGAGGACGGCGTCGGTCGCCGCCCCGGCGCGGGCCTCGCCGCCGCGGCTCGCGTCGTAGGCCCCGGCTTCCTTGTCGTAGTCGAGCACACGGCTCAGTGTGCGCCGTGACCTGGGGCGATGTCCTCCACCCTGCGGGCGAGTTCGAAGTCCAGCCTGGTGACGGCGCCGCCGACACTGTGGGTGTTCACGGTGAGGGTGACGGTGTGGTAGCCGAGGGTGAGGTCGGAGTGGTGGTCGAGCTCGTCCTGGATGCGGGCGATGTGCACGACGAGTGCGGTGGCGGCGAAGTGGGAGTCGAGGCGGTAGGCGCGGGCGAGCCGGTCACCGTCCAGCGACCAGCCCGGCAGCTCCGTCAGCCGGTCCTCGATCTCCTTCTGCGACAGCGGTTCGACGGCCATGGTGCGGCTTCCTTCCCGGAGAACTGCGTGTGTCCAGCCTGCTCAGCGTGGACAGCCTGCCATGAACAGGCCCTCGGGTCCGGGGTTGACCGGGCCGGGGGGGGCCGATCGCGCCGCCGAGGAGGCAGGGCTCTCGACTACGGTCGTCCGTATGACCATTGCCGCGTCCGGTCCCGCCGCCTCCCCGACCGCCCCCGACGGCAAGGGCCTCGGCCCGCTGCTGCGCGCCTGGCGGGAGCGGCGGCGGGTCAGCCAGCTGGAGCTGGCACTGCGTGCCGGCTCCTCGGCCCGGCACATCAGCTTCATCGAGACGGGCCGTTCGCGGCCGAGCGAGGAGATGGTGCTGCGGCTGGCCGAGCACCTGGACGTGCCGGTCCGGGAGCGCAACGCTCCCCCAGTGCCTTAAGGGCCTGGGGGGACCCCCAGCTGCTGGCCGCCGGTTACGCCCCGCACTACCCGGAGACCCCGCTGGACGACCCGGCGCTGGACGCTCCCCCACGCTCGAACAGACTCGCGCGGGGGGACCCCCACCGCGACGGCATGGAGCGGCTGATCCAGGGCTATGAGCCGTATCCGGCGCTGGTGGTGGACGGCACGTACACGGTGGTCGCCGCCAACCGGGGCATCGCCATGCTCCTGGAGGGCGTGCCGGAGTCGCTGCTCGCGCCCGCGCCGAACGCGATGCGGCTGACCCTGCACCCGGAGGGGCTGGCGCCGCGCATCCGTAATCTGCGCGAGTGGCGCGGGCATCTGCTGGAGCAGATGGAACGGCAGATCGCGCTGCACCGCTCCGCCGCGCTGCGGGAGTTGTACGAGGAGGTCGCGGCCTATCCGGCCCCGGCGGGGCCGGAGGACAGCGGGGGCGGGGGCCAACCGGCCGAGCCCGTCGCCTACTTCGCGCTGCCGATGCGGATCGAGCACGAGGGGCAGGTGCTGTCGTTCGTGTCGTCGATCTCGACGTTCAACACGCCGATGGACGTGACGGTCGCCGAGCTGGCCATCGAGACGTTCCTGCCCGCGGACCCGGCGACGGCCAAGTACCTGCACGCGCTGGCGGGTTGACGCAAAGCCCGCTCCGCGCGTAGACACAGGAGTCTGCCTCGACAACGTGTGCGACGGCGGCATCGCGTGTCACACTGCACGCGTACTTGTGCACGTAGGGGAGGCGTGGCGTGAGTGAGCGGCGTGCTGCGCCCACGGTGGGTCAGGTTGTGCTGGGCAAACGGCTGCAGGAGCTGCGGGAGGCGGCGGGTCTCGCCCGGGAGGAGGCGGCCCGGACCCTGCGGGTGGCCCAGGCGACCGTACGGCGGATGGAGATGGCCGAGGTCGCGCTGAAGATCCCGTACGTGCAGGTGCTGCTGGAGACGTACGGGGTGCCCGAGGAGGAGCAGGCCGCGTTCGTGCGGCTGGCCGAGGAGGCCAACCAGCCGGGCTGGTGGCAGCGGTTCCACGACGTCCTGCCGGACTGGTTCAGCCTGTACGTGAGCCTGGAGGGCGCGGCCCGGGTCATCCGCTCCTACGAACCGCACTTCTTCCCCGGCCTGTTGCAGACCGAGGCGTACGCGCGGGCCGTGATGGAGGCCGGGACGATCGGCCACACCGACCCCACGGCCGTCGAACGGCATGTGACGCTGCGCATGACCCGGCAGCGGCTGCTGGAGCAGGACGATCCGCCCCACCTGTGGGTGATCATGGACGAGACGGTGCTGCGGCGCCCGGTCAGCATCGACTGCGGGGTGATGCGCGACCAGATCGACAAGCTCCTCGCCTATATCGAACGGGACCGGATCACCCTCCAGCTCGCCGAGTTCGCCAGCGGCCCGCACCCGGGCACGTACGCGCCGTTCACGCTGTTCCGGTTCGCCGAGCCCGAGCTGCCGGACATGGTCTTCACCGAGTATCTGACCGGCGCCCTGTACCTGGACTCCCGCGACGAGGTCGGGGCCCATCTGGAGGTCCTGGACCATATGACGGCCCGGGCCGCCTCGGCCCAGCGGACCGAGGACCTGCTGCGCGAGTACCGCGACACCTTCTGAGGATCCGAGGAGCACACACCGTGACCGCACCCGAGCCCGCGTCCACCCTCATCGACACCAGCCGGCCGCATCCGGCGCGGGTGTACGACTGGTGGCTGGGCGGCAAGGACAACTACCCGGTGGACGAGGAGCTCGCCCGGAGGATCCTCGCGGTGGACGGCACGGTGCTGCGCGGGGCGCGTGCCAACCGCCGCTTCATGCAGCGGGCCGTGCGCACGGTCGCCGAGTCCGGCACCCGGCAGTTCCTGGACATCGGCACCGGCATCCCCACCGAGCCCAATCTGCACCAGGTGGCGCAGGGCGTGGCCCCGGAGTCGAAGGTGGTGTACGCGGACAACGACCCGATCGTGCTGCGGCACGCCGAGGCCCTGCTGCGCGGTACGCCCGAGGGCGCCACCACCTATGTGCACGCCGACGTCCGCGACCTCGACACCCTGCTGGCCCGGGCCGCCGAGACCCTGGACTTCGAGCAGCCGATCGCGCTGTCCCTGGTGGCGCTGACCCACTACCTCGGCGACGACCCGGACGGCGACGACGTGCACGGCCTGCTCAAGCGGTACGTCGACGCGCTCGCCCCGGGCAGCCATCTGATCCTCTCCCAGGTCACCCCGGACCTCAGCCCGGCGGCGATCGAGCAGGCGGCGGCGAACTTCCGGCGCAGCGGCACGCCCTTCCATCCGCGTTCGCTGCCCGAGTTCTACCGCTTCTTCGAGGGCCTGGAACTGCTCGGCCCGGGCGTGATCCCGGTCTCCGGCTGGCGTCCGGACCCGGAGGACGTGGCCCTCCAGCAGGAGGGCATCGTGCCGGTGTACGGCGGTGTCGCCCGCAAGGTCTGACCCGTCCGGACGTCCTGAACAGGTGCGTTCCCGTGCCCGCCCCTAGCGTCGAAGCGACGGGTGAGCAAGGGAGCGCAGGTGACGGACACTGAGACACCCCCCAAGGAGCCGGGTGCGGCGCTGCTGAGCGCTGCCCGGTTCTTCCGGCCGGGCACGCCCGCACCCGATCTGCACGGCGTCACGCTGACCGGCGGCCGGGAGGCGGACGCCTTCTACCGGGACCGGTGGAGCCACGACAAGGTCGTGCACTCCACCCATGGGGTGAACTGCACGGGCTCCTGCCGCTGGAAGGTGTACGTCAAGGACGGGATCATCACCTGGGAGACCCAGGAGACGGACTACCCGTCGGTCGGCCCCGACCGCCCCGAGTACGAGCCCCGCGGCTGCCCGCGCGGCGCCGCGTTCTCCTGGTACACGTACTCGCCGACCCGGGTGCGCTATCCGTACGTCCGGGGTGTGCTCCTGGAGATGTACCGCGAGGCGAAGAAGCGGCTGCGGGATCCCGTGGACGCCTGGGCGGACCTCCAGGGCGATCCGGACCGCCGCCGCCGGTACCAGGAGGCACGCGGCAAGGGCGGTCTGGTCAGGGCGAGTTGGGACGAGGCGGTGGAGATCGTCGCCGCCGCCCAGGTGCACACCATCAAGACGTACGGCCCCGACCGCATCGCCGGCTTCTCCCCCATCCCCGCGATGTCGATGGTGTCGCACGCGGCCGGGGCCCGCTACCACTCGCTCATCGGCGCCCCGATGCTCTCCTTCTACGACTGGTACGCCGACCTGCCCGTGGCCTCCCCGCAGGTCTTCGGCGACCAGACGGACGTGCCGGAGTCGGGCGACTGGTGGGACGCGGCCTATCTGATGAAGTGGGGCTCCAACGTCCCGGTGACCCGCACCCCCGACGCCCACTGGATGGCGGAGGCCCGCTACCGCGGCCAGAAGGTGGTGGTCGTCTCCCCCGACTACGCGGACAACACGAAGTTCGCCGACGAGTGGCTGCACCCGCACCCCGGCACCGACGGCGCGCTGGCCCTCGCGATGGGGCACGTCGTCCTGAAGGAGTTCTTCGTCGACCGCGAGACGCCGTTCTTCACGGACTACGTACGGAAGTTCACCGACCTGCCGTTCCTGGTGACGCTGACCGAACGGGACGGCGCGTATGTGCCGGGCAAGTTCCTGCGCGCCGCCGACCTCGGCCAGGAGGGCGAGGGCGCCGAGTGGCAGACGGTCGTCCTGGACTCGGTCTCCGGTCGCGCGGTCGTCCCGAACGGCTCCCTCGGCTTCCGCTGGACCGACACCGGCAAGGGCCGCTGGAACCTCGAACTCGGCGACATCGAACCGCAGTTGAGCCTGTACGGCAGTGAGGTCGCGGCCGGCGTCGAGGTGCTGCTCCCGCACTTCGCCACGGACGGCGGCGAGCACGGCCAGGGGTGGGGGGACGTGCTGCGCAGGGCCGTACCGGCGACCCGCCTGGGCGGGCCGGACGGCCCCCTGGTGACCACGGTCTACGACCTCCTGCTCGCCCAGTACGGGGTGTGGCGGCACGGGCTGCCGGGCAGCTGGCCCACCCATTACGAGGACGCGCGCGCCCCCGGCACCCCCGCCTGGCAGGAGCGGCACACCTCGGTCCCGGCCGCCAAGTGCGTCAAGATCGCACGGGAGTTCGCGCGGACCGCCGAGCGGTCGAAGGGCCGCTGCATGATCCTGATGGGCGCCGGCACCAACCACTGGTTCCACTCCGAGACCATCTACCGGACCTTCCTGGCCCTCCTCCAGCTCACCGGCTGCCAGGGCCGCAACGGCGGCGGCTGGGCGCACTACGTCGGCCAGGAGAAGTGCCGCCCGGTGACCGGCTGGGCCGCGCTGGCCTCCGCCAACGACTGGTCCCGCCCGCCGCGCCAGATGATCGGCACCGCGTACTGGTACCTCAACACCGACCAGTGGCGCTACGACCGGTTCGCCGCCGACGTCCTGGCCTCACCGCTGGGTGAGGGCAGGCTCGCGGGGATGACCGGCGCGGACTGTCTGGCGCTGTCGGCCCGCGCGGGCTGGATGCCGTCGTACCCGACCTTCGACCGCAACCCCCTCGACCTCGGCGAGGCCGCCGGCGACCCGGTGGCCGGGGCGGTGGCCGAACTCCGCGCGGGGACCCTGAAGTTCGCGTGCGAGGACCCGGACGCCCCGGAGAACTGGCCGCGGGTGCTGACCCTGTGGCGGGCGAACCTGCTGGGCTCGTCCGCGAAGGGCGCCGAGTACTTCACCAAGCACCTCCTCGGCACGCACTCCTCCCTGCGCGCCGAGGAGGCGACCCCCCAGGAGCGTCCGCGGGACGTGGTCTGGCGGGACGAGGCGCCCGAGGGAAAACTCGACCTGCTCCTCTCCCTGGACTTCCGGCAGACCTCCTCCACCCTGCTCTCGGACGTCGTGCTCCCCGCCGCCACCTGGTACGAGAAGCACGACCTGTCGTCGACGGACATGCATCCGTATGTGCACTCCTTCACCCCGGCCGTGGACCCGCCCTGGCAGGCGCGCACCGACTTCGACGCCTTCAAGGCGCTCGCGGAACGGCTGAGCGAGCTGGCCGTGAAGCATCTCGGAGTGCGCAAGGACCTGGTGGCCGCGCCCCTGCAGCACGACACCCCGGGCGAGATCGCCCAGCCCGGCGGGGTGGTGCGGGACTGGAAGCGCGGGGAGTGCGAGCCGGTGCCCGGCCGGACCATGCCGAACCTGACCGTGGTCGAGCGGGACTACACGGCGATCGGCGACAGGTTCACGGCGCTCGGCCCGCTGGTCGAGCAACTCGGCCTGCCCGCCAAGGGGATCGCCCTGCGGCCCGACCAAGAGGTGGCCTATCTAAAGGAGTTGAACGGCACCGGATACCAGGGCCGCCCGTCCCTCGACACGGCGGTGAAGGCGGCCAACACCATCCTGGCGCTGTCCGGCACCACCAACGGCCGTCTCGCCACCCAGGGTTTCCGCACCCTGGAGCAGCGCACCGGGCAGGAGATGGCCCACCTGGCCGCCGAGCACGAGGGCAAGCGGGTCACCTACGCCGACACCCAGGCGGCTCCGGTGCCGGTGATCACCTCGCCGGAGTGGTCGGGCAGCGAGTCCGGCGGCCGCCGCTACACGGCGTTCACCCTCAACACCGAGCACCTCAAGCCCTGGCACACGCTCACCGGCCGCCAGCACTTCTTCCTCGACCACGACTGGATGCACGAACTGGGCGAGGCGCTCCCGATCTACCGGCCGCCGCTGGACATGAACAAGCTCTTCGGCGAACCGTACCTGGGCCCGGACGGACAGCAGGAGGTGACGGTCCGTTATCTCACCCCGCACAACAAGTGGTCCATCCACTCCGAGTACCAGGACAACCTGTTCATGCTCGCGCTCTCCCGCGGCGGCCAGAACATCTGGATGTCCCCGCAGGACGCGGACACCATCGGGGTGAAGGACAACGACTGGGTCGAGGCGGTCAACCGCAACGGCGTGGTGGCGGCCCGGGCGGTCGTCTCGCACCGGATGCCGGCCGGCACGGTCTACATGCACCACGCCCAGGAACGGACCGTGGCCGTCCCGAAGACGGAGACCACCGGGATGCGCGGCGGTATCCACAACACGCTCACCCGGCTGATCCTCAAGCCCTCGCATCTGATCGGCGGCTACGCCCAGTTGTCCTGGGCCTTCAACTACCTGGGCCCGACGGGCAACCAGCGCGACGAGGTGACGGTGATCCGTCGTCGCAGTCAGGAGGTCGAGTACTGATGCGTCCCATGGCCCAGATCGCGATGGTCATGAACCTCGACAAGTGCATCGGCTGCCACACGTGTTCGGTCACGTGCAAGCAGGCGTGGACCAACCGGCGGGGCATGGAGTACGTCTGGTTCAACAACGTCGAGACCCGGCCGGGCCAGGGCTATCCGCGCCGCTACGAGGACCAGGAGACCTGGCGCGGCGGCTGGGAGCTGAACCGGCGCGGCGCGCTGAAGCTGAAGGCGGGCGGACGGCTGCAGAAGCTCGCCGGGATCTTCTCCAACCCCAGACTCCCGGAGATCAAGGACTACTACGAGCCCTGGACGTACGACTACAAGAACCTCACCGACGCCCCGCTCGGCGACGACTACCCGGTGGCCCGCCCGGTCTCGCAGCTCGACGGCAAGCCGACGAAGATCGAGTGGTCGTCGAACTGGGACGACAACCTGGCCGGCGCGCCCGCCTACGGCGACCTGGACCCGATGGTGGAGCGCACCCGTCAGCAGGCGGCCGACAAGGTGAGGTTCGAGTTCGAGCAGACCTTCATGTTCTATCTGCCGCGGATCTGCGAGCACTGCCTCAACCCGTCGTGCGTGGCGTCCTGTCCGTCCGGGGCGATGTACAAGCGGGCCGAGGACGGCATCGTCCTGGTCGACCAGGACCGCTGCCGGGGCTGGCGGATGTGCGTGACCGGATGCCCGTACAAGAAGGTCTACTTCAACCACGCCACCGGCAAGGCCGAGAAGTGCACGCTGTGCTACCCACGCCTCGAGGTGGGCCTGCCGACGGTCTGCTCGGAGACCTGCGTGGGCCGGCTGCGCTATCTCGGGGTGATCATCTACGACGCCGACAAGGTGACGGCGGCGGCCGAGACCAAGGACGAGAAGGCGCTGTACGAGGCCCAGTTGGGGGTCTTCCTCGACCCGCACGATCCCAGCGTGCAGGTCGCCTGCGACTACGCGGGCATACCGTACGACTGGATGGAGGCGGCCCGCCGCTCCCCGGTCCGCGCGCTGATCAGCGAGTACCGAGTGGCGCTGCCCCTGCACCCGGAGTACCGCACCATGCCGATGGTCTGGTACATCCCGCCGCTGTCCCCGGTCGTGGACGCGCTCTCGGAGACCGGTCACGACGGCGAGGACGCCCGGAACCTCTTCGCCGCGATCGACACGCTCCGCATCCCCCTGGAATACCTGGCCGAGCTGTTCACGGCGGGCGACACCGGCCCGGTGCGGTCGTCGCTGGAGAAGCTCGCGGCGATGCGCTCCCACATGCGGGCCCACAACCTCGGCGAGGAGCCGGACACGCGGATCTCCGCCGCGGTGGGGATGACACCGGAGGAGATCGAGAAGATGTACCGGCTGCTGGCGATCGCCAAGTACGAGGACCGCTATGTGATCCCCACGGCGGCCGTCGGCGACGCCCGCCGCCTCGAGGAGTCGGCGCTGCCGGAGGGATGCAGCCTCGACTACGAGGGCGGCCCCGGTATGGGCGGCGACGGCCCCTTCGGCAAGGACTCGGGGCGGAAACTGCTCCCTCTGGTGTCGGTGGAGAACTTCCACATCCTGCGCAGACGGCAGACCGCCGACACTCCCGACGAGGCGAAGGAGGACTGATGCCCTCGGACGCGGTGTTCTACCAGGCGGCGGCGCTCTGTCTCACCTACCCGGACGACGACTTCGTCGCCCGGCTGCCGCTGCTGCGCGAAGCCGCCCCGCAGCTGCGGGAGTTCACCGACCACGCGGCGGTGACCCCACCGCAGGAGCTGGCCGCGCACTATGTGCAGGTCTTCGACTTCAAGAACCGGCACAGCCTGTACCTCAGCTGGTGGCACGACGGCGACACCCGGCGCCGGGGCATGTCGCTGGTCCGCTTCAAGGACGTCTACAAGGCGTACGGCATGGAGTTCACCGGCGAGGAACTGCCGGACTTCCTGCCGGCGGTCCTGGAGTTCACGGCCCGCACCGGCAACACCGACCTGCTCACCGAGCACCGGGACTGCCTGGAGCAGCTCCGGTGCCGGCTGACCGACTTCGGCACACCGTATGCCAGCGTCCTGAACGCGGTGTGCGACACACTGCCGACCTCGTACCGAGAGATGCGCCCGTGACCACCCTCCTCTGGGGTGCCCTCCCCTACATCGCCTTCGCCCTCCTCGTGGCCGGCCTGGTCTGGCGCTACCGCTACGACAAGTACGGCTGGACCACCCGCTCCTCCCAGGTCTACGAGTCGAGGCTCCTCAACATCGCCTCGCCCGCCTTCCACTACGGCATCCTGTTCGTCCTGGCGGGCCATGTCGTCGGCCTGTTCGTCCCGGCGTCCTGGACGCGGTCGCTCGGCGTCAGCGAGCACACGTACCACCTGTTCTCCCTGTACGGCGGCACGTTCGCGGGCGTCCTCACGGTGGCCGGCCTGGCCCTGCTCCTCTACCGCCGCCGCACCCGGTCCCCGGTCTTCCACGCCACCACAGCCAACGACAAGGCGATGTACCTGGTCCTGGTGGCCGCGATCGTGCTGGGCATGACCGCGAAACTGACCCACGCCTCCGGAGACGGCTACGACTACCGCGAGACGATCGCCCCCTGGGCCCGCAGCCTCTTCACCCTCCAGCCGCGGACAGCCCTGATGGCGAACGTCCCGGCCCTCTACCAGGTCCACGCGGTCGTCGGCATGATCCTGATCGCCCTGGTCCCGTACACCCGCCTGGTCCATATGTTCAGCGCGCCGGTCCAGTACCTGTTCCGCCCGTACCTGGTGTACCGGACCCGGGACCCGGGGCAGCTGGGCCCACGCCCGGAGCGGCGCGGCTGGGAGACGACGCGTCGCTGACTCAGCCGGCCGCACCCCTCTCGTCGTCCACGATCTCCGCGTCCACCACTCCCTCCTCCTCGGGTTCGGGCGCCCGCTGTTCTTCGGCCGGACCGGCGGAGGCCGACGCGTACATGGCCTGGCCCATCCGCTGGCTCACCGTGGCCAGTTTCTCGACGCCGTTCCGGAGCTCGGCGGTGTCGGCGCTCCGTTCCAGCAGCGCCTTGAGTTCGGTCACCGCTCCCTCGACGTCGGCCTTCGTGTCCGCCGGAATCCTGTCCTCGTTGTCCCGGACGAACTTCTCGGTCTGGTAGACGAGTTGTTCGGCCTGGTTGCGGGTCTCGGCGGCCTCCCGGCGCTTGCGGTCCTCCTCGGCGTACTGCTCGGCCTCCCGCATCATGCGGTCGATGTCGTCCTTGGGGAGCGCGGAGCCGCCGGTCACCGTCATCTTCTGCTCGCGCCCGGTGGCGAGGTCCTTCGCCGAGACGTGCATGATCCCGTTCGCGTCGATGTCGAAGGCCACCTCGATCTGCGGCACGCCGCGCGGCGCCGGCGGCAGGCCCGTGAGGTCGAAGACGCCGAGCTTCTTGTTGTAGGCGGCGATCTCCCGTTCGCCCTGGTAGACCTGGATGCCGACCGAGGGCTGGTTGTCGGTGGCGGTGGTGAAGATCTCCGCACGCCGGGTGGGGATCGTGGTGTTGCGCTCGATGAGCCGGGTCATGATGCCGCCCTTGGTCTCGATGCCCAGGGACAGCGGGGTGACGTCCAGCAGCAGCACGTCCTTGACGTCACCGCGGATCACGCCCGCCTGCAGGGTCGCCCCCACCGCGACCACCTCGTCGGGGTTGACGCCCTTGTGCGGGTCCTTGCCGGTGAGTTCCTTCACCAGGTCGGTGACCGCGGGCATCCGGGTCGAGCCGCCGACCAGGATGACGTGGTCGATGGCGGACAGCCGCACGCCCGCGTCCTTGACGGCCTGGTGGAAGGGCTTCTTGCAGCGGTCCAGCAAGTCCGCGGTGAGCTCCTGGAACTGAGCCCGCGTCAGCTTCTCCTCCAGGTGCAGCGGCCCCTCGGCGGAGGCCGTGATGTACGGCAGGTTGACCGATGTCTCCGTCGACGACGACAGCTCGATCTTCGCCTTCTCGGCGCCCTCGCGCAGCCGCTGCAGCGCCATCTTGTCGTTGCCGAGATCGACGCCGTACTGCCCCTTGAACCGCTTGACGAAGTGCTCGACGACCCGCTGGTCCCAGTCGTCGCCGCCGAGGTGCGTGTCGCCGTTGGTGGCCTTGACCTCGATCACACCGTCGCCGATCTCCAGCAGCGACACGTCGAAGGTGCCGCCGCCGAGGTCGAAGACGAGGACGGTCTGCTCCTCGCCCCGGTCGAGGCCGTAGGCCAGGGCCGCGGCCGTCGGCTCGTTGATGATCCGCAGCACCTTGAGGCCGGCGATCTCCCCGGCCTCCTTGGTGGCCTGCCGCTGGGAGTCGTCGAAGTACGCGGGCACGGTGATCACCGCGTCGGTGACGTCCTCGCCGAGGTACGCCTCGGTGTCCCGCTTCAGCTTCTGCAGCACCCGCGCCGACAGCTCCTGGGCCCGGTACCGCGTGCCGTCGACGCTCCCGCTCTCCGGGAACCGCCAGGCCCCGTCGCCCATGTGCCGCTTCACCGAGCGCGCGGTGCGCTCCACGTTGGTCACCGCCTGCCGCTTGGCGACCTCGCCGACCAGCACCTCGCCGTTCTTCGCGAAGGCCACGACCGAGGGGGTGGTGCGGGCCCCCTCGGCGTTGGCGACGACGGTGGGCTCACCGCCCTCCAGGACGGCCACCACCGAGTTCGTCGTACCGAGATCGATTCCGACCGCGCGTGCCATGTCCGTCCCCTTCCGCCCGGGCGCTTCCCCGACTCCAGCACAAAACTTGAGCGCGCCGTTGTCAATGCCGGGGACCCCGTAAACGACGCAGCCGCGCCCCCGGGACGGGGACGCGGCATCAGATGGCGTACGGCGGTCAGGCGAGCTTCGCCGACAGGGTGATGGTGGTGCCGGCCAGGGCCTGGCTGACCGGGCAGTTCTTCTTGGCGTCCTCGGCCGCGGCGGCGAAGCCGTCCTCGTCCAGGCCGGGGACCGTGCCCTCGACGGTCAGGTGGATGCCGGTGATGCCGGTGCCCGGCTGGAAGGTGACGTCGGCGTTGGTGACCAGCTTGGTGGGCGGGGTACCGGCACCGGCCAGGGCGTGTGACAGCGCCATGGAGAAGCAGCTGGAGTGGGCGGCGGCGATCAGCTCCTCGGGGCTGGTCTTGCCGTTCGCCTCCTGGGAGCGGGCCGCCCACGTGACCGGCTGCTCGCTGATGCCGGAGGAGTCGAAGGTGATGACCCCGTTGCCCTCGGTGAGGCTGCCTTCCCAGACAGTGTGTGCGGTACGCGTGGTAGCCACGGTTGTTCCTTTCGGCGTGTGGACCGGTTTCGCAGGTCCCATCCGATCACATCCGGGCTCAGCGCACGCGGAAGACGGGTCCCCTCGCGCTGAAGGGCAGCCGGGCCCCCTCGGGAATCAGGTACGCGTGCTCGCGCCGCACCCGCAGGACGTCGCACCAGCCGTCGGTGATCACCAGGACCGGCGCGCCCGGCGGGAAGTCGTCCGCGCGGTGCAGCAGGTCGATGCCGGGCTGCAGAACCGTACCGCCGCGGCCATGCACCCGGACCCGGCCCGCGATCTCGGCCGCCGGCAGATACCCGGCGTCATGCGGAGCCGCGTCGCAGAAGACTACGCGGGCGGCCGGTACGTCACGGGCCTCGGCGTACGACGCGATCGCGCCGAGGGCCTTGCCGAGCAGAGTGCGGTCCATGGACCCGGAGGTGTCCAGGACCACGCCGAAGGTGCAGCGGGCGACCTCCTCGGGCGGGAACCAGCGGCCCGCCCGCGGGATGTCCGGGGTGGACGACTGGCGCCGCGACGGACGGGCGTAGGAGCGTACGGCCTCCGGGCGCGGCACGAACTCGTCGAACCAGCGGGCGAGTCGGGCGTCCCACGGCAGCGGCGGATGACTGAGCGCGCGGATCTCCTCCACCAGCCCGCCCGGCAGGAAGCCCCGGCCCTGTGTCTCGTGCAGGTCGAGCCCCTGGCAGAGCCCTCGCCGGTAGAACTCGTCGAGGTCGGCATAGGCGCCCGGCGGCCCGATCGGCGCGCCCAGCACATCACCGCGCCCCTTGCCGCGCAGGGTGGCCAGACGCCGCAGCCTCCGCAGGTCGCCGACGATCCGGTCGTACACCTCCTCGGCCGACAGGTCCTTCAACTTCGGGTCGTACAGCAGCCCTTCGGGCATCGTGCCGACGCGCATCTCGACCAGCCAGCCGTTGATGACGTAGTCGCAGGCGATGTTGAAGAGGTAGTGGTCCCGGCTGCCGAGGCGGTCGCCGTGGCGCAGGGCGGCGTGCAGCATCTCGTGGGCGAGGACGAACCGCCACTCCTCGTCGTCCAGGGTGCGCAGCGGGTTGACGTAGATCTCGCCGGCCTCGGGGTTGACGGCGGCGACGGCGATGTCGTGGGCGCGGGCCAGCTCGGCGTCGGCGACCAGCTTGATGCCGGCCGCGATACCGCCGAGCAGCGGGTAGGAGGAGACGAACCAGCTCAGCGCCTTCTCCCAGGGGCGCCGTGGGGTGGGCGGGCCGGTCATCGAGGTGCGCCGGCCGCCGGCCAGGTCCATCGCCCGGGACATGGTGCGGGTCAGCGCGTGCGCGAACCCGACCTGCCAGTCGGGGACCTGACCGGCCCAGGCGTTCCAGGAGAGCAGGAGCTGGTCGGGCTCGCCGCCGCTGGTGCCGCCGTGCTCGTACGCGGCCGGGACACCGCCGGCCCGCCGCCAGCGGGCGGCGAGCTGCTCCTCGTCGCCGTCCGGGTAGGCCGCGGGCAGGTGGTCGGGGGCCTCGCCGACCGGGAAGGTCGCCAGGAAGCGGTTGACGACGGTGCAGCGGGCGGCGAGGTCGTAGCGGTCGGGCTGGGTGCGCGGCCCGGTGGCGGCCGGGAGGTGGCCGAAGCCGAGGTGGATGGTGCAGTGGGCCAACGCCCAGGCCCACTCGGCGGGTTCGGCGCGCCGGGTGGCGTGGGCGTGCAGGACGCCGTCGGAGTCGGCACGCACCAGCCCTTCGTGGGGCGCGAGTTCGCACTTCTCGTGCCGGCAGATGGTGAACTCGACGGCCCGGAGCGCCGGGTTGGCGCGCAGCAGCTCGACCCCGGCCGCGAAGTTCTCCGCGGCGGGGTCCTGCTTCTTCGGGTTCTTCTGCTTCCCCTGGTTCTTCTGGGGAGCGGTTCGGCTCACCGGCGGGCCTCCACGAGCCGGGGCATGTCCCGGGCCGCCTCGATCAGGAACCAGGCGGGCAGCACGGGGTTGCCGTCGGCATCGGAGGCGATGACGGTCTGGGCGACCTCGACGGAGATCTCGGCGAGCTGCACCAGCAGCGACTTGGCGCGGTACGCGGACTGCCGGCCGTTCGCCGACATGTGCTCCTTGTCGACGGGCAGTTCCTTGACGAGCCGCCCCCGGAACGACTCCGCGAGGTAGTACAGCAGGTCCCGGTCCTCGACACGGTGCGGCCACCCCGCGTCGCCCTTCAGGATCGCCTCGATCCCGAACCGGCTCCGCACGATCTTGACGTAGCCGCAGAAGGCGGTCGCGTGGGCAGGGGTGAGCGTGCCGTGGGCGAGGACCCTGAGGGTCTCCTCGTCGAGGTCGCGCCCGAAGGAGTGCAGGGCGTCGGAGAGCATGTGCCAGGAGCGCGGGGTGGAGAACGGCTCCTCGGTCTTCGGCGGCTTGGACCACAGCTGGTCGGGCCGGTCGGTGAGATGGTCCAGGATCCAGGGGTGGATGCCGTTGCCCGCGGCCCAGGCGAGCCAGTCGTGCGGGGAGGCCTCCAGATGGACATGGGCCAGCCGGTTGACGAGGGCGGAGGCGATGGGCCGGGCGAGGGCGTTGTCGGTGGCCCGGTTGCCGGCGCCGATGACGATCGACCCCTTCGGCAGTTCGTAGTTCCCGACCCGCCGGTCCAGGATCAGCGAGTAGAACGCCTTCTGGACGTCGGGCGTGGCCGCGTTGAGCTCGTCGAGGAAGAGGCAGTAGGGCTCGTCGCGGGCGATCGCCTCGGGCGGGCAGAACACCGACCGCCCCTCACGGATCTGCGGAACACCGATCAGGTCCTCGGGCGCGAGCTGCGTACCGAGCAGGCTCACACACTCCAGCCCCAGCGACTCGGCGAACTCCCGTACCAGGGAGGACTTCCCGATGCCGGGCGCGCCCCAGATGAACACGGGCCGGACGGTGGCGAGACCGAGGAGGAGTTCGGGAAGACGAGCGGGCGTGACGGTGACGGCTGCCTGCAAGAGGCGGCTCCTTGGGGGGTGTTCGAGAGGTTTGCGACTCGAACAGTGTGAGCCGGGAGGAGGAGAAACGCAGCCCATTTATCCGGAGCCGAGCTAAAGCGCCCCCTTGGGGGCGCGGGGAACTGCGCGACCAGCCCCCACCGACCCGCAGCGAACGTCTACGCGGCCTTCTCGTCCTGAACAGACAAAGGCACCTGCGGCCCGTCCGCCTCCCGAATCCACCGCCGCAGCACCCCATGCACCGCCTCGGCCCCCACAAGCTCACGCCCCTCCTCCACCGGCGCCGAGAAGTCGACCGGCGACAACAGGAACGGCCTCCCCTGCGCACCCCCCAACCCCCCGTGCGACCCGGTCTGCTCCTCGAAGGCCAGCACCTCGCCGCACTCGGGGTCGTACCACGAGTTCACCATGACGTCGGCGGTATGCGGAAAGGAGTGGGTCCGCCGTACGGCGTCCGCCGCCCCCGCCCCGAAGACGGCCAGCGGCCCCGGACGGCCGTCGAGCCGGTCGAGCGGCACCTCCGCCCCGAACGCGCCGAGCACCACCCCGCCGTGCTCCTCGCTGCGCACCAGCAGAAACCCGACACCGGGATGGTTGGCGAGGGTGGTGAGCAGGGCCGGGTACCGGGCGTCTATCTCCTCCTTGGTCATCCGGTGCGGCACGTCCGGGAAGGAGATCAGCCCGAGGTTGCCGGAGGCGAGCACGATCGGCTCGGAGCGCCGGGTGGGCCGGTGCTTCTCCCCGCCCTCCTCGACCGGCCTGCGCAGGGCCGCGCGGACGGCGGCCCGCGCCTCCGTGCCGCTGTGGGTACGCTCCGCGCGCCGCGGCACATGCAGCCCGCAGCCCGCCCGGACCAGGTCGCCGAGGGTGAGCCCGTAGCGGGAGCGGAAGGTCTCGCCTGGGCTCTGGCCGTGGTCGGAGAGGACGACGATCCGGTAGGGCCGCGGGGCGTGTTCGGCGACCTTCTCGATCAGGGCGAGGGCGCGGTCCAGGCGTTGCAGCACCTTCTCGGTGTCGCGGCTGCGCGGTCCGGAGTGGTGGGCGACCTCGTCGTAGGCGACGAGGTCGGCGTAGACGGCGCTGCGGCCGGCCAGCAGGTCGCCCATGACCGCGGCGACGACGACGTCCCGTTCGACGACGGTGGCGAAGGCGCGGACGAAGGGGTAGAGGCCGCCCCGGCTGATGCGCGGGCGCTGTTTGCGGAGCCGGGCCCTGGTGGACTCGACGGTCTCCCGGCCGACCTCGGCGAAGAAGGAGAGGGCAGTGCGGACGGCGTTGGCGGGGTCGGAGAAGTAGGCGAAGTAACCGGCGCGGGAACGGTTCTCCCGGCCTCGGCGCCGGGTGGCAATGGACAGCACGAGGGCCTGTTCGTCGGCGCCGCCGCTGAAGAGGTTGCCGCGGCTGGCGCCGTCCAGGGTGAGCAGGCCCCCGTCGGCGGTGCGCTCGACCGCCCGGCGCTGGAGTTCGGCGGCGCTGGTCGGCCGGTTGCAGACCATCACCTCCCGGTGCTCCTTCTCGTACCAGCGGAACGCGGGGACGTCGAAGGTGGAGCCGTGCAGGATGCCGAGCTGGCTGGCGCCGGTCTGGCTGGACCAGTCGGTGCGCCAGGGGGTGAGCCGGTGGGAGCGGTCGAGCCAGCGGGCCACCGTCGGCATCAGGCCCTTGGCGACCGCGGCGGTGAGGACGTCGTGGCCGACGCCGTCGAGCTGGAGGAAGACGGTGCCGGGGGCGGCCGGGCACGGCGGGTGGGACCTGCGGCGGCGGGTGGCCAGGCGGGAGAGCCGGCGCCGGTAGGCGTCGTCGTCGCGGACGGCGAGGGCGCCGCCGGTGGCGGAGGCGACGGCGGACATCACGGCGGCCACGATCACGGCCGTCTCCGGCGCGGCCTCGCTCTGCCCGGAGGGGTTGATGCGCAGGGCGACGAGGAGCAGGGAGCCGTTGAGGAAGAAGACCAGCAGGCCGAGGACGAGGGCGGGCACGAGCAGCAGCAGACGTACGAGCAGGGGCCAGACGACGGCCGAGAGCACACCGAAGGCGCCGGCGCCGAGGGCCGCGGTCACGGCGATGCGGGTGGCGCTGTCACCGTCGGGGGACTGGAGCTGGAAGTCGGGCAGGATGCCGGCTAGGACCAGCATGGTGACGGTGGACACCGCCCACACCGCGACGCTCCGTCCGAGCTGACTGACGACCCGCCGCCACCGCACGCCCCACCGACCTCACGTCCGCGCCCCGCGCCGGCCGCGGGTCCTGTGCCGTCAACACTGTCACACGGTTGCGGGGTGCGAGCGGGCTCACCGCCCGTCGTACCCCGCCGTCGGCATCGACAGCCGCCGGTGGATCATGGCCTTCATCTGGGCGTCGTAGCGTGGTTCCGCGCGCCCCACGGTCACCACGCGGACCCCGCGCCGCGCGCATTCCGCCGTGAAGTCCTCGACCGACGAGAGCGCGCTCTCCAGGACCCGTCTGCTCGGTGCGACGAAGACGTCCATGCCGGGCCGGACCCCTGCCCACAGCGCGCTGTGGTCGTGGCGCAGACCGCGGACCAGGAGTTCGCGGGCGATGACGTACCCGTGTTCCAGCGCCCAGCGCGCGCACATCGCGTGCTGGCTGCGCGAGTCGACCAGGAAGGGGTCGATCTCCAGTTCCTCCAGGGGCGTCAGACTCGCGATCGCGGTCACCCGCACCGGCCCGAGCCCGCCGGAGGCACCCCGCGTCTGTCCCATGGCGTCCCCCTCACCTCCGGGTTTCGCCGCCGACCCTACTCCTGCCCGTAGGCTTCGGGGAGTCGCGCGAAGGAGGCAAAGAAGGTGCCGGTGGAGATCACCTGGTGGGGTCACGCCACCTGCACGATCGAGGATTCGGGCATACGTGTGCTCACCGATCCTCTGTTCGCCCGCAGGCTCGCTCATCTGCGCCGCCGCCGGGGCGCCCCGCCGCCGTCCGAGGCCCGGCGCGCCGACCTCGCGCTCGTCTCCCACCTGCACGCCGACCACCTCCACGTCCCCTCGCTCGCCGGGCTCGCCCCGGGCACGCGCCTGCTTGTGCCCCGGGGCGCACCACGGGCGGTTCCCGCGCTCCGTCGACTCCGTCAGTTGCGGATCACCGAGGTGGGCGTCGGCGACGAGGTGCACATCGGCCCCCTGGTCGTACACGCCGTACCCGCGCTGCACGACGGCCGTCGGCTGCCGGTCGGCCCGCACCGCTCCCCCGCCCTCGGGTACGTCGTGGAGGGCGCGGCACGGACGTACTTCGCCGGGGACACCGGGCTGTTCGACGAGATGGCCGCGGCGGTCGGGCCGGTGGACGTGGCCCTGCTGCCGGTCGGGGGGTGGGGGCCGTATCTCGGGGAGGGGCACCTGGACGCGGGGCGGGCGGCCCGGGCGCTGGCCGCGCTGGCGCCGCGCAGTGCGGTGCCGGTGCACTACGGGACGTACTGGCCGATCGGCATGGACGCCGTGCGCCCCCATGAATTCCATGCGCCGGGCGATGAGTTCGTGCGCCTCGCGGCCGAGTACGCGCCCCAGGTGGCGGTGCACAAGCTCCGCCACGGGGAGGGCGTGCGGCTGGAGGTCGCACGGTGAGACTGCTGGTGGTCATGGCGGCCGCCGCCGGGTCCACGGCGGCGACCTCGACCTCTACCGAGTCCACGCAGCAGGCGACCGGGTATCCGACGCTGTTTCTGCTGGTGCTGATCGGAGCGCTGGTGCCGGTGGTGCCGACGGGGGCGCTCGTGAGTTCGGCGGCGGTGGTGGCGTTCCATCAGACGGCGCCGTTCGCGCTGGCGCTGGTGTTCGCGACGGCGTCGCTGGCGGCGTTCCTCGGGGATGCGGCGCTGTACTGGCTGGGGCGGCGCGGGCTGGGGTCGAAGAACGGGTCGCGGTGGCTGGAGGCGATCCGGGCGCGGGCGCCGGAGGACCGGCTGGAGCAGGCGCAGGCGAAGCTGGCCGAGCACGGGGTGACGGTGCTGGTGTTGTCCCGGCTGGTGCCGGCCGGGCGCATACCGGTGATGCTGGCCTGTCTGCTGGCGGACTGGCCGCCCAAGCGCTTCGCGCGGGGGAACGCGCCGGCTTGTCTGGCGTGGGCGGCGACGTATCAGGTGATCGGGATTCTGGGTGGGTCGTTGTTTCCGGAGCCGTGGGAAGGGGTGGTGGCGGCGGTCGGGCTGACGGTCGTCATCGGTGTGGCGCCGAGTGCGTGGCGGCGGGTTCGATCTGCCGGGTGATGTCTCGTTGCGGGGTGCGAGTGCGTGGGGGCTGGTCGCGCAGTTCCCCGCGCCCCTGGAGGGGCGCTCTAGTCAAGGACGTTGGACAGGACCCTCGATCCTCCGACCGGCAGGTCCCACAGGTCCTCGCGGTCCAGTCCCGCCCGCTCCCAAGCCGCCCGTGCCCGTGTCAGCGGTTCCAGGACCGGCTCCGCCGAGAGGATGAACGTGCCCCAGTGCATCGGTGCCATCCGCCTCGCCCCCAGGTCCTGCGTCGCCCGGACCGCCTCCTCCGGGTCGCAGTGGACGTCGCTGAGCCACCAGCGGGGGTCGTACGCGCCGATGGGGAGGAGGGCCAGGTCGATGCCGGGGTAGCGGCGGCCGATGCGGGAGAACCAGTGGCCGTAGCCCGTGTCGCCGGCGAAGTAGACGCGCTGGCCCTCGGGGGCCGTGAGTATCCAGCCGCCCCAGAGGCTGTGGCAGGTGTCGGTGAGGCTGCGCTTGGACCAGTGGTGGGCGGGGACGAAGTCGAAGCGGACGCCGGACAGTTCGGCCGCCTCCCACCAGTCCAGCTCGGTGACGGTGGTGAAGCGGCGGCGCCGGAACCAGCGGCCCAGGCCCGCCGGTACGAACACGGGAGTGTCGCGCGGGAGTCGGCGCAGGGTGGGGGCGTCCAGGTGGTCGTAGTGGTTGTGGCTGATGACGACCGCGTCGACGCGTGGCAGCGTCTCCCAGGAGACGCCGACCGGGGTGACCCGGGCGGGCGTGCCGAGGATGCGGCGGGACCAGACGGGGTCGGTGAGCACGGTCAGGCCGCCGATCCGGACGACCCAACTGGCGTGCCCCGCCCAGGTGACGGCGACCGTGTCGGTGTCGACGCGGGGCAGCGGACCGGGCTCGTAGGGCAGCCGGGAGACGTCGGCGAGACCCTCGCGGCCGGGGCGGACGGAACCCTCGCGGGCGAAACGGGCCATCGCCTTGAGGCCGGGCAGGGGTGCGGTCAGTCGGTCGTGGAAGGTCCGCGGCCAGACCCGGAGTTCGCCCAGCGGGCGGGGGGCGGCGAGCGGCGGGAACGGAGGCGCGTAGGGGGTCGGGGCCGCGGAGGTCACGACGTCCCGGGTGGTGGTGGCGGCGGTCGTCGTGCCGGAAGTCGTCGTGGTGGCAGTCGTCGTGGCGGACCCTGACTCATGCGTCTGCTGCGTCATCGAGGAGGCTCCCATCGCTGAGCGTCGTCGCGGAGATCGTCCAGTACCGACCTCAAGGACATCAACGCGCGTTGCACGTGTGGCAGTTCCAACGGTGCGGGTGACATGAGGCATTCCAGGCGTTCCTCGTCGGTTCCGCCCAGCAGCGGCCCGGTGGCGAGCCGGACCCGCAACGCGGCGAGGTCGTCGCCGAAACGGTGGCCGCCGGGCGCGGGCATGCCGAGCCGGGCGCCGAGGAGGTCCTCCAACTCCTGCGCGTCGCCCACCCCCTGGGCACCGAGCGCGGCACGCAGCGGTTCGAGGTCGGCGTACAGATGACGGCCGGCCTGCGGCGGCCGGGCCAGGGCCCCGCCGACGACCACCGCGGTGTGCGCCGCGGCGGCCACGCGCGCGTGCAGGCGTACGGCGGCCTCCCGGCGTACGACGACGGGCTCGGGCTCGTCGAGCGCGTAGCCGGCGGTGACCGCGACGGGGCCGGCCAGGCGGGCGCCCATCGCGGTGAGGACGTCGAGCACGCGCGCGTGCAGGGCCGTACCGGTGTCGCCCTCCGGGAACCGGGCGACGGCGGCGGGCCAGCCGGCCGGCAGCAGCGCGCCGGCCAGGTCCATGACGACGGTGACCCGGTCCGGGAGCATCTCGGCGGGGCTGAGCAGCACGGTGCCGTGCGGGACGTGCAGGGTGTCGCGCCAGGTCTCGTCGCTGACCAGGTGGAGGCCCTCGCCTGCGGCCGCCTCCACGGTCTCGTGCAGCAGTTCGGGCGGGGCGACGGTGGCGGTGGGGTCGTCCGCGATCGACAGCACCAGCAGCCTCGGGTCACCGCCCTCCTCCCGGACCCGGCGCACGGTCTCCAGCAGCGCGTAGGGGTCGGGTACGCCCCCGGACTCGGCCGGGGTGGGCACGTGGAAGACGGGCCGGCCGAGCAGTCTGGCGTACGGCGCCCACCAGGCGGGGCAGGGGCGCGGCACGAGGACGTCGCCGCCGAGCGCGGCGGTGAGCGCGAGCAGCAGGGCGGGGGCGCCGGGGCCCGCGGTCACGCGGTCGCCCGTGACGGCCAGTCCGCGCCGGGCCCAGTATCCGCAGGCCGCCTCGATCAGCGCGGCCCCGCCTCCGACGGGCTCCTCCCCGCCCCGGCCCGCGGCGGCGGCCAGCACGGCGGAGAGCTCGGGCAGGACGGGCAGCCCGTCGTCGGGCAGGGTCGGACCGTACCGTACGGGGCCGTGGCCCTGCGGGAGCGTCTGCGGGGCAGGCCGGTGTCCCTCGGGGTCCGTCCGCCGCATGTCCGCCTCCGCGCAGTCGGTGGTGCCGTGTGCTGTCCGGTACGGGGCCGTGCTCCGCCGTGGGCTGCGCGGCGACCGGGTCAGCCGTCCGCGCGGAACCTTCCGCCCCACAGCCGGTACGCGGCGCCGGCGCACGCGGCCGCGATCAGCGCGGCGCCCGCGGCGAGCGAGGGAACCGAGTCGGTGAAGGCGCCCCCTTCACCGGCCTCCACGCCGTGCTGCGAACCCGGCGGAAGACACGACGTGTCACGCTCCCCACCGCACTCGTCCCCCTCGCCCCGGCACGACTGCTGCCCCTCGGCACAGGGCCGCTCGCCGTTCCCCCGGGAGCCGGTGCCGTCCTCTCCCCGAGGATCCGCACCCTGGTCCCCACGAGAGCCCGTGACACCGTCCCCACGCGCGGCCGTACCGTCGTCCCCGCGCACAGCCGAACCGTCGTCCCCACGAGAGCCCAGACCGTCGTCCCCGCGCGGGACCGTCACACCACCGTCCGGGGAAACCACGCCATCGTCCCCGCGAGGGACCGAGCCGTCACCCCCACGGGAACCCGAACCGTCATCCCCGCGCGGAACCGTCACACCACCGCCCGGGGGAACCACGCCACCGTCCCCCGGGAACACCGTGCCGCTGTCGCTCTGGTCGACCGTGAAGTGGGCGGTCCAGGGCCGCTTCTGTGCCCCGGCGGTTCCTGGGCAGGTCCCCTCGACGTTCAGGGCGCCGTCCTGCCCGGGGCGCGCCGCGTCGCCCTTCGCGGTGCCCTCCCTATACATCGCCGGCTGGTCCACGGGGGCGTGCTCGGACACGAGCTGGGCGGTGCCCCGGTAGGCGAGCCCGGCCGTCCCCTGGGCGACCTTGGTCAGCCGCACGGTGTGCCCGGCGAACGCCGGTGAGGAGGCGTCGATGGCCGCCGGCGCCTGTACGCCGCTGCCCCCGCAGGTAACGGAGACGGTGACGGTGGCCCCGGGACGGGCGCTGCCGGGGCTCACCTCGGCGGCGGGGTCGGCCACGGCGGCCGTACCGGCGGCGCCGCACGCGGCACTCGCCAGGACGGCGACGGACAGGGCGCGAACGGTGCGGCGCATGGGGTGGGCTCCTCAGGGACGTACGGCTCCGGAGACACGCGGCTCGTGCCCCCGCAGCCATCACAGCCCGCCCCACTCCGCGCCGCGCGCGGCCGGACCCCATTCGCGGGACGTGAGCGCCCTTTCGGGTGAAGGACCGACGTGTCACCCTCCCCACCCCGGGTACGCGTCCCGCACCCCTTGATGCACCTGGAGGGAGCCATGCAGCGAGGCAGTGACCGGTTGAGTGTGCGCCGGGACGACGAGATGAAGCACGAGCTGCGGGAACTGCTCAGGTCCGGGCATCCCACGCGTACCGAGGACTGGAACGATCCCGAGCCGCCCGCGGAGGACGATCCGGAGATGTACCGGGCGCCGATGATGCCGTGGAACAGTGAGCGGCCGTCGGCGGCGACGCTACGGCTGGAGCTGGCCCGGTCCCTGACCCGGCACGACTTCCCGGCGGAGCCCAGGGAACTGGCCGGCGTGCTGCGCCGCGGGAACGCCCCGGACGCCCTGGTCCAGCGGGTGTCCCGGCTGCCGCGTTCGAAGCGCTACGGCAGCCTGCTGGCGCTGGCCGAGGCGGTGGTCGGCGAGGAGTGAACCGGGAGGCCCAAGAGGCTCGACGCGGGTGAAGAGGCCTCGACGCGTGTGCCGGGGCGGAGCGCGGAGCAGGGCGGCTGGGACGGGGAGTCCCGTGCAGCGCGTTCAGGCCCCGGGTGTCGCCGTCTCCGCGCAGGTCCGTTCCCTGGCGCCCTCCCGGGTGCGGCCCGCGGCGACGACGCGGCGCGGGTTGCGGCGCAGGTACTCGCCCTCCAGCTGGGCCATGCGCTCGTTGTGGGCGCGCAGCGCGTCGTTGGAGCCGTACAGCAGGGTGTCGTGGCGCGTCCGGTGGATGGTCTCCAGCTCTTTCATGAGCTGCTGGTCGTCCAGCCGGCTGGGGTCGACTCCGGTCATGGTGGTACCCCGCTCATGGTGTGGGTCCCGGCGGTCCGGATTCCTGCATCCACTGTACGGAGGTACGGGCTCCCGGGCCTGTCGTCTAGCGTGCGCGTTCCACCCGGCGCTCGTCCCACACCGGCTCCGGGGTCTCGCGGACCCGGCCGTCGGTGCCGAAGACCAGGTAGCGGTCGAAGGAGCGGGCGAACCAGCGGTCGTGGGTCACGGCGAGCACCGTGCCGTCGAACGCTTCGAGACCCTCCTGGAGGGCCTCGGCGGACTCCAGGTCGAGGTTGTCGGTCGGCTCGTCGAGCAGCAGCGCCGTTACACCCTGTAGCTCCAGCAAGAGGATCTGGAAGCGGGCCTGCTGGCCACCGGAGAGGCGGTCGAAGGTCTGTTCGGCCTGGTTCGTCAGCTCGTAGCGGCGGAGGCGGGACATGGCCGCGCCGCGGTCCTGGGAGTGTTCCGTCCACAGGATGTCGAGGAGGGTACGGCCCTGCAGCTCGGGGTGGGCGTGGGTCTGGGCGAAGTGCCCGGGCACCACCCGTGCGCCCAGTTTCCACTGCCCGGTGTGCGCCACCTCCTCGCCGGCCAGCAGCCGCAGGAAGTGCGACTTGCCGGAGCCGTTGGAGCCGAGGACGGCGACCCGTTCGCCGTAGAAGACCTCCAGGTCGAACGGTTTCATCAGGCCGGTCAGTTCGAGTCCCGCGCAGGTGACCGCCCGTACCCCGGTACGGCCGCCCTTGATGCGCATCCTGATGTCCTGCTCACGCGGCGGCTCCGGCGGCGGGCCGGCCTCCTCGAACTTGCGCAGCCGGGTCTGCGCGGCCGCGTACCGGGACGCCATCTCGTGCGAGACCGAGGCCGCCTGGCGGAGGTTCAGCACCAGCTTCTTCAGCTGGGCGTGCTTCTCGTCCCAGCGGCGGCGCAGTTCCTCGAAGCGGGCGAAGCGTTCGCGGCGGGCCTCGTGGTAGGTGGCGAAGCCGGCGCCGTGCACCCAGGCGTCGGCGCCGGTCGGCGAGGGCTCCACGGAGACGATCTTCTCGGCGGCGCGCGCGAGGAGTTCGCGGTCGTGGGAGACGAACAGGACCGTCTTGCGGGTCTCCTTCAGCTGCTGTTCCAGCCAGCGCTTGCCGGGGACGTCGAGGTAGTTGTCCGGCTCGTCGAGCAGCAGCACCTCGTCGGCGCCCCGGAACAGGGCCTCCAGCACCAGCCGCTTCTGCTCACCGCCGGAGAGGGTGCGCACCTGCCGCCACTGGGCCTTCTCGTACGGCACCCCGAGCGCGGCCGTCGTGCACATGTCCCACAGCGTCTCGTGCTCGTAGCCGCGGACCTCGGCCCAGTCGGAGAGTGCCTGCGCGTACTTCAGCTGGGCGGCCTCGTCGTCGACGGTCATGAGGGCGTGCTCGGCCCGGTCGACGGCCTGCGCGGCCTCCCGGATCCCGGGCGGTGCGACCGACACCAGCAGATCACGCACGGTCGTCTCGTCCCGTACGGAGCCCACGAACTGGCGCATCACGCCGAGACCGCCGCTGACGGTCACGCCGCCGCCGTGCGGTTTCAGCTCACCGGAGATCAGCCGGAGCAGGGTGGTCTTGCCGGCGCCGTTGGGGCCGACCAGGGCGACGGCCGCGCCCTCGCCGACCCGGAAGGAGACATCGCCGAGCAGGGCCCTCCCGTCGGGGAGGTAGTACTCGAGGTGCGCGGCTTCCAGATGTCCCATGGGCAGGGATTCTGCGGGGCGGCTGCCGCCTGGGGCAAACCGTTATCGAAAGGGCCGGTTCTTCGGCTGCGGGTGCGTAGTGGTTGCTCGCGCAGTTCCCCGCGCTCCTGACGGGGCGCTACAGCAGCGTGGGCGCGACCAGCCCTCACCGGCCCGCGCCCGGAGTCACTCCGCCGCCGTTTCCAGGGCCTCCCCCGTCGGCCCGCTCGCGCCCGCCGGTTCCACGACCGCCCCCTCCCAGGACAGCGCCTTCCAGCCGTCGTCCGGGCTGCCCTCCAGCACAACCACACCCGTGTTCTCGAGCGGCCGGGACGCGGCGTACGGGACGTCGACGTTGTCCGCCCGGGCCGCCGTCCACAGGCGGATCGCCGCGCCGTGGCTGATCATCGCGACGGTTCCGGCGCCGCTCGCGGCGGCCTCGGCGATCACCGCGTCGTAGCGGGCCAGCGCCTCGTCCCCGGTCTCGCCGCCGGGCATGCGCAGCGCCGTGTCCCCGGCCGCCCAGGCGAACACGGTCCGCATGTACCGCTCGCCGTGCTCGGAGTGGCCGGGCAGCATCTCCAGGTCGCCCGCGGAGACCTCCCGGATGCCGTCGCGGACGACTGGGACGAGGCCGCGGGCGGCGGCCAGCGGGGCGGCGGTGAGCTGGGTGCGGGTCAGGGTGGAGGCGTAGAGCGCCTCGATGTCCTCGTCGGCGAGGGCCTCGGGAAGGGCCGCCGCCTGCCGCTCGCCCAGGGCGGTGAGACCCGGGCCTGGTACGGCGGTGTCGAGCAGGTAGTCGACATTGGTCGGGGTCTGCCCATGACGTATGAGGAGCAGGCGCATCCGGGGGTTCCTCTCGCTCGACCGCACCGCGTACCGACAGAAAAGAGCGACTTCAGGGTACCCGGAGCCGCATGAGCCCAGACGTCGACCTGACCGTCAACAAGCCCGGCCGGCACGCGCTGCGCGACCGGCTGCTCGCCCTCGACTCCCGGCTGTTCGAGGTGGCGGCCGAGCGGAACTGTCCGTTCGCGGAGCCGGTGCTGCCGCGGCTGAGCCGGAGCGCGAACCACGGGGTGCTGTGGTGCCTGACGGCGGCCGCGCTCGCCGCGTCCGGCACCCCGCGCGCCCGCCGGGCCGCCGCCCGCGCGCTGGCCTCGCTGAGCCTGGCCTCCCTCACCATCAACACCCTCGGCAAGCGGTCCGTGCGCCGCCCCCGGCCGCTCCTGGACCCCGTGCCTCCGGTACGGCACCTGAAGCGGCAGCCGATCACCACGTCGTTCCCCTCGGGGCACGCCGCGTCGGCGGCCGCCTTCGTGACCGGGGTCGCCCTGGAGTCCCCGGCGTGGGGTGCGGTGGTGGCGCCGGTGGCGTTCTCGGTGGCGATGTCCCGGGTCTACACGGGCGTGCACTTCCCGAGCGATGTGCTCGCGGGCGCGGCGCTGGGCGCGGGCGTCGCGTTCGCCGTGCGGGAGCTGGTGCCGACCCGGGCGCAGACCGGCCCGCCGCCCCGGCCGCGCGCCGACGCCCCGGCGCTGCCCGGCGGCGCCGGTCTGGTGGTCGTGGCCAACCGGGCCTCCGGCAGCGCCGACCGGGTGCGGGCGCTGCGCGACGAGCTGCCGGACGCGGAGCTGGTGGAGTGCGAACCGGTCGAGGTGGGGGCCGAGTTGGAGAAGGCGGCGCGGCGGGCGCGGGCGCTCGGGGTGTGCGGCGGCGACGGCACCGTGAACGCGGCCGCCCGGACCGCGCTGCGCCACGGGCTGCCGCTGGCGGTGCTGCCCGGGGGCACGCTCAACCACTTCGCCTGCGACCTGAGCGTGGAGGACGGCCGGGGCCTGGGCCGGGCGGTGCGCGAGGGCGCGGCGGTCCGGGTGGACGTCGGGCGTTTCACCTCCGGGGACCGGGAGGGCTTCTTCCTCAACACGCTCAGCCTGGGCGTCTACCCGGAGCTGGTCCGGGAGCGGGAGCGCTGGGCGCGCCGGATCGGCGGCCGGCCCGCCGGGGTGCTGGCCGCGCTGCGTGTGCTGCGCAGGGACCGGCGTCCCCTGGAGATCGAACTCGGCGGCGCCCGGCACCCGTTGTGGCTGCTGTTCGTCGGCAACTGCCTCTACCACCGGGTGGGCCTGGCGCCGGGCCGCCGTACCGACCTGGCTGACGGGCAGCTCGACGTACGGGTGGTGCACGGCGGACGGCACCCCGCGCTCCGCCTCCTCTCCGCCGCCCTCGCCGGACCGCTCCCCTCCCCCGCGCGTGCGGACCGGGTGGGCCGGCTCCGTCTGACGGGTCTCGCGGCCGGTACCCCGCTCGCGTACGACGGTGAAGTCACCGCCGTGAGCGGCCCGATGACGGTGGAGAAGCTGCCGGAGGCGCTGACCGTCTACCGGCCACTGCCCTGAGGGCACGAACCACGGATGACGGGCCGTCAGTCCATATAGTAAAACGCGGGTCTCATCATTCGGCCCGCGGGCGTAGCGTTGCGGTACCGCGGGACGGAGTCGCCCGACCCCGTCCGCCGGTGTGACGCCAAGGGGTTGAGTCATGTCGAAGCCGCAGGAGACAGCCGTCTACACGCACGGGCACCACGAGTCGGTGCTGCGTTCCCACCTCTCGCGAACCGCCGCCAACTCGGCCGCCTATCTACTGGGTTCGCTCAAGCCCCACATGAAGATCCTGGACATCGGCTGCGGTCCGGGCACCATCACGGCCGACCTGGCAGATCTGGTCCCCGACGGCCATGTCACCGGCGTGGACCACGAGCCGGCGATCCTGGACCGGGCCCGGGCGACCGCCGCCGGACGCGGGCTGACGAACGTGGACTTCGCGCCCGCCGACGTGCACGCGCTGGACTACCCGGACGACACGTTCTGTGTGGTCCACGCCCACCAGGTGCTCCAGCACGTGGGCGACCCGGTGCAGGCGCTGCGCGAGATGCGCCGGGTCACCAAGCCCGGCGGTTTCATCGCCGTACGTGACGCGGACTACGCGGCGATGACCTGGTATCCGGCGACGCCGGGGCTGGACGACTGGCTGGAGCTGTACCGGCGGGTGGCCCGGGCGAACGGGGGCGAGCCGGACGCCGGGCGGCGACTGCGGTCCTGGGCGCTGGCCGCCGGGCTCACCGACATCACGGCCACCTCCGGCACCTGGACGTACAGCACGGCCGAGGAGCGGGCCTGGTGGGGCGGGCTGTGGGCGGACCGCACGGTCGCCTCCTCGTACGCCGAGCGGGCCACGGAGGGCGGTCACGCGACGACCGAGCGGTTGGAGGTCATCGCCGGGGCCTGGCGGGAGTGGGCTCGGCAGGAGGACGGCTGGTTCGCCGTCCTGCACGGGGAGATCCTCTGCCGCAAGTGAGGCTGCCGGTGTCGGTGGCACGGGTCACCGCGCCTCGCTCATTTCCTCCGGTTCCTCGGTGAGGTCTTCGGTGAAGGAGTAGGCCGCCCAGGGCCCGCTGAGCTCCACGCGCGCTCCCGGCGGCCCGTCCTTCGCGCGGTCGACGAGTTCCACGAATTCCTCGCAGTTCGCGCGCGCCACGAGATAGGCCGCGTCGAGCGCCTTCTGCCCGGCCGGGGCGCGCAGCCGGGAATCCTCGGCGCACCGGGAAAGTCTCTCGTGCAGGGCGCGGGCGAATTCCCCGGAAGCCGCTCCTCTCACCGTGACGCCCCACTCCACCCGTCCCTCCAGCCGGTCGAGGATGCGCAGGAAGTCGGCCTCGCGTGCCTCCAGCATCGTCCGCAGGGCGCTGTCGTCGGGGCAGACCGTGGCGAACCGGAGCGGCAGCGGGGTGGTGACCGTGGTGAGCGCGTCGATCACGCCCTGGTGGGCTCGGACGGCCGCGATCAGCCAGTCCGGGTCCGCCAGCCGGGCGAGCAGCTGCTCCTCGGCGAAGTCGCCCTCCGGGACCGTGCTGACGACCGCGACCAGCCCGCGGTGGCGGAGCAGCCCGGGCGGGGCGCCGGCCACACCGGTGAGCTGGCACTGGAGGGCCGCTTCGAAGGGCCGGCAGACGGCGTAGACATACCGGAGTCCGGGCTGTGCGGTCATCGGGCCTCCTCGTCGGGTCACAGCGGCCGCCGGAGCTCATCGGGTCACGCGGGCATCCGGCGCTCATCGGGTCACGCGGGCATCCAGCGCCCGTCGGGTCGCACGGGCCGCCCGCGACGTCGGCGCCGCCCGCGTGCGTCGGTCATCGCACGATCGCCTCCTCGACCAGCAGCCGTCCGGCCGCCGCGATCGCCTCGGCGTCGATGCCCGCGGCATGCAGCTGCTGGTCCGGGGCGGCCGAGCCCGGCATGGTGCGTACGGCGAGCCGGACCAGGCGCGGTACGGGCCTGCCGTCGGCGAACGCCTCCGCGACGGCGTCGCCGAGCCCACCCTCCTCGTGGTGGTCCTCGACGGTGAGCAGGCAGCCGGTGTCCTCGGCGGCCCGCCGGAGCGTCTGCCGGTCGACGGGCTTGACGGAGTACAGGTCGACGACCCGGATCCGGATGTCGTCCTCGGCGAGCGCGTCGGCGGCCTTCAGCGCCTCGTGCAGGGTGACCCCGGCGGCGACCACGGTGAGCCGGTCCTCGTCGGAGGAGCGCAGCACCTTGCTGCCGCCGACCGGGAACTCCTCGTCGGGGCCGTAGATCACCGGGCCCGCGCCGCGCGTGGTGCGCAGATAGCGGATGCCGTCGAGCCCGGCCATGGTCGCGACGATCTTGGCGGTCTGGTTGGCGTCGCACGGGTAGAGCACGGTCGAGCCGTACAGCGAGCGGAACATCGCGAGGTCCTCCAGGCCCATCTGGGAGGGCCCGTCCTGCCCGATCGCCACCCCCGCGTGCGAGCCGACCAGGTTGATGCCGCTGCCGCTGATGGAGGCCATGCGCACGAAGTCGTGGGCCCGGCTGAGGAAGGCGGCGAAGGTCGCGGCGTACGGCACCCAGCCGCGCGTGGCCATGCCGACGGCGGCGGCGACGAGTTGCTGTTCGGCGATGTAGAACTCGAAGTAGCGGTCGGGGTGTTCCTTGCCGAAGAGCTCGGTACGGGTGGAGTCGCCGACCTCGCCGTCCAGTGCGACCACGTCGGCGCGGGCGGTGCCGAGCGCGACGAGCGCCTTGCCGAAGGCGTCCCGGGTGGCGACCTCGTCCCCCTTGTCGTAGCGGGGGAGTTCGAGCGCGCCGGTGGGCACGGAGCGCAGCGCGCGGGCCGCCGGGGGTTCCTGTACATGGACCCGCAGCTCGCGGACTCCGCCGAGTTCGGCGACGGCCTCCTCGGGGTCGGGCAGCGGCTTGCCGTGCATGCCCTCGCGGTCCTCGACGGAGGCGACGCCCCGGCCCTTGCGGGTGCGGGCGAGGATCACGGTGGGCTGTCCGGCCGTGGCCGCCGCCTCGCGGAAGGCGCGGTCGACGGCGTCCACGTCGTGGCCGTCGACCTGCACGGTGTGCCAGCCGAAGGCCTGGAAGCGCCGGGCGTAGGCGTCGAGGTCGTGGCCGTGCCGGGTGGGGCCGCGCTGGCCGAGCCGGTTGACGTCCGCGATCAGGATGAGGTTGTCGAGATGCTCGTATCCGGCGTGTTCGGCGGCCTCCCACACGGAGCCCTCCGCCAGCTCGCTGTCCCCGCAGAGCACCCAGACCCGGTAGCGGCCGTGCTCCAGCCGCTTCCCGGACAGCGCGATGCCGACGCCGACCGGCAGCCCCTGCCCGAGGGAGCCGGTGGCGGTCTCGACCCACGGCAGCCGGCGCGGGGTGGGGTGCCCCTCCAGATGGCTGCCGAGCCGGCGGAAGGTGAGCAGTTCGGCGTCGTCGATGGCGTCGACCGCCTTGTACGCGGCGTACAGCAGGGGCGAGGCGTGGCCCTTGGAGAGGATGAAGCGGTCGTTGCCGGGGTGGGTGGGCCGCTCGAAGTCGTAGCGCAGATGGCGGGCGAGCAGGACCGCCATCAGATCGGCTGCGGACATCGACGAGGTCGGATGCCCGGACTCGGCCGCGGCGGCCGCACGCACGCTGTCCACGCGCAACTGCTGGGCGAGTTCGACGAGTTCGGCGGTTTTCATGAGACTCCTTCCCGAAGGCGGTCCGCGACGAGATCCCGCGTCCTCCCCGGCTCCGGCTCCGGCTCCGGCTCCGGCTCCGGCGAGGAGCGTGCGGGCGGCGGGAGGCGCGGGCACGGAACGTGGCCGGCCGTGCCGGGCAGGGTGACACCGGCCCGGGCCGACCACGGCCGGGCCCGGACCGCACGGCGGCCGGCGGTCACGCTGCGGGGTCGACGACTCACGGTGCGCCTCCGGAGGTACGACTCGTCGAGGCCTCTCGCGTAACCCTAGGCGGGACACTCAAACGCCGCCCGTCGAGACGCCGGGGCGCGCACCGCCGCAAACCGGGGATCACCGGAGGTGACGCCATCGGGTCCCGGGGCAACTAGGCTCGTGGGCATGGAGATTCTGGGCGCCTCCCTGCGCATCTGCGTCGACGACCTCGATACCGCGATCCCGTTCTACGAACGCCTCTCCGGCGGCAGAGCCCTCCGTTTCGAACGCGGGGGCGTCCAGGTCGCCGCGGTCGGCTCCTTCCTTCTGATGAGCGGCCCGGAGGCGGAGCTGGAGGTGCTGCGCAAGGTGGCCGCGACGATCGCGGTGAAGGACGTCGAGGAGGCCCACCGGCTGCTCGACGGCCTCGGCGCCAGGATCCTCGCGGGACCGGTGCCGACGCCGGTGGGCCGCAATCTGCTCGCGATGCACCCGGACGGCTCGATCTTCGAATACGTCGACCAGCACCACGGCTGATCAGGGACCGGTCGGCCGCATCCGGAAGTCGTAACGGTCGGGCAGCGGCTCGTCACCGAGCCGCGCCCACAACCGTCCGACGGCGTCCGTCCCCTCCCGCAGATCGGCGACCTCGAACCCGTCCTCGAACACGGCCAGGGCCGCCGCCCGCCGTCCCTCCGCGAGCAGCAGCTCCGCCTCCAGCAACCGGAACCGGCCGCGCCGCCGGATCGCGGGCAGCAGCGCCTCCCACACGGTGCGGGCGTCCGCGGCCCGCCGTACCCGCAGCAGCGCCTCGATGGCCTCACGGCCGAGCGCGGCACAGGCCGCCGTCCAGGCCTCGCCGTCGTCGCGCCGCTCCCGGCACAGGTCGTCGAAGGCGTCGGCGTAGCGTTCGGCGGCCCGCTCGTGGTGCCCGTACTCCTGGTCGGCGACGGCGAGGCAGCGCAGCAACGGCCACAGGGACGGGGCGAGTTGGAGGGCCCGCTCCCAGCTGCGGACGGCCTGGGCACGGTCGCCGGCGTGCCACTGGGCGATGCCGAGGTGGTACTCGGTGCCCGGGGTCGCGGGTGCCGTCTCCAGCATGTCCCGCCAGTGCGGGGCGACCAGGGTCGGGCCGGGCGGCCGCACCCGGCGGGGTTCGGGCAGCATGCCGGTGCGCAGCAGCTCCGCCCAGGGCGCCTGGGCCTCGCCCAGCATGGTCTCGGGGAAGGGGGTGCCGGGCAGCTTCCAGTCGCCGCGCAGCACTTCGAGCGCGCCCCAGCCGGAGCCGGTGGCGAGGAGTTCGCCGGGTTCGGTGTCCGCGTACGGCTGCCAGGCGGCGCGGGCGGCGTCGAACCCGGCGCGGGGCAGGGCGAGTTCCAGCTCCTCCTCGACGCTCTCCGGCGCCGCGGACAGCGGTCCGTACGCCTCCAGCCAGGACACCTCGCTCTCCGGTTCGAGGCGGATGTGCTCCAGCTGGGTGCGGGCGAGCCCGGCCTGGATCTCGCGGTAGCCGCCGTCGCCGGGTGCGCCGAGCCACTCCTGCCAGCGCCGGCCACCGGGCCCCGAGCCCCACACGAACTGTTTCCGGCCGCGCAGTTCGCCGGTCGAGGTCTGCACCAGCCCGTGGCCGTCCGCGTCCAGCGCGGCGATCCAGCGGCGCCGCCCGTCCGGCAGGTCGTAGAACCAGTCGGTGGCGTAGGGGTGTCGGGCGTCGTCCGCCGGAACGGGTACCCGCCGCAGCCGCCGCTCGTGCCCGAACTCCCAGGCTTCCTCCGCCGGAACGACGACCCGGCGGTGCTCCGGTACGGCCGTGTTGGACCACCAGTAGACCGGGACCGGGCGTTCGTGCGGGTTGCGGACGCGGACGCCGACGTACAGGAAGTCGGAGCCGTCCGGGAGCCAGAGGTCGACCTGGAAGGGCAGGTCGCGCAGCCGCTCCCACTCCCACAGACGGAGCATCTCCCCGCCGTCGGGCGCGGGGACGCGGGCCGCGTGGAGCGGGGCGCAGGAGAGGGTGGTGTGGCCGGTGGCGCCGATGTTCCACTCGATGCCGCCGGCGTACCAGGCGCCGTTGAGGGCGAGGTTGGCGGGCTGGAACACCGGGTTGCGGTAGAGGAGTTCGCGGCCGGCGGGAAGGTGGACGAGGGAGGCGACGCGGCCGCCGAGGCCGGGCAGGACGGTGGCGCGCAGCCGGTCGTTCTCGATCACGAGGGCGTCGACGGCGCGGGGTTCGCGGGATCTGCCGTAGCCGTCGCGGAGCCGCACCGGGAGGAGGCTGCGCAGCGGCTCGTAGCCGATCTGCCGGGCCATGTCCCGCGGCAGGTCCTCCCGGTCGCGGTCGTCGACCCGATGGAGTTCTTCGAGGGGGCGGAGCGGGGGCAGCGGGTTGTCCGGGCCCAACTCCGCCGCGGGCAGGGTCAGTACCTCACGTCGGATCCTCGTCACGATCACCATGGAACCCGGCACGGGGTGAGCTGGCCAGGGGATCTGCGGGTCAGGATTCCGCAAAGGCCGACCGGACGCTCAGCCGGAAGGCCGGTCTGCCGCCCGCATCTCCGCGGTGATCGCCCACCGCTCGTGGTCCCGCCAGGCGCCGTCGATGTAGATCATGTTCGGCGAGAAGCCCTCCAGGCGGAACCCGGCGCCGCGTGCGACCGCGATGGACGCGGCGTTGCCGGGCTGCACGTTGATCTCCAGCCGGTGCAGCCGCATCGGCCCGAAGGCGTGGTCGACGACCAGGCCCATCGCCTCCCGCATCAGCCCGCGCCCCGCCGCGTGCGCGAACATGCCGTAGCCGAGGGCACCGCACTGGAAGCCGCCCTCGACGATGTTGTTGATGTTGATGAAGCCGGCGATCGCCCCGCTGTCCTTCTCGCAGACCAGGAACCCGGCCTTGCTGCGGTCCTCGATCAGCCGCCCCGCGTAGCCGGCGTAGGCCGCGTCCGTGGTGGGCGGGAACAGCCAGGGCTGGTGCAGGTCCTTGCTCTCCCTGGCCCGGCCGATGAACTCGGCCCCGTCCTCGTAGGTGAAATGACGGATGCCCACGCGGGGGCCCTCGGCGAGATAACGGGAAGCGGTGTGCGGCATCCGGCCACCCTACGCCGGGCTACCTACGGCGGCGCGTGAAAAAGGCTCCGCAGACGGCGCCGATGAGGCCGGTGGCGAGCAGGGCGATCCACAGCGGCGTGGTGACCACGGGGATCAGCAGCCGGATCCTGGTGTCGCCGGTGTTCCCGAAGACGAAGACCAGGCCGAGGACGCCGAGCAGCAGTACGCCGATCCGGCCGGGGGTGAGCAGCGCTCCGTGCCGGCCGCCGGTGGCGTCCCGCCGCTCCGAGGTCTTCGGGCTCATACGACCAGAGTGCGCCCACGGCCCCCGCCCCGCACGCGGGCGGCTCCCCCGGTGGGCCTCAGCGCAGGGCCGGCTGGTGCAGGGTGAGCGTGCCCGCGTTCGCGTCCAGTTCCGCGGGTACCCCCAGCGGGATGGTCAGGGCGTCCTCGCAGTGGCCGAACCCGAACTCCTCCACCACCGGCACCCCGAGCCCGCCGAGCCGGTCGAGGAGCAGCGCCCGGACCCTGTCGTAGGGCCCGCACCGGTCCCAGGAGCCGAGCAGGATCCCGGCGACGCCGTCGAGCCAGCCGGACCGCAGCAGCTGGGTGATGCTCCGGTCGAGGCTGTACGGCGCCTCGCCCACGTCCTCCAGCAGGAGCAGCCCGCCGCGCGCACCGGGGTGGGTGCCCGGGGTGCCGAGTCCGGTCGCGAGCAGCCGCAGGCAGCCGCCGACCGTGACGCCCCGGGCCCGGCCGGGCACCAGCGCCGTACCCCGGCCGGTGATCGTGCGGACCGTCTCCGGGGCGAACAGGGTGGCCCGCAGATGGTTCTGCGCCTCGGTGCTCTTGACGAAGTCGGCGCCCGAGGCCACCGGCCCGTACAGGGTGGCGAGCCCGAGCCGGGTGGCGAACGCCTCGTGCAGCACGGTCGCGTCGCTGAAGCCGACGAACACCTTGGGTCCGGCCGCCCGCATCGCCTCCCAGTCGAGCAGGTCGACGAGGCGCTGTGCGCCGTAGCCGCCGCGGGCGCACAGCACGGCGGACACGGCCGGGTCGCACCAGGCCCGCTGGAGGTCTGCGGCCCGGTCGGCGTCGGAGCCCGCGAGGTACTCCAACTCTCCGTCCCTGGCGAGCACATGGGGTGCCACGACCGGGTCGAGGTCCCAGCCGCGCAGGATGTCGAGGCCGGCCTGGAGCCGCTCCTCCACCACCGGCCCGCTCGGCGCCACGACGGCGACCCGGGCACCGGCGGAGAGCCTCGACGGCCTTGTCAGTTCTGTCACTTCACCAGCTCCAGCTCGGGAATTCCGGGCACGTTCAGCCCGAACACCTGGGCGTACAGGCCGAGTTCGGCCTCCAATGCGCGGACCATGGTCTCGGCGCGGCGGAAGCCGTGGCCCTCGCCCGCGAAGGTGAGGTACGCGTGCGGGACGCGCCGTCCGTCGAGCCGGGCGAGGAAGCGTTCGCACTGCACGGGCGGGCAGATCACGTCGTCCAGGCCCTGGAGCAGCAGGAACGGCGCGGTGAGCCGGTCGGCGTGCTCGCTGGGCGACCGCTCGGCGTACCGCTCGGGGACCTCGGCGAGCGGCCCGATCAGGGACTCCAGGTAGCGGGACTCGAAGTCGTGGGTCTCCCCCGTGCCCCAGCCGGTGAGGTCGAGGATCGGGTAGGAGATGGTGCCGCAGGCGTACACGTCGGTGCCGGTCAGGGAGGCCGCGGCGGTCCAGCCGCCCGCGCTGCCGCCCCGGATCGCCAGCCGGGCGCGGTCGGCGGTGCCCTCCTCCGCGAGGGCGAGCGCGACGGCCGCGCAGTCCTCGACGTCGACCACGCCCCACTGCTCGCGCAGCCGGTTGCGGTACTCGCGCCCGTACCCGGTGGACCCGCCGTAGTTGACCTCGGCGACCCCGATGCCCCGGGAGGTGAAGTAGGTGATGGCGAGGTCGAGGACGAGGGGCGCCCGGCCGGTGGGGCCGCCGTGCGCCCAGACGACGTACGGCGGCAGCTCGCCGTCGGGGGCGGTGTGGCCGGGGTGGTGGGGCGGGTAGATGTGGGCGTGCACCTCGCGGCCGCCCGGGCCGGTGAAGGTGCGGACCTGCGGCCGGGGGTAGTAGGCGGGGTCGACCGGGTCGTGGTGCGGGGCGCCGACGACCCGGGCGCGGCCGCTCGCGGTGTCGAGTTCCACGACCTCGTACGCGGTGCGCGGACTGGCGCCGACCGCGACGACGCGGGTGCCGTGGACGGCGAGGGTGGGGGCGAACTCGGTCCACGGTCCGGCCGCGTCGACGACGGCACCGGATTCCGTGTCCAGTATCCCGAGGGCGGTCGCCCCGCGGCCGTGGACGACGGCGATCAGCCCGTTCGCCAGCGGTGCGAACCAGCGCTGGCCGAGCTTCCAGAGCGGCCCGGCGAACTCCTCCGCACGCGGGCAGAGGGCGACGCCGTCCCGGTAGAGGTTCCACCAGCCGCTGCGGTCGCTCGCGTACAGCAGCCGGTCGTCCGAGGACCATTCGACCTGTGCGACGGACTCCCGCGGCCCGCCCGCGACGGTGCGGACCGTGTGCAGGGCACCGTCGTCCCCGATCTCGCCGACCAGCAGCTCCGTGCCGTCCCACGGCATCCGCGGGTGGTCCCAGGCGAGCCAGGCGGCCCGCCGGCCGTCGTGCGAGAGCCGGGGCCCGGTGACGAACCGGTGCCGGTCGTCCGCGAGTTCGCGCACGGCGGCCCGGTCCTCGGCGGCCGATCCGTCCAGCGGTACGGCGGCGAGCACGCGCCGCAGGTCGCCGGGCCCGTCACCCGTGAACTCCTCCAGAACGCACCAGACTTCGCCCCGGTCGAGCAGCAACTGCGGGTCGGCCCACCGCAGTCCGGCCGGAGTGAGCGGACGCGGCTCGCCGCCCGGCTCGTACCGGTACAGCCGCTGGTCGTCGAAGTGGACGAAGACCAGGAGCTGCCGGCCGTCGGGGCGCACGGCACCGGCCCACGGCTGTCCGCCGTACTCGATGACCCGGCTGCGTACGTTCCACGGCGCGGGCAGCACGGACTCCCGGGTGCTCCCTCGCACCAGGGTCCGGCGGCCGCCCTCCTGCGGGCGGGGTTCGGTCCACCAGGTCTCGTCGCCGACGAAGCCCACCCACTCCGGGGACCCGTCGTGCGCGGCGGCCAGGGCCGCGTCGACGGGCGAGGGCCAGGAGCCGTACGCCTTTTCCACCACCGTGTCTCCTATGCCGTGCGCAGGAAGCGGTCCAGGACCCGGACGCCGAAGTGCAGTGCCTCGACGGGGACGCGTTCGTCGACGCCGTGGAACATCGCCTGGTAGTCGAGGCCTTCGGGAAGCTTGAGCGGGCTGAAGCCGTAGCCGGTGATGCCGAGCCGGGAGAACTGCTTGGCGTCGGTGCCGCCCGACATGCAGTACGGCACCACCTGCCCTTCGGGCGCGAACTCCTCGACGGCGGCGCGCATCCGGGCGTACGTCGGCGAGTCCAGCGGCGCCTGCAGGGCGACCTCGCGGTGCTGGAACTCCCAGTCGACGTCAGGGCCGGTGAGCTTGTCGAGGGTGGCGCGGAACTCGTCCTCGGTGCCGGGGAGAAAGCGTCCGTCGACGAAGGCGACGGCCTCGCCGGGGATGACGTTGACCTTGTAACCGGCGTTCAGCATGGTCGGGTTGGCGCTGTTGCGGACGGTGGCCTCGACCAGCTTCGCGGCCGGGCCGAGCTTGTCGAGGAGCAGGTCGACCTCGTGCAGGTCGGGCTCGATGCCGTAGAGCGCGGCGAGTTCGGTGAGGGCGGCGCTGACCGTGGGGGTGAGCCGGACCGGCCACCGGTGCTCGCCGATGCGGGTGACGGCGGCGGCGAGGCGGGTGACCGCGTTCTCCTTGTTCACCTTGGAGCCGTGCCCGGCCCGGCCGCGGGCGGTGAGCTTCAGCCAGCCGGTGCCGCGCTCGCCCGCGGCGATGGGGTACAGCCGGCGTCCGCCGCCGTCGTGGAAGGTGAAGGCGCCCGACTCGCTGACGCCCTCGGTGCAGCCCTCGAACAGCTCGGGATGGCGGTCGGCGAGGAAGCCGGAGCCGTCCTCGGCGCTGGCCTCCTCGTCGGCGGTGAAGGCGACGACGACGTCCCGGCGCGGCCGTACGCCCTCCCGGGCCCAGCTCCGCACCACCGCCAGGATCATCGCGTCCATGTTCTTCATGTCGACGGCGCCCCGGCCCCACACCACCCCGTCGCGGATCTCCCCGGAGAAGGGGCCGACGCTCCAGTCGGCGGCCTGCGCGGGCACGACGTCGAGGTGGCCGTGCACCAGGAGCGCGGCGGCGGACGGGTCGGTGCCCTCGATGCGGGCGACGACGTTGGTGCGCCCCTCGGTCCGCTCCAGCAGGGCCGGTTCCAGGCCCGCCCCGGCCAGCTGCTCGGCCGCGTACTCGGCGGCGGGCCGCTCCCGGCAGTCGCCGCCGCCGAAGTTGCTGGTGTCGATGCGGATCAGGTCGGAGGTGAACCGGACGACCTCGTCCAGTGCCTGCTGGTCAGCCATACTGCTCCTCCACCGCGGCCGAGACGATCGTGGTGACCGCCTTGAAGGTGCGGATGCCTTCGTACATGGTCCCGCTGGTGTACGCCACCTTCCGCTCGCCGGTCCGTTCGACGCCGGGGACGACGGTGGCGGAGAGGGCGAGGTGCTCGGCGTCGAACTCCAGGGCGATCGTGAACGGCCCGCCGGTCACGGGCTCGTGGCGCACCGCGAGCCGGGCCGCGTCCTTGGCGGCGGCGCGGATGTCGGCGGCGGTCCGTGCGGGTGTCCGGCACACGGCCGCGTACCTCGACACATGGTCCTTGACGGCGACCTTGAGGGCCTCGGGCGCGTAGCCGAGGGCGTCCTCGCAGGCCAGGTCGTCGCCGGTGAACAGGACGACCGGGACGCCGTACTCGGCGACGACGTGCGCGTTGAGCAGGCCCTCGCTGGCGCGGACGTCGTTGAGCCAGACGCCGGTGACGGAGTTGGGGAGGTAGGTGTGGGCGAGGACGCCTTCCATGCCGGCGCCGGTGTGGTAGCCGATGAAGGCGACACCGTCGATGTCTCCGTGCTGCACGCCCTCGACCATGGACAGGGTCTTGTGCCGGCCGGTGATCATCTCGGCGCGGTCGTCGAGCCGCTCCAGGAGCAGGTTGCGCATGCTCCAGTGGGCCTCGTTGACGAGCACTTCGTCGGCGCCGCCGTCGTAGAAGCCGAGCACGGCGGCGTTCACGTCCGAGGTGAACATCGGACGGCACCGCTCCCACTGCGGCGTCCCGGGCAGTACGTCGCCGGGCCAGGTCACCCCGGTGGCGCCCTCCATGTCGGCGCTGATGAGGATCTTCATGGTGGGTCACGTTACGCGCCGCGGGGCACCGCGGCCACGGTGCGACAGGCCGTCCAGGCGGGTGAGGGTGTCCGCCCACGTGCCGACACCGCCCCCGGCCGCACCCGGACCGGCCGCACCCGGACCGGCGGTGCCGGTCCGGGGCTCCGCCGGCAGTTCGTGACGGACGGCTGCCCCGGCCGACACCGACGTCCGGCTGTCGTGTCAGTTCTCCCGTCCCGCCAGCAACCACTTGGACGGCAGGATGATCGGGTCCCCGTCGGGGGTGAACTCGGTGGTCGTCAGGGGTAGTTCGCCGTTCGCGAGGACGGTGAGGCCGGCGTTGCGCAGGTATGCGGGGACCGCGTCGTCGGCGACCTCGCCGGGGGCTATGCCGTGCCGGAAGACCGGGGCGAGCTTGGGCGGCGGGCCGGACGGGCTCTGGGCGAGGCCGCCGAGGACCGGGCGGGCGGCCTCGGAGAGTTCGACGAGGAAGACCCGGCCGCGGCTGCCGACGAGGGTGGCGATGGCGTCGATCATCGGCTGCCGGTCGTCGGGCTCGCACTGGTGCAGGACGCCCCGCATATAGACGTTGGCATCGCCGAGTTCCGCGTGCAGGGCCTGGGCCTCGCTCTTCTCGGCCCCGTCGAGCAGCCGGTAGTGGGCCTGGCCCGCGGGGTCGGCGTGCCGGGCGTGTTCGAGGGCGGCTTCGGCCATGTCGACGCCCAGGACGCGTGGGAAGCGCTGGGCGAGGAATCTGGTCTGGGTGCCGTTGCCGCAGCCCAGGTCGACCAGGGGCAGGCCGGGATCGGTCAGCTCGGATTCGAAGAGGGAGACGTGGACGGCGGCGGTCACCGCCGGTTCGGCGTCCCAGAACACCGCCCCCGGCTCGTCGGGCGCCTCGCGCCAGAAACCCTCCCAGGCATCCCGGTACCGACTCGTCACGCTCATGGCCAACTCCCCAGGGTGAAACCGCAGATGACCGTCGTCAGTGACGGGCGAGTACGGTTTACCGTGCGCCGGTTACAGCCACAAGCGCCCGGCGCGGTCCTTCACCCCGCGTTCGACGGAACGCGCGCCCCCGTGGTCAGCGGCGCCGTGAGGTGAGTTCGAACCACACCGTCTTGCCGGCGGTCGTACGGCTGGTGCCCCATTCCCGGGCGAGGGTGCTGACGACCCGCAGTCCGCGTCCGGAGTCGTCACCGGGGGCCGTGCTGAGCAGGGTCGGCAGGGTGTGGTCGTCGTCATCGACCTCGCACAGCAGGGTCTCGCCGCGGATCAGCCGGAGCTGGACCGGGCGGCTGTGGGAGTGCCGTATCGCGTTGGTGACGAGTTCGCTGACCATGAGTTCGGCGGAGTCGGCGAGCCGGGCCAGGCCCCAGTCGTGGAGTTGTTCGCGGACGACGGCGCGGGCGCGGCGGACCTCGGCGGGGTCGAGGGCGAGCCGCCATTCGGCGACGTCGTCCGGTTCGATGCCGTTGAGCCGGGCCATCAGCAGGGCCACGTCGTCCTTGCGGCCGCCGCGGGTGTTGAGGGCGCGGATGATGGTGTCGCAGGCGTCGTCCATGGAAGCGGCCGGGTGCGCGGCGGACTCGCAGAGGGTGGCGAGGCCGACGCCGATGTCCTCGCCGCGCATCTCGACGAGCCCGTCGGTGCACATCACCAGCCGGTCGCCGGGGTCCACGCGTACCCGCATCGACTCGAAGGCGACCCCGCCTACTCCTATGGGCGCTCCGGTGGGCAGGTCGAGGAGTTCGCTGCGGCCGTCGACGGCTCGCACCAGCACCGGGGGGATGTGGCCCGCGTTGGCGAGGTGCAGTTCGCCCTCGATGGGGTCGTAGACGGCGTAGAGGCAGGTGGCGAGGTAGCCGTCGCCGAGGCGCTGGGCCAGGTCGTCGAGGTTGCGCAGGAGTTGGGCGGGCGGCAGGTCCATGGCCGCCATCGTCTGGACGGCGGTGCGCAACTGTCCCATCATCGCGGCCGAGTTGAGGCCGTGCCCCATGACGTCGCCGACGACCAGGGCGGTGCGGGCGCCCGGGAGTTTCACGGAGTCGAACCAGTCGCCGCCGACGCGGCCGAGCAGCGTGCCCGGCAGATAGCGGGTGGCGATGTCGCAGCCCGCCATGCGCGGCGGGATGTGCGGCAGCATGCTGTCCTGGAGGGTCTCGGCGACGCTCTCCTGGAAGGTGTACATACGCGCGTTGTCGAGCACGAGCCCGGCGCGGGCGGCGAGTTCGGCGCCGGTGACCCGGTCCATGTCGTTGAACATCTCGCGCCCGGGGTGGCGCAGCAGGATCATGAAGCCGAGCACGACATTGCGGGCCTTGAGCGGGACGACCAGCATCGAGCGGCCGGTGATCAACGGCCGGATGTCGCGCTTCTCGAACTGGGAGGCGATGGCGTGGCCCATCTCCTCGCTGATGCGGGGCACGAGGACCGGTTCGCCGGCGGTCATGCACTGGAAGAACGGGGTGTGCGCCGGGAACGGCATGGCCTCGCCGACCGGTACGACGTCGTCCCAGCGGCCGGGTTCGTCGGTGTGTTCGAGGGCGACCCGGTGCCACATGGTGGTGGTGTCCGGCACGCCGTCCGGGAACCCCTCACCGGCGACGACCTGTTCGCGCAGATAGGTGCCGGCGACGTCGGTGAAGCGGGGTACGACCGCTCTGCTGACCTCGACGATGGTCCGGGACAGGTCGAGCGAGGTGCCGATCTTCCCGCTGACCTCGTTGAGGAACTCCAGGTGCTCGCGGACGGCCGCGTACTCGAGGTCCTCGCCCTCCTCGTCGGCGAGTTCCTCGGGCAGGGGCAGCCCCTGGGCGGCGACGAGGGCGGCGCGCTCGCGGCGGGCCTTGCGCTCGGTGCGGCGGGTGACGCCCCAGTCGGGGGTGACGGGGACCCGGTCGTTCTGGCTGAACTCCAGGATCGGGTAGCCGAGTTCGAGGACCTGGGCGACGATCCGGGCGCCTTCGTCGACGCTCATGCTGGGCAGGATCTCGGGCAGCCTGCGGGCGAGTTCCTCGGCTCCGGGGAAGTCGGTGTGCAGGGCGAATCCGGGTGCGATCCGCTCGAACGCCACGCCCTCGTCGCGCTCGGACCGGCGCAGCAGCTCGGCGTCGGCGGCGAGCACCAGCAGCCGTTCATGGCCCGGGCCGACCAGCGGATAGGCCCACCAGAGCACATCGGCGCGGTCACGGCCGGGCACGGTGAGCCGGGCGCGGCCCGCGGCGGGGAAGTTCAGCCGTCCGTCGAGGGAGGACTCCAGGTCGGGTCCGAGTCCGTCGTACGCCGCGTAGGCCCCGTACGGGGTGATCTCGTCGTCCTCGGGGAGCGCGCCGGAGACCGGCAGCAGGTCGAGCACGGAGCGGCCGATCGCCTCTTCCTTGGCGGCGCCGAAGAGCCGCCGGGCGCCGGTGCTCCAGTGGGAGACCTGGCCCTCGCGATCGACGACGACCACGGCCAGGGGGATGCGGCCTGCCGCGCCGTCCCCAGCACCGAGGCTGGGAGGTGCGTCCCGCTCGCTGCCACGGTCCATGGCCCAGGCCCTCTCTCCCCACGGCTCCGCAAAAGATCTGTGCCGCCCGCCACTACCGTACGGTGGCGGCCGGTTGCGATGTGTGGCAATGCTGGAATTGGTTCCACCCGATCGCACCGGCGCGCAGGTCCGCGCCCCTGTCCCCCGCGCCCTCGCCGGATGCTCAGTCCTCGTGGCCCAGTTGGAGGTCACGCTCCGTCCGGCCGCCGCCGGCGACCTGGAGAACCGTGGCGACCGGTGGGTAGCCGGCGGCGATGACGGTGTACTCGCCGGAGGACAGGTCGACGAACCGGAACGTTCCGTCGGGGCCGGTGGTGAGGGTGTCCACGACGTTCCCGGCGGCGTCGAGCAGCGTCACGCGCGCGTCCTCGACGGGCCGTCCGCCGCCGGCCCGGACCGTGCCCTTCAGCACGGCGCCGCCCGCGAGTTCGACGTCCTGCCGGGTCTCCCGGGAGGCCTGGACGGTGACCGGCAGGGCGGCCGGGCGGAAGGCGGGGGCGCTGGCGGCGAGGGTGTACTCGCCGGCCACCAGCTCGGTGATGACATAGCCGCCCTCGCGCCCGCTGCGGACACTGGCGACGACCTCGCCGTGCACGTTGGTGAGGGTGACGGTGGCGTCCCGCACCGGGGTGCCGTCGGCGGTGAGCACACTGCCCGCGAGGCGTCCGGCGCCGCCGAGGACGACGTCCAGCTCGACGGGCCGCTCGCCGACGGTCACGGTGACGGCCTGCGGCTGGTGGCCGCCCGCCGCGGCGATCAGGACGTACGACCCGGAGCCGGGCGTGGACAGGGCGTACCGTCCGTCCTCGGCGCTGGCGCCCCGGCCGATCTGCTGTCCGGCGGCGTCGATGAGGGTGAGGGCGGCGCGGGGCACCACGGTCCCGTCGGGGTGCTGCACGGTGCCGCAGACGGGGATCCCGGCACCGGTGTGCGGCCAGCGGGGCGAGACGGGGGTCCCCCCGGCCGGAGGCTGGGGGCGGGCCTGCGGGATGGGGGCGGTCACGGGCGTGGACTCCGTTTCGGCTGTCGGGTGGGACACCAGCGGTTTCTCCTTGAGGAAGCAGGCGATGAGCAGCCCCAGGACGAGCACCGGGACCAGGTAGAGGAAGATCCGGGGCATCGCGTCGGCGTAGGCGCGGATGTAGGCGTCGCGCAGCGCCGGGGGCAGCGCGTGGACGAGCTGCGGGGTGAGGGACTCGGGGTCGGGGAGGCGGGCTCCCGCGTGGGCGGGCAGCCGTCGGTGCAGGGCGTCGGTGAGCCGGTCGGCGAACAGGGTGCCGAAGACGGCGGCGCCGACGCTGCCGCCGATCTGCCGGAAGTAGTTGTTGGCGCTGGTGGCGGTGCCGAGGTCGGCGGGCCGTACGGAGTTCTGCACGGCGAGGACGAGCACCGGCATCACCATGCCGATCCCGGCGCCGAGGACGGCCATCCAGATGCTGTACTGCCAGCGCGGGGTGCCGATGTCGAGGCGGGACAGCAGCCACATGCCGACGACGGACAGTCCCCCGCCGAGCACGGGGTAGATCCGGTAGCGCCCGGTGCGGCTGATGAGCTGTCCGGCGACGATCGAGGCGCCGACGATCCCGCCCATCATGGGCAGCATCAGCAGCCCGGACCCGGTCGCCGAGGCGCCGTCGACCATCTGCAGGAACGTCGGCAGATAGCTGGCGGCACCGAACAGCGCGACCCCGATGACCAGTCCGACGAGACCGGTGACGTTGAAGACGGGGTCGGCGAACAGCCTGGGCGGGATGAGGGGTTCGACCGCGTGGTGCTCGACGACGAGGAACAGCACGCCGGCGACCAGTGCCCCGGCGCCGAGCCCGAGGATCACGCGCGAGCCCCACGCGTACTCGGTCCCGCCCCAACTGGTCAGCAGCACGAGGCAGGTGGAGGCGGCGGCCAGCAACAGCGCGCCCAGCACGTCGAAACGGCCGCGGGCGCGGGGCTTGGGCAGCTTCAGTACGACGGTGACGACGGCCAGGGTGACCAGCCCGAAGGGGACGTTGACGTAGAAGCACCAGCGCCAGGAGAGGTGGTCGGTGAAGTAGCCGCCGAGCAGCGGCCCGGCGACGGAGGCGAGGCCGAAGGCGGCGCCGATCAGGCCCATGAAGCGGCCGCGCTGCCGGGGCGGCACGATGTCCGCGATGATCGCCTGCACACCGATCATCAACCCGCCCGCGCCGACGCCCTGGACGGCGCGGAAGGCGATCATCTGGTCCATGGTCTGCGCCCGTCCGGCGAGCGCGGAGCCGACGGTGAAGACGAGGATCGCGAACTGGAAGACGCCCTTGCGGCCGATGAGGTCGCCGAGTTTGCCGTAGACGGGCAGGCCGACGGTGGCGGTGAGCAGATAGGCGGTGATCGCCCAGGACATCCGGTCGAGGCCGTGCAGCTCACCGACGATCTTCGGGAGCGCGGTGGCGACGATCATCTGGTCCAGCGCGGCGAGGAGCAGGGCCAGCATCAGCCCGCAGAACACCAACCAGGTGCGGCGCGGCCCGAGTCCGGGCGCCGGGGCGGGTTCCGGCACGGGGGCGGCCGAAGGCGCCGCGGCCGGTTCCTCGTACTGCACCAGCGTCGTACCGCCCACGTACCGCTCCCCTCGTCGCACCTGCGCACAATTGCCGCCGTTAGGCGACAACTACGAGCAAGCACGACGAGTTACGGCACAAGACCGTCCGGCACGGAGATCCACTCGAACCGGTGAGGGGGGGCCAACGCCCCCTGCCCGTCCGGAGGTTGCCTACCGGCGGGCGGCCGGGGTCACTTCTCGACGTCGGCGGCGAGCTTGGCGAGCACACCGTCGTAGATCCGGCCGAGCCCCTTGGGCGCGAAGGTCTTCTCGAAGAAGCCGCCGATGCCGCCGGCGCCCTGCCAGGTGGTGTGGACGACGACCCTGGACCTGCCCTCGCCGGCCGGGGTGACGCGCCAGGTGGTGACCATGGAGGAGTTGCGGTCCTTCTCGACCAGCTCGCCGTCGGTGGGCTCGCTGACCTCCAGGAGGCAGTCCCGGACGCGCTTGCTGGTGGCCTGGAGCCTCCAGTGGACCAGGGTGCCCTCGCCGTCGCCGCCCTCGCGCACCTCGTACTCGCTGAAGTGCTCCGTCAGCAGGTTCGCGCGCGTGCCGCTGTAGTCGGCGAGCGCGTCGAACACAGTTTCCGCGTCCGCGGCGACGACCCGCTCCGTAGTGGCCTCGACCTGCGCCATTGCGTTCCTCCAGCACCTGAGTTCTCGGGGTTGCACCAAGCCAACCACCCCGGCGCCCGGCCGCCCAAATCGGGGTACCGGAAGCGGGCCCCGAGCGGTCGGGAACGCGATCGGAATCGGCGTCCGCACGGTCTCCACGGATCGTTCGCACGATCATGGGAACAGATGTTCTATTCTGTGGCGCAGTGCTACCGAGGAGGCGTCATGCGCTGGGAGAACCTCACCGAGGAGACCGGACACAGCCGGGCCGGCACCGCGCTGTTCGGCGCGGACGCGGTCACCACCCGCACGTTCGACACCCCCGAGTTCAGGGGGATCACCTTCCACGAGGTACGGGCACGATCGATCATCAACCGGGTGCCGGGCGCCTCGCGGATGCCGTTCGAATGGACGGTGAACCCGTACCGGGGCTGCACGCACGCGTGGCTGTACTGCACTTCATGACCCTCTTGAGCCCGGGAGGGCCGATGCTCAGCACCCCAAACGCGGACAAGGCCTGGAAAGGCATGACGAGGTCATTCCCGACCCCGGAGGCGCCAGACCAGTATGCCGCCCCGGACAAGGCGGAACGGACGGCCTACGCCGTGCTGCTACACGGACCGGCGGCGCGCTCAGGGGGCGCCGACGCGAGTCAGTGGCTGCTGCTGCGCGATCGCACAGCCAAGCGCCTGTAACCGGCACACCAGCAGCAGCCACACTCCAGGAACGCGTCAGTCGCCCAGGACGCCGTCGAGGCAGCCCTGCACCGGCCCGTACAGGCCACGCGGAACCAGCCTGCGGACCATCGCCCTGCGAGGCCCGGACGACCCCTCCAACCGCAGGATGCCCGGCTGTCTATTCAGCGTCACAGCAGCGTTCTGCATCGGTTCGTTTTTCTTCCTGCGGATGCTCCTCGGAAGTTGAGCCCGAGTTGTTCTTCTGACGGAGTATCAATCGGGTAGGGGGGCTTGGTCGTCCAGCCCTCCTACCCGACCGATACGTCGGCGTCTCGTGATGGGCATCCCCGGGTTCCGGTGGTGTCCCTGAGGGGACATTTTGCTGCCACCGGCCGGACACGACAACGACGCTGATCGCCGAAGTCCCCAGCAAGACACCGATGAGACCCGTCAATGCACCAGCCGGGACACGCATCGGCCTCCACCAAGACCCTTGACGGCCTCACACGAGTACGCCCAGTCCCGATCGTCTGCCTCTGGTTGTGCGCGAGCACCCGGCGCCTGTGGAGCCTGCCCACCGTGCGGGCCGCCGAGTGGAAACACGACGCCGACCGGATCGCCAACCGCATCGGTTCCCGCGAGCGCGCGAAGACCGCGGCGCGGAAGTTGGCGCCGTTGTCGGTGACCACGCGGACGATCCGGTGGATGCCGTGGGCGCCGAAGAAAGCGCGGGCGCGACCGAGGAAGGCCACGGTGGAGGCTGCTTTCTCGTCGGGGAGGGGTTCGGTGGAGGCGGGAGAACCCGTTGACGGCGGAGTGCAGGTGGACGTACCTGCCTCTGGCGCCGGCGGTCTTCGCGCGCTGGGCGTCCCTGGCCTGTTTGGAGTCGCGGCCGTGGGCCCGCCAGACGCCTCCGTCGGGGATGCGTCCGACTTTCTTTTCGTCCAGGTGGACCATGTGGCCCGGTTAGCGGGCCACGATCCGTTTCGGCGGGCACCGGTTGGCGGAGCTGTCGGGGTCGAGGAACCGGCGGTGGTTAATACCCAGGCGTGTCAGCGACCGGCCCACAGTGCGTTGGCTGATCCGCACGCCCTCTTCCGCGAGTTCGAGCGCGATCCGGCGGGCGGACCACTTTGGGTTCCGCCGCAGTTGCTCGATCCGTTCGACGATCTCGGGTGGGGTCTGGGTCGGTGAGGAGTGCGGGACGCTGGAGCGGTCCCTCAGCCCTGTTTCGCCGTAGGTGTCCTATCGGTTCTTCCACTTGGACAGGCAGGCGCGGGAAACGCCAGCCTCGGCGGGGACGTGCGCAGTCGAACGGGTGCAGCAGCGCTCGACGAGACTTCGGCGTCCCTAGATGGTCAAGGGGGTGTTCGCATGCGTCACCGGAGAACCTCGCTGCTCCGGCCGGCCGCGACCACTGCGCGCAGGGGGAACGCGATGAGTAGCGCGACTGCGACGAGAAGCCCGCTCACCCACAACGGCCCGAGGTCTCCGACCACAGTGGTCAGGGTGGTTGCCGCGATGAGCGGTCCGACGGCGGCGCCGATTTTGAGTGCGGCGGTCGCGTAGGAGCCGGCCATGGTGGGGGCCTCGGCCGCCTCGTAGAGGATCCGCGTGATCAGGGTGCTGCCCAGCGCGAACGACAGCGCACCCTGGACGAACACGAGGACGAGCAGCGCGACCGGCCGGTCAGCCAGCACCGCCAAGGCGGGCCAGCCGATGAGCAGCAGCGGACCGCCGACGGCGAGGATCAGGCCGGGGCGCTGGTCGGACAGCCGTCCGACGACGGTGACGCCGACGAAGGAACCGGCACCGAAGAGCACCAGGACGACGGAGATCCACAGCTCGCCCAGCCCGGCGGCGCCGGTCACGACCGGGGCGAGGAGCGTGATGCCGGCAAAGGTCGCCGCGTTCACCAGCGCGCCGAGCAGCACGACCACGAGCAACCGCAGACTCCCGAGCTGTGCGAGCTCCGCTCGCAGGGTCGGCCCCTCAGCCGCGTCCTTCTGCCCACGGCGCAGCAGGCCAGGCCCCGGCCGACCTGGCATCGGCCTCGCGGGCGTCGTCCGAATGCGCGGAGGGCGCCGACCGCGAAGAGCCGCCCCGTGGCTCCGCAAACGCGGCTCCACACCTGTGATCACGAGCTTTGCCGCAGCATCGCTGTTGAACTCACGCACCGCGAAGACGCCGCTCCACACGAGCCGATCCATTGCCTCGGACGCGAGGCACTGGATCCGTCCCCCAAGCGCCTCCCCTCATCGTCACCCGCTACGCCTGCGACGCCCACGGTCACCTGGACCTGAACCTGATTGGGTGCGGCTCTCGCTGGTGGAGAGCATGCGGGTGTTCCGCGGCAACGTGGCGCCGTCTCCGCTTCAGGCCGGCTTTTCAGCGGTGTCGGCCGGCGCGTTTGACGACCCGGATCACGGGGGCGGTCTGGGTCTCGCCGATCTGCGGCAGTGCGCCGAAGCGTTCGGTGAGGTATCGGTAGAGGTCTCGGCCATCGCGGCAGACGACTGAGGCGAGCAGGTTGGTCGGTCCTGTGGTGGCAGCGCAGAAGGCGACTTCGGGGTGGGCGGCGACAGCGGCGCCGATCTCGGCGAGGTGTGCGGGCGGCACGCTGGCCCACAAGCGTGCCTCGGCACAGTAGCCCAGCGCCGCTGCATTGACGTCGAGGTCGAAGCGGAGCAGATCGGCCGCGCACAGTGCATGGATACGGCGGGCGACGGTGGACTCCGACCAGCCGGTCGAGGCGGCGAGTGCGGGGTACGGCGCACGTCCGTCGACGGCGAGGGTTTCCAGCAGGGGCCGGTCGGCGTCGACCAGAGGGCCGGTGCGGACGTCCTCGTACGTCGGCCGCAGGACGGCGATCTGGTCGGTGGTGAGGGGGCCCGGTCCCTCGAAGCCGTGCCGGGCCGTGCTGAAAACGTTCAGCACACTGTGGGCCGTGACCGACACCACCGGTACGGTCTGGTGCAGGCGTTGCAGGATCAGCTCGTCGCGTTCGCGGGCGGACCAGGATCGCAGGCTGGCGCTGATCTCGGTGCCGCCGGAGAGCAGAGCGACCCATCGGGTGTCGTCGCGGCGGGCGAGGGCCTCGGCGACCTGGAGGGCGGACCCAGGCCTGCACTGCACTCGCACAACCCATTCCGCGCCACCGAGGCGACTGGCGTCGACGACCCCCACCAAGTTGATCACCTTGTTGTCGCGCAATCTCGCGTAGCGACGTGCGGCTGTCCGGTCGGATACGCCGATCACCTCGCCGATGCGCGCGAAAGACGCTCGCGCGTCGAGGTGCAGAGCGTGCAGCAGCTTCCGGTCGACGCTGTCCAGCGTGACTGAATCCCTCTCCATGGGTCACCATGGTGCTGGATTCCCGCAAAGCAGCGGGATGTGGTTCGGGACCGGGCACACGGCGCCGATCCTTGCAGCAGTCCGAACGAGCTGTTGGAGGGATGATGAAGGCTGTGAGATTCGCCCGCTACGGCGGGCCGGAGGTCCTGGAGCTCGTCGATGTCGACGCCCCGCACGCGCGAGCGGGTGAGATACGCGTCGCCGTGCGCGCGGTCGGCGTGAACGGCCTCGAAGGGAAGATTCGCCAAGGCCTGCTCCGAGACGTCCGTCCGCTGCGACTGCCGGCCGGTACCGGTGGCGACGCGGCCGGGATCGTCGACGAGGTCGGTGCCGGCGTCACCGGAATCCAGGTCGGCGACGCCGTGTTCGGCTCCGGTCGGGAGACATACGCTGAACATGCCGTGCTCACCTCATGGGCGCCGAAGCCGCCGACAGTACCCTTCACGGAAGCGGCCGGCTTCGCCACCCCGTTCGAGACCGCCCTGCGCGTCCTTGATGACGTCGGCGTGCGCAGCGGGCACACAGTCCTGGTCAACGGTGCCAGCGGCGGTGTCGGGTCAGCCGCTGTCCAGTTCGCCGTCGATCGAGGTGCCTTCGTCATCGGTGTCGCCGGTCCGTCGAACCAGAACTATCTCGCCACGCTGGGCGCCACCCCCACCACTTACGGCCCCGGGCTCGTCGGCCGGGTCCGCGCGCTCGCTGCGACCGGCATCGACGCCGCCGTGGACGTGGCCGGGTCCGGCGTCATCGCCGAACTCGTCGAACTGACCGGTGATCCCGCCCGTGTCGTTTCCATCGCCGACTTCACCGCCTCCGAGCACGGCGCTCGGGTGTCCACCGGTTTCGGCCGGGACAGGAGCCAGGCCCTACGCGAAGGCGCACGCCTGGCCTCGGCCGGCCGGTTCACTCTGCCCGTCACGCGAACGTTCCCCCTCGCCCAGGCCGGAGCGGCCCAGGCCGAGAACGCGACCGGCCATGTCCGCGGCCGCATCGTCGTCACCGTGCCCTGACCGGCCCCCATGATCATGCCGACCGCAGATGTTCGCGACCGCGGCCCGCTGTCGCCGTCGCTGCGATCGGCCGCCGTTCGCGATCACCGACATCAGGGAAAGGACACCATGCCCATCACCCTTGTCAACAGCTTCACCGTGCCGCCCGACAAGGAGCAGGCGTTCCTCCATGCGTGGCACAGCACCATCGACCATTTCGCCACCGCGCCGGGGTTCCTCCAAACCCGCCTGTGCCGCAACACGGGCCTGAACGACACCACCTTTCGGTACGTCAACGTCGCGCTGTGGGAGGACGTCGATGCCTATCGCGCCGCCTTCCGGGATTTCACGCCCGCCGGACAACGCATACCCGGCGTCAAGGCATACCCAGGCCTGTTCGAGGTGATCGTGGAGGTCAACGGCGCAAGCCGACACCTCGACCGGGCCCGGCAGACGAGCCCGTCGGACCCGGCTCTTCCGCAGTGAACGGGTGCCGCTGAACATCGTTGCCGTGAGTGATGCACAGCCGGACCTGCGTCCAGGCCCGATCCGCTGCCGCGGCCCTCAGGTTCCGCCACCGCCGTACACCTCCGCCGCGCCCTCGGACAGAGCAACGCTTCAGGTTGAAAGGCCCGGCCTGGACCACGGTCACCGTTCACCTGGGGACCCGCCGTCCCACAGCGGTCTGCCTCCTCATGCAGTCCGGCCATCCGACGGCGAGCGGTGAGCTCGGAGGGGAAGTAACAATGGACACATGCAAGAACTCCAGGTCAGAAGCGGTCCGCCGCCTCGGCAGCTGCCGGATCGACTGCGCGTGGTCGGGCCGGGCTGGCACCCGCTGCTTCTACGGCTGCACGAACGACTGCTTTCTCTGGAGGCGGACTACCGAATCGAGGACCTAAAGGAAAAGCTCGGCGGAGTCCGGATCCACGTCATGGCTGCCTCCACCACTGCGCACGCGGAGATGCGCGGCTTTCTCACTGAAGCCGAGAAACAGTCGGAGACCATCTGTGAGTTCTGCGGGCGACGCAGGCGACGCAACGATGACCCAGCGGGGTGGATCAAAACCGTCTGTGACCACTGCCATGCCGGGTGGTCGCACCACACCATCCTGATCATCAACGGGGAAGTGCGGCACCGATCCCACGAAGGCCGACGACGGAAATCCACCCCATAGTGTCTTGAGCCCAGGCACGAATGCCGGAAGGGCGACGATGGAACAGCCGCGGATACGCCTTGGCAGCAGCGGGCACAGCGAGGTGACCGCCCGCCGATTCGCCCCCCACACCGCGATCCGCTCGCCGTCCAGGCCCGTTCGCTCACGCCAGAGTTCAAAGCTGAGATCGTCGAGTTGTGCCGAGGACTCGAACGGTCAGCCGGTCGCCGTCACCGGCGCCTACATCGAACCGACCGCCGCCTGGCAGGGCGACGGCCCCCGGCCGCTGGTGGCGCTGG
>NZ_JBEZLQ010000027.1:0-706 GCF_040652235.1 Streptomyces sp. NPDC048277
GGACTTCCTGCCGAACCGCCCGACCCCCACCGCATTCGAAAAGCTGAAGGCGAACCCCCCGGCCGATCAGCCACCAGTCAGCTGACCCCTGGCCCCATCCGAACGCCCGGCTCACGCGAGCACGGACAACGGGTGGGGCCAAAATACTCGTTCACATCACGCCCCCATGATCGCTGCCTGGGGTCTCAGGAGCCGAGGCCGCTTGCCGACGTCCGAGCCATCGGGCAGTGCCGACGGCTCTCCGAAGTAGCCCCTGCGGCATGCCATGGCCTTTCACCGACGTGCGCCGCCGGGTGGCCCGCTGAGCGCCGTCAGGCCACCCTGACCAAGCCCGCAGGCCTTGGCCGAACAGGGTTCTTGATCGGGTGATCGCGCCCCAGACCGCCGCCCGCGACCAGCGTGAGCACCCCGAGGACCGGTCACACCAGCCCTTTGAGCTGCTCCTTCAAGTTGGCGGAGGCTTGCTGTGCTGCATGCCGGACCGCAGGACAGCGCGAGCGCCGGGGGAGTCGACCAGATCACCCTGGAGGTGACCCGTCAGGCCGCCGACACCGACTCGTACGCGCCCGGACATGGGCACCGTGGCCGTAGAGAGTAAGGGGGCTACCCCGGCCGGCTCTCCCCGAGAGCTGTGGGAGATGACCCGGCAGACGCACCGTCAGTTCGACGGCCGTCTGCCGGGCGGTTTGGCTACTGGAACTGTTCC
>NZ_JBEZLQ010000027.1:804-159471 GCF_040652235.1 Streptomyces sp. NPDC048277
CCCAGGGGCCGGGGGCTGCGGCGGTTCGGGCGCGGAGCATGCCGTACTGGTCGCCGGTGTAGTCGATCTGAGCCGTCACGTACTCGCCGTTGGCCAGCGCGCGGATGGCGTAGCCGTTACCGGTCGGCTCGAAGGTGAACTGTTCCCAGGGGCCGGGGGCTGCGGCGGTTCGGGCGCGGAGCATGCCGTACTGGTCGCCGGTGTAGTCGATCTGAGCCGTCACGTACTCGCCGTTGGCCACGGAGCGGATGGCATAGGTGTTGGTGGTGTCGTTGCGGCAGAGGTTGAACTGTTCCCAGGGGCCGACGGCGGTGGCGTGTCCGGCGCGGAGCATGCCGTACTGGTCGCCGGTGTAGTCGATCTGAGCCGTCACGTAGTCGCCGTTGGCCACGGAGCGGATGGGCGTGTTGGCCGTGTCGCAGACGAACCCATTGTTGTCGTCTGCGGCCTCGGCGCTACGGGTCAGCGGGGTGCCGTGGGACTGTAATTCGGCTATTGCCTGGCTCAGGGTGTGCACGGGTGAGCCGGTGGTGCGGGTGACGGTGTCCGCGAAGGCCGGGGCTGACGGCAGGACGGCGATTGCGGACACTGCCGACGCCGCGACGGCCAGGACGACCATGGCGCGTCGCCCTGTCTTGATGCTGGAACGCATGGGCTCTCTTCCTTTCCGGAAACGTTGTCCTTGGAGAGCTGATAGGTCATGCACACGCCAAGCTTGCGCGAGCGAACTCCCAGCCGGACACGCCAGTGGATCGACGTGAGCGCCAGGACTTCGATGAGGAGAGGCGACTGCTTGACCCTGTACAGCACACCATCGGGACGGGCGCGGGTGCCAGGAAGAAGTAGCGGACGGACTACCGGAAGATCTGCCGGAACAAACCAGGGACACGGGGGGAGCGCCGCACTCCTGGCCGCGCGTGGCCGGTTGGCTCAGCGCTTCGCGTGGATGCCGTCCATGGCCCGGCGGCCTGGGTGCCCGTCGGGCCGTCGCCCGTGGAATGCCCTTTGGCCACGTCGGGCCTCGTTGATCACGCCGCCCGGCCGCTTGTTCTCGTCGATCACCAGCGTCCGGCGGGTCTGGCGCTGCCGCGTCTTGTGTGGCACGACGCGGCGTCGAAGCGGCTCCAGCTCACTGAGGGTTTTCAGCGTGGCCCCCGGACGGGTGACGGCGGGACCGTAGGCAACGGACAGGGCTCCCGTGCCGTTGAGAGAGGTGTCTAAGGCGTGTCCGGCGGATCATGCAACTTCGCGGACTTTTAACTCCGTTGACGTGCCCGTGGGGCGGGGAGATCTCACGAACGGCGAACGGCTCGCTCAACATTGCGAACAGGCCAGGAGCGAGTTGGCGTGGCTTGACCGGTCCGGGGCTGCTGAAGCCGTTAGGGTCCCGGGTCGTGACGGAGAAGACGGAACGGGGCTGTTTTTGCGGGTGCGGCGAGAATGTGGAGATGGGCAGGTGGTTCGTGTCCGACGACGGCTCGGACCGCGATGTCACCGACTGGGTCGACCGGGAGTCTCCTCGTCCGGCCACATGTCCGTGACCCACGAGGCCGACAACGGGCGGGACCTACCCGCCCAGGTCTGAGCCCGCGCCTGCGGCCGCGGTTCGAAGCCGTGCCCCTTCAGCATCGCCGCCAGACGGCCGGCCACAAGGCAGCGACGGGGCATCGGGCAGGGTTACGGGAGGCTGTCGTCGATCAGCTCGTCGACGCGGTCGATCAGGATGGTGCGAAGCGCCCGGTAGCAGGGCCGGGCGCTCTTGCCTGTGACGAAGAGGCCGCGGACTTGGTCCTCGTGGCGTTCGTCGTCTTCGGTGTCGGTGCACGGCCTGATGCTGGGTGCCAGGTTCCATTCACTGCCGGTGAGGCGTGTCCACATGAACTTCGAAGCGCCGTCGTGCAGGAGGCCGCCGGGGCGCAGGTCGAATCCTCCGGGTGGGGATGGGGAGAGTATGCGGGTGAGCTGTGCCCAGGTGCTTGAGCTGAGGGTCCAGTCGGAGAAGCGAAGGCGCCTGGACCGGTAGTCGATGTGCTGCCGGACTTGGGATGACCCCGGACGCGGCCATCAGCGCGTTCAGCTACCTCCGCGCCGTCCAGGCCGACGACGCCGAAGCCGCCCGCGAGTTCGCCAGCGGCGAGCCGCGGATGCCCGAGCTGCTCGTCGACGTCGTCGAACGGATCGTCGTCCCCGTCACCACGCTGCCCGGCTCGGAGGCGGGCGAGCCGTGCGCGGACACCTTCGCCCTGGAGGCCCTCGGACGCGTCTTCGTGACCTCGCTGCGGACCTGGGCGCAGGCCGGGCCGGACACGGCGGAAGGCATCGCCCGCTCCGTCGTCGACTTCGCCTTGCAGTTCCTCACCGAGGACCACGAGGACGTCGCCGACACTCTGCGCCAGCTGGAGGCCGTCGGTGTGGGCCAGGCCCTCGATGCACACCCTGCACCGGCAGGCGCGCGCGCCACCGCATCGCCCATCGCGGTGCGTTCCATCGGCATCGCCGCACCGCACTGAGCCTCCGCCAACTTGAAGTTGCCGGTCAAAGTGCTGGTGTGACCGGTTCTTGGGGTACTCGCGCAGATCGTGGTCGGCTGTCTGAGGAGTAGATCGTCCGTCAGCGGTCGATGGCGGTTCTCTGCTCGCTGTGGCCGGGCAGCCTTCTGCGATCGGTGCCTGTTGGGTGCCGATCTGGTTCAGCGGTTCGGCGATCCGGTCGGTTTGGGAGCCAGTCGGCATGGGCGGCCCGGAGCCGCCCCTACCGACTGGCGGTCCAGCGCAATCGTGGATGATGGAACCCATGACAGGGGGCGCGGGCGAGATCGTTCTGAGCAAGCAGGACCTTCGTGAGATCGCCGCGTTCGCAGCGGCATGCGCGGAGACGGCGCTTGAGATATTCGAGGCCGATCAGCCGGACGACTCGCGGCCTCGAGACGCTATCCGTGCCGCGTGGGAGTTCGCACGAGGCGGTGAACGCGGGAAATCTCTGCGCGACACAGCATCAGCGGCCCTCAGAGCGGCCAAGGACGCAGACACTGCGGCTGCCCGAGAGGCAGCGTGGGCGGCGATGTCTGCCGCAGGCGCCGCCTACCTGCATCCGCTGGCCAAGGCCACCCAGATCAAGCACATCCTCGGAGCGGGCGCTTACGCGGCCAGGGCGGCCGAACTCGTCGTCGGCGACGATCGGAGCGTTGGTGCCGAACATCTTGAGCAGACGGTGCATCGTGCCACACCAGTCGTCGTTGACGTGCTGAAACGCTTCCCGGCGGCGCCGAGCGGCGGCGGACGCGTTGGTGAGTTGATCCGCATGCTGGACTCTGACCTTCGTTCACTCACCATCGCCTGACTTTCAGCATCCAGACAGAGCGGCCTCGCATTCGTCAGCGGTTGACTTCGACGTTCGTCAGTACGAGCAGAGCGCGCAGGAGCCGGGGGCGCGCGCGGGGTCGGTGCGGAGTTTGGTGAGGGTCCGCCAGACACCTCACGTTGCCAACGCGTCAAGCAGCAGCCGCGATTTCGATGGGGAACGCGGTGCGTTCGTCGAACAACTCGTGCTTCTGCAGGCAGTGCTAGAGCTGGCCGAGCATTCGGTTGAACAGGTGGCATTATCGGTCTGAACTGGGTCCTGGCGCGCATTCCGTGAAGGCGATCATCTGCGATCTCTGCGTCACGCGCACCGCCGTCCTGCGACACTTGGAGATCAAGGTGAGCAGGTCGTGGAAGGAAGCATCTGTGCAGGAGACCGGTCGAGGGGACGCCGGCGGGGAAGCTCCTGCCGCTTCGGTGTACCGCCTTCAGCCGGGCGTCGAGCATGAGTACCGTGAGCGGCCCTGCGCCCGCTGCCCGTGGCGTGTGGATGCCGATCTGACGGCGTTCTCCGAGCAGGACATGGACATGCTGCGGCGAGCCAACGGCGGGCCAGGCGCGGAGGCGTCGCTCGATGCCCCTCTCGTAGGTTGCCACCTCGATCAGCCGGACACGGCCCATCCGTTCCGCTGGTGCGCCGGCTGGCTCGCCGTGGCGGGCGCGCACCACCTGGCCATCCGCCTGGCCATCGCGTTCGAGGCATTGCCCGGCGAGGCTGTATCGCCGCGTGCCAACTGACCACGCCTGTACGCCAGTTTGGATGCGCTCCTCGCAGCGCGCGCCGCACAGCTTCAACGGGATGCTTCCGTGCGCCGGTGACGCAACGTCATGCTGCGGGCATTCTGCCTGTCGTGTGAGGACCTGGTCGGGACGTTGCTCCCGCATCTTCAGGAAGTGCTCGTGCAGCAATTGGTGCTGAAAGAGGCCGTGTTGCACGTCGTCGCGCGAACGCGCGACGAGCGGAAGGCCGGCTGCCCGGGATGCGGGACGCCGTCACGGCGAGTACACAGCCGGTACGAGCGCCGGCTTGCTGACATCCCGGTGGGCGGCCGCCGGAGCGTGATCGAACTGTCGGTTCGGCGGCTGTTCTGCGACAACTCAGCCTGCACCAGAGCGACGTTCGCCGAGCAGGTCGAGGGGCTCACCTTCTTCTACGGCCGCCGGACGCCGCTACTGCGGGGCCTGCTGGAGGCGGTCGGGGTGGCGCTCGCGGGACGGGCCGGCGGCAGACTCGCGGCCCTGTTGTCGGTCCCGGTCGACCGGTCGGTGCTGCTGCGGCTGGTGATGGCGCTGCCCGACCCGCCGACGGCTACGCCGAGGGTTCTAGGCGTGGACGACTTCGCAATCCGGAAAGGGCACGTCTATGGAACGCTCCTGGTCGACGCCGAGACGCACGCACCGATCGGCATGCTCCAAGGCCGCGAAGCCGGGCCCCTGGCCCGCTGGCTGACCGCGCACCCCGGCGTCGAGATCATCTGCCGGGACCGGTCCGGGTCTTACAGCGACGCAGCCCGCACCGCCGCTCCGGACGCGATCCAGGTCGCAGACAAGTGGCATATCTGGAACAACCTCGGCAAGGCCGCCGAGCGGTGCGTGACCGTCCACCGCCGCTGCCTGCCGCCCTGGGCACCGGAGGTGGGGCCGCAGCAGGCCGACGTCAACGAGGAGGAAGAGACGTTTCCCGCTTCGCACCGGCGCACCGCGGAACTCGCCCGCATCCGCTGGCACCAGGTCCACGACCTGCTCGATGCGGGGATGGGCATCAGGGCGATCGCGCACTGGCTGGGCTGGGGGCGACACACCGTGCAGTGGTATGCCCGCGCCGCCCGCTGGCAAGACCAGGTCACCCTCCGACCACGCCGCTCCAGCATCCTCGACCCGCACGCCGACTACCTGCGGCAACGGTGGCAGACCGGCAACGTAATGATCAAAGACCTCCAGTGCGAGCTCCACGAGCAGGGAATCGGCATCAGCTACACCACCCTGCGCGACTGGATCACCCGCACTCTCCCGCCCCGCCAGGCACCTGCCGAGCCTCCGCCGCGACCACCGACCGCCCGTCAGGTGACCGGCTGGCTCACCCGCCATCCGGACACGCTGAGCGAGGAGGAGACCGCCCAGCTCAAGCTCACGCTTGCCGCCTGTCCCGAACTGGCCACCGCACACGAACGCATCCGCGCCCTGGGCCAGATGCTCCAGAAACGCCAGGCCGCCGAGCTGCCGACCTGGATCGAGGAAGTCAGCACCAGCGAGCTGCCCGGCCTTGCCGGCTTCGCCAAGGGACTGGCCAGTGACCTGGACGCGGTCACCGCCGGTTTCACCACCGACTGGAGCTCCGGCGTCGTCGAAGGCCGCGTCAGCGATCTCAAGATGCTGAAGCGACAGATGTTCAACCGCGCCGGACTCCCGCTGCTCAGAAAACGCGTCCTGCTCGTCGCTGCCTCCCGCCGCTCACACCCCGTGCCATACACGCGAGCAGCATGATCGCCTTCACGGAATGCGCGCCAGGACCCGCTGAACGACGTCAGAGCCATCCTGTTCGTGCTGCGGACCGGTGTCGCCTGGCGGGACGTTTCGGCGGAGACCGTGGGCTGCCCCGGAGTGACGGCGTGGCGCCGGCAGCGTGCCAGTCTCCGTGCTCGCGCCGGCGTTGATGAGGCGGTTGTTCTTGACGAAGCGACGGCCGACGAAGCGCTTCTTGCCGGAGGCCCGGGTGATGGGCGCGGATCCGGCGTACGACTTCAGAGCCCGGGCGTCGGTGAACCGTGCCCGGTCGTCGCCCAGCTCGGCGAGCACGCGGGCGCCGAGCATGGGCCCCAGGCCCGGGAAACTGAGCAGGATCTCGCTGTCGGCGTGCTGGTGAAAGGCGGCGGTGGCCGCCTCCGCGAGATCGTCCGCGGCTTGGCAGGCCGCGTCCAGCTGCTTGAGCAGAGCCAGGAGCTGGTGGCCAAAGGCGTCCTCGACCGCGGGAAGCTGGCGGGCGTACTCGGCGCGGAAGATGTCCCGTAGCCGCTCGGCTTCCGCGTCACAGCGGCGCAGGCGACCACTGCGTTTGAGGGCGGCCCGCAGCTGGGCGAGGGGAGCTTCGCGGCCTTGGCCGGTGTGGGGGCCAGAGTGAGGATGACACGGGCGTCAGCCCTGGTCAAACCGCCTTGCTTGCCCTGGAAGGCCAGCAGAGCAGCAGGGTAGTACTCGCGCAGGAGCGAGCGGACCTGGTTGACGACCTGCTGGCGAGCCCAGACGGCGTCCTGCTGGGCCCGGGCCAGGGCAGTGATGGCCTGGGCGAGTTCGGAGTCGGCCGGCAGGGGCCGGTAGGCGTGCATGTCGGTGCGCAGGATGTTCGCCAGGACCAGGGCGTAGCCCGGATCGGACTTCTTGCGGCTGACGCCGTGGCGGTCGCGGTAGCGGGCAGCGGCGAGCGGATTGATCGCGAAGACAAGGCGGCTGCCGGTGCGCAGGCTCGCGACCAGGAGCATTCATGGTCCGGGGCGGACTCGCCGAGATAAGCCGAACGCATGCCCGCCTGGGTGTCCCAGCGGGCCAATGCGGTGGCCGCCAATGCAGCACGCCCGGCCGGGGACAACGCGACCGGGCGTGCTGCATCGGTTTTCGCGTGGCCGGACGCGGCCACGCGTTGCGGCTTCAGGCCGGCTGTCGCGGGTGTCTCAGCCTGTGCCCTACGGCGTGCCGATCTTGATCTCGTTGACGCAGCGCAGGTCCTGGCGGAAGGTTCTGGCTCCCTGTCGGTAGCGGAACCGGCAGGTTGTCAGCTTGCCGTGGACAGGGCCGGTCACCTTGATACGTGCCAGGTAGTAGACGTCCGACCTCTGGTGGGGCTTCACCACAACCGGCTGCCCCGCGTAGTTGTGTGACCGCTCCAGGATGCCTTTCTCGGCGCCGATGAGGGCGACGCCCATCAGCTGACCCTCCGTGTCATGTGCGCTGACGGCTCGGTATCCGAGGATCCGCACACCCTTGGGTGCGGATCTGAGGGTCGCGCCGAGGACGCTGAGCGGTTGTCCGGATGTGTTGGCCGGCGCCGGCAGGGCCACCCAGTACTCGTGGCCCAGCTCGGCAGCATCGTAACTGCCATCGACTTCGGACTGCATACCTCCGTCCAGAGCAGTGCCCTGGGCGTCACCCGGTCCTGAGGGCGCACGGTCGCACGACGCCAGGGAGGCGATCGCCGTCACCACCAGTACAAGGCAGATGACCAGGCGCAGGAGAGTAGCGTTACTTGGAGTACATGACGCCAGCGCGCGGCTGCGAACGAGCCATCTCTCCCCCAGACCCAGTGCTTGCCCGGCTTGCTCCCGGCGGTGATCTTCTGCCTGTGATTGCTGTCGTAGCCGGCCTTGGAGCCCAGCGACAGACCGTACACAGGCACCGAGTTCCCGAACTTTGGAACGAGCCGAGCTCGTCGGGCAGGTCCCGCCAAGGCTAGCGGAGTCGGTACTTCCACGCGGGGGCCTCCAAGGTTCGGCGGCGATCGGCCCATCGCCAACCGCAGACCGGATCGGCCAGCATCAGCGGCTCGATCCGGCCCCACATCGCATCAGTGATCACTAATCGGACGGGCGCATCCGATCAACTGACCACCGATCAAGGAGACACTCTCTAGCCGACGAAGTAGGTCGGGTTCGGGAGCTTGTACGTCTTGTCCGCGTAGCCTCCGTCGAGGTCGGAGTACTGGTCGCCGAAGTTGGCGATGATGTCGTATCCGAGGGACTCGATGTGCTTGCGGGTGCCGGACTTGTACTGCACGGTCGTGCACTTCCAAGAGCCGGAGACGGCGCAGTCCTTCAGGTAGGACGGCGGGTTGGCCGTGTCCTTGAGGAACATGTGGTCGGCGTCGAGGTTGATGTCCACACCGATCTTCTTCAGGTTCTCGACGGCGGCGGAGCGCTGTGCCTCCGTCAGACCCGAGTTGTAGAAGACCTCGACACCCTTGCTCTTGGCGTACTTGACCAGTTCGGGGGTGCCGAAGACGGCCGGACGGTCGGCCTGCGCGACGTACTGCGCCCAGGTCGTGGAGTTGTACGTGTAGTTGGTCCTGCGCTCGTAGTCGAAGCTGAGCAGCAGCGTGTCGTCGATGTCGAAGACGACGGCGGGCTTGGCGTGCTTCTGCTTTGCCGTGTGCACGGTGTTGTCGATGTACTTCTTGGCGTCGGCCTCGATGCGGGCCAGGTCCTTGGCATAGGGGCTGTCCGGGGATGCCTGGTACACACCGTTGGCGTCCGGCTTCGCACCGTAGTACGTGTCGATCTGCTGGACCAGGAGTCCTATGTTCTGGGGCTCCGTCGTGGAGTTCGCGGAGGTCTGTCCAGCGCTGGCCACGCCGGTGCCGTACAGGGCGGCACCCGCGACGGCGACGGCGATACCGGTCGCGGCCACGGCCGCGACGCGCTTCTGCTTGTGCTTGGGGCTGAGCTTGTGCATGACCAGATTTCTACGCGCGTCATCCTGACACCGGCAGACCTTTCACCCCGTCTGCACCCAAACGCGCAATGAACATACGGAATTCTTACTTCCGCTTTAGTCCGACACGAGCCGACGGGCAGGAGAGGCGGAGGGCAAGGACGGGGCGGAACCTGCACGCCGGAATACCGCGTCGGCGTGCACGTGGTCACGTGCACGCCGACGCGGCGATCAGTGAGCGGGTGTGCTCACTTGATGCGGACGACCTGCGGATCGTGGTCGCTCGTCTGGTCGGAGAACTCCGAGTTGATGTGGACGACGTCGTACACCGGCTTCTTGATGGCGGGCGAGACCAGGATGTGGTCCAGCGTCTGCGAGTTGCCGTCGTACACGTAGCTGTACCGCTCCCCCACCGGCAGGGTGTTGATGAGGTCGGTGAGGACACCGCCGGCGGTCAGCGTCTCCAGCGGCTTGGAGAACTGGTAGTCGTTCATGTCTCCGAGGACGACCACCTTGGCCTTCTTGTCCTTGGCCAGGAGGCCGGAGACGAAGGAGTTGACCTCCTGGGCCTGGGCCAGGCGCTGGGTCTCGGAGCCGAGCACCGGCGGCTGGACGGCGCCGTGCTGCGGCTGGTCGCCACCCTTGGAGTTGAAGTGGTTGCCGATCACGAAGACCTGCTCGCCACGGAAGTCGAACTCACCGACGAGGGGCTTGCGGCTGCTCTTCCAGGCGTCGGAGGTGGGATCGATCCTGCCCGGCGAGACCGAGAGCTTCACGCCCTTCTTGCCGTCGCTGACGACCTGCACGGCGGTGGTGGAGTCACCGCCCGGCCGGTCGACGAAGCTGACGCGCTGGGGGTTGAAGAGGAAGACGTTGCGGATGTTGCCGCCGGGCTCGCCACCGTCCTGGTCGTTGACCGGGTCGATGGAACGCCAGTCGTACGCCGGGCCGCCGGCCGCCTTGACGGCGTCGATGAACTGGGCCATCGTCTGGTCGGCCGCGACCGTGCCGTCGTCCTTGGCGCCGTTGTTGTCCTGGATCTCCTCCAGGCTGATGATGTCCGGCGAGGCCAGGTTCTTGACCACGCCCTCGGCCAGTCGGTCGAACTTGCTCTGCGGGTCCGTCGGGTCGAGGTTCTCGACGTTGTACGTGGCGACGGAGAGCTCGTTCGCCTTGCCCTTCTGCGCCACCTCCGGCTCGAGCCCACCGGACTTGACCGTGCCGAGCGTGGTCGCCTGGACATTGTAGCCGCCGTAGGTGGCGTAGTCCAGCGGGCCCGCGGTGGTACCGGTGAGGGTGTCGCCGACGTTGGCCTTGAGCTGGTCGCCGGTGAGTGAGGCGATCAGCAGGCGGCCCGAGTTGGGGTTGTCGTAGCCGGTCATGACCGTGCCGCCGCGCGGCGTCGGGTCCTGCTGGGGCTTGGTGGTGATCCAGGTCTCGTTGTACTGGTTGGACGCGCCGACCACGCGGGTGTCACGGACCTCCACCAGCATGCCCTCGTGGGCCTCCAGCCAGTCCAGCGCGTACTTGCCGGGCTCCAGCTGCTCGGACTCGATGTTGCCGCCCTCGACCTTCGGCGCGTAGGCGTCGGGGATCGTGGCCGCGTCGATCACCTCGGCCGCCGGCAGCTTGTTGCCGGAGGACAGCACGCTCGCCTTCGGAGCGGTCAGCTCGGTGACGGACTGCGTGCCGCTGCTCTTGCCGCCGGGGTAGTACTCGCTGATCTTGCCGGAGACGACCACCGAGTCGCCGACCTTGACCAACGGGGTGGCGGAGCCGGTGAAGACGAAGACGGCCTCGCTGGTGGCCGGGTTGTCGTCGGCGTCGGGGTCCTGGATCCAGTAGCCCTTCGAGCCGGTGCTGCGTACGGCGGTCACCACGCCGGGCACGTTGGTGACGGTCCGGCCGCTCTCCGGGGAGAGCCGGGTCGTGCCCTGGATGTCGTGGATGCGCAGCGGGCCCGGGGTGGTGTCGGTGGGCGTCGGGGTGGGCGTGGGCGACGGGTCGCCGCCGCCGCTCTCGCTCGTGCTGTTGCTGGGGCTCGGAGCGGAACCGGTGAAGTCCGCCGAGTTGTCGTCGGTGTCCGTCAACTTGGCGTCGCGGGAAACGGAGGTGGTGTTTCCGGCGCCGGTGGCGGGGCTGCCCTCGCGGACCACGGCGGTACCGAAACCGAGCACGTCCTTGACGGTGCCGTCGGCCGCGCAGTCGGCGGCGGTCAGGCAGGTGAGCGCGGTGGTCGAGTGGACCAGCGCCACGGTGCCGCTGGTCGCCGCCATGGCGATGGTGCCGGTGGCGTCGGGGGTCGGCAGGGCGGTGTCGCCGCCGGAGCCCTTGGCCTCCTGGATCAGGTACCTGCCACCGGCGGGGACGGCGCCGGAGAGCGCGGTGACCTGCCACTTGGAGGTGGAGGTGGGCGAGCCGCTGAGGTACTGCACCGACCAGCCGCCGAGGTCGAACGACGCGTTCCCGGCGTTGCCCAGTTCGATGAAGTCGTGGGTGAGGGACGCACCGGAGTTGCCGCCCCCGCCGTAGACCTCGGAGATCACGGCGTCGGAGGACGGGGCCGCCTCGGCGGTGAGGGGGAGGGCGATGAGCGAACCGGCGAGGCCGACGGGAAGCGCGACGAGGACGGCCTTGGCACTTCTGCCACGCAGGGCCGGGGGTATGCGTGAAGACACGTGGAGCTCTCTCTTACAGAACTGTGGTAATGGGCTGGCTGACGTGCGGAAGGAGTAGGACAACCCGGAAGTCGCCGGAAAGATACGCGCGTAGACACAGCAAGATCAAGGGTTCAAACCTTCCATCTGCCAGCCATTTCCCAACCGTTCGCCAGAAACCACCCCGCTGTACGACCTCCCCCGCCGACAGCACGGGGACAGGCCGCGCCACGTCCTGGCACGCCAACGGCCGTACGACAAACGGCCGTCAGGCCTCCGCCCGTCGCGCCGACAGACCGGCGTACGAACGCGGACGACGGGACGACACACGAGCCCAACGTTCACCTACAGGTCCTGACAGAAGTCGTTGATCACGCGACTTTCGGCCTGGTTGCCCTCTGGCCTGGTTGCGGGGAAGAGGAACTCTCGACCGTGGATCATCTTGGACGAACTGTGGCGAGAGCATCCCGGCACCATGGCCTGGCCCGGGACTGTCAAACGAGTGGTGTACTTGGGGCAGTTGAGGTTATTGGCGGGCCGCTGACAGGCGGCCGTCGAAGGTGATGTCGAAAGCGTTCAGCGCTGTTTTCCAGCGCATGGTCCAGCGGGCCTGTCCCTTGCCGGTGGGGTCGAGGGACATGATCGCCATGTAGACGCACTTCAGCGCGGCCTGCTCGTTCGGGAAGTGACCGCGAGCCTTGACCGCCCGGCGGATCCGCGCGTCCACCGACTCAATCCCGTTCGTCGTGCAGACGATGCGGCGGATCTCGGTGTCGAATTGCAGGAACGGGGTGAAGTCCTCCCAGGCGTTCTCCCATAGCTTCACGATCGCCGGATACTTCCGGCCCCAGGCCTCGGCGAACTCGGCGAACCGGTCCAGGGCGGCCTCTTCGGTGGGGGCGGTGTAGACCGGCTTGAGGAGTTTGGCGATCTTGTCCCAGTCCTGGCGGGCGGCATAGCGGAAGGAGTTCCGTAGCAGATGCACCACGCAGGTCTGCACGATCGTCCGCGGCCATACCGTCTCCACCGCCTCAGGCAGGCCCTTGAGGCCGTCGCAGACCAGCATGAGAACGTCGCTCACGCCGCGGTTCTTGATCTCAGTGAGGATGTGCAGCCAGTGCTTGGCTCCCTCGCCGCCGTCGTCGGCCCACTGCCCCAGGATCTCCCGCCGGCCATCGGTGGTGACGGCCAACGCCACGTAGATCGGCCGGTTGGCCACCGCACCATCGCGGATCAGGGTTCTGTCGACGATCTTGTGATCCGGATGGTCGAGGCTCACCGTGTGAGCAGGACCCGTTTGCGAAGGAGATCGAGGCTGGCCCTGCCGAACATCTGGCGTTTCAGCATCTTGAGCCGGTTGATGTTGCCCTCGACGGCGCCGGAACTGTGCGGAAGGGACAGCCCGTTGCGGACCGCATCGAAGTCGCGGCGGAGGTTGCGGGCGAAGCTTGCAAGCGGAGCCAGACTGTCCCGTTCAATGTCGGTGATCCACTCTTCGAGGTGGTCGCCGTGGCGGCCGGTCATCATCGCGGCGAACTTCCTGATGTGAAGAGTGAGCCGGTCGAGTTCGGGATCGCGCTCACGCAGCCGGTGCAGCTTGTCGGCGTCCTCGTCCCGCAGGTGCTCGGGGTGGGTCATCATCCAGGAGGCGACCTCGCGGACCGATGGAGGCTTCGGTCCCGGATCGGGTGCGTGTCCGCGCCCGGTCCGGTAGCGCCGCAGATGCCGCTGAACAGCCAACTCGCCACCTGGATAGCCAAGTTGCCTGATCTCACGGTAGAGCTGGGCGGCGTTCCTGACGCCCTCGTTCCAGCGCCGGTGCAAGTAGCCGACGTACGGGTCGACGACATGCGCTCGCTGGAGGCTCTTGGCCACGACATCGTCGACGGAACGGGCGTTGACCAGTTTACGGACCGTGGCCTGGTGCAGCCCGAGCTTCCGGCCGATCACCGCCTTCGACATCCCCTGCTGCCACAGCTCATGGGCCGCAGTGTGCTGCTCACGCAGCCGGATCACGATCTTCAGGTCTTTCGCCGGCTGGACCACCTCAGGCTCCACCTCCACCTGGTCGGAGGTGGAGCCTGAGGTGGGAGACGGTTCGGTCAAGCGGGAACGATGGGCGTTGACCGTCTTCTCGACCGCCTGGCCGAGGTTGGCCCACAGGTGGTAGCGGTCCGCGACCTGCTCGGCCTGCGGCGCCCTCTCCGTAACCGCTGGAACGGTCCCGGCAAATGACCTTCACCTCGGGGTGCTCGCGGAGCCAGGCGGCCAGATCCTCGCCTTCGCGGCCGTCGTAGAGGTGCAGCGGCCGGTGGGTGGCCATGTCGATCAATACCGTGCCGTAGTGGCGGCCTTTGCGGAAGGCGAAGTCGACGCCGAGGATCTCCACCTTGCCGATGTCCGGCTCGGGCAGGGCCCTGACCAGCCGCAAGAGCGTGTCCTTACCTATGGTGAGGCCGACCGCGGACGCCAGTCGCGCTCCTGCCCGGCCTGCCAGGGCCAGCCCGATCTGCGTCAACACCTCGCGCAGCAGCGGGGTATGCCGGCTGTGCGGGGTGGTCAGTCCTGAGATCTGTTCGGCGAACGTCACCACCGTGCAGGCAGGGTTTTCGCAGCGGAAGCGGCGCACGCATAACTCGATCACGACACCGAGCCTGCCCACGGCGACATCACGCAGCCTGCGTACGTACTGGCCGTGCACTCGAGCCGAGCTCTGACCGCACCGACAGGAGCCAGTCGTCGCCCGCACCCGCGTTCTCAGCACCACCTGGTCCGGTCGTCTCTTAACCTCTTCGATCATCAATGCGGTCAGGTACGGAAACAGCTCCAGGAGCACATCACGAGAGCACGCGATGCATGATCGCGAACAGGCGGAGCAACGTACTCAGCCGTCCGGATCACAAGATCGTCGACAGAACCGCCTTCGTAAGCTCGAAGGCCTCAGCCTCGGATACGTTCTCACTGGTCATCGATGCATCTTCCATGATCGGGAGTTACACCGATCGTTCTACAGACCCCTGAGGCCTGAAGTATCGGCGGAGGGAAGGGTCGTGTTGCGTTTGGTGACCCTCCACCATGGGCTTCAGTCCCTCGCTGTCGTGGACGTTGGCGGCCGAGACGCCGACGAGGAGGGGCAGTCCGTTCGCGTCCGACAAGATGTGCATCTTGGAACCCGGCTTGCCCCGGTCCACGGCGCTCGGACCTGTATGTTCGCCCCCTTTTTTTTAGCGCGGACATGCGCAGTGTCCAGGACGACGCGGGTGACATCGATGAGGCCGGCATCACCCAGGCGATGCAGCACGGCCTGGTGCAGGCGGTCCCAGCTACCGGCTCTGGACCAGATCAGGAACCGGCGGTGAGCAGTCGACTTGGATATGCCGAAACACGGCGGCAGCGCCCGCCAGGCACAGCCACTGACCAGCACGTAGATGATCGCCGCGAACAGCGTCTCATCAGGCGTTTCGTGCATCCCACCGCCCTGCGGCCGAACCCTCGACGGAGGAATCAGCGGCTCCGCGATCTCCCACAGCCGGTCCGGAACAATCCAACTCCACGTACCCCGCCCCATACACAGCCCAACGGCCGCCTCACCACGTAGGACACGGTCTTACTGACGGCCGCCGCCAATGGGGTGGAACGGTTCCTGTTCGTCCCTGGCGACAAGCCCGACGCGGGAGGCCGGACCAGCGAGCTCACCGTCCGCGCCATGACCGAACAGGCGCGGGCAACGGAGGAGGACCCGGCATTCGGTGACTGCGGCCCTTTCCGGGCCGGGGTCATCTCCGGGCTGCCTCTGCTCCCGGGGTGGAAGAACGCCGCCGACTTCGTGTCCGTCAGGTCAGCTACTCGTTGGAGAGTCTGCTGCGCCGGCGTGACAGCGTCTCGCCGAACGTGCCGGTGTATGCGGGGGTGATCGTGCCGGCCGGCGCCGGCATGGCCCGCAACCTGGCAGCAAAGATCCCCGGCATCGACATCCCCGAGCATTTTGCCGCCGACGTTGGACACGGACGCCGCCCCGGCGAGACCCAGGGTGGCGGCGCTTGCGAGTGTGCTGACGAACGCGGCCGCGCGAATGCGCGACGTGAACAGGGGCTTCATCGGTGTTCCGAGTCCTTACGGGTATGCGATGCCACTCGTCGGCTGACGCGACCGGCCGTCCTGATCCGGACCTTTCCGATGACACCTTCCACGAGCAGCGCGAGCCAGGAGCCGGGCAAAGAGCCGGAAGTGAGGAGGGCGGGCAGCATCTCTGCCCGTCCTCGGGCTGGCCGCGGGACTGTGGGGATGCGGCCGTCCGCCCCTGCGGGAGGACGTGGTGCTGCGGTCCCGTCCGTTTCCGTGCTCCCCCTCTGCGGCGCGCGTTTTCACAGGTGACCGGTGTTCCGACGCGGCGCGCGCCGGGGGCCACCCCAGTCGTGGCGGCCGTGGGTGGGTGCGTCCTGCTGGGGTGGGGCCCCGGTGCGAACGCCGCTCGCGCGGTGCTGTCCTGACGTGGCCGGCGATCACGGTTCGCAACCAGGAGCGCTGGAGCCGCCGGCAGCCATCCCGGCATCCCGAGGGAGGGACCATGACGTCCATGCCTGTGGCCGGCATCCGCGCAGGTGCCCCGACGCAGCCCGCGGATCTTGTCCTGCGCAATGCGAAGATCTTCACCGGCGACCGGAAGCGGCCGGCCGCGACCGCGCTCGCCGTGCGGGGCGGTTCGGTGACCTTCGTCGGCGGGGATCGGGAGGCCGCCGCGCTGGCGGGTCCGGGGACTCGGGTGATCGACGCCCTGGGGCACCGCGTCGTGCCGGGCCTGAACGACTCGCACAACCACGTCGTCCGCGGCGGCCTGCATTTCGTCCTCGAACTCCGCTGGGACGGCGTGCGGACCCTGCGGCAGGGGCCGGCGACGGTGCGGGAGCAGGCCGCGCGGACTCCGCCCGGCCAGTGGCTCCGGGTCGCGGGCGGCTGGAGCGCCGAGCCGGTGGCGGAGCACCGGATGCCGGCGCCGGCGGAACTCGACGCCGCCGCCCCCGACACCCCGGTCGTCATCACCCACCTCCATCAGGCCGCGATCCTGAACCGCGCCGCGCTGCACGCCGCCGGGACCAGCCGTGACACCCCCGACCCCGCGGGCGGCCAGATCGTCCGCGGCCATGACGGCGAACCCACCGGAATACTCATCGCCGCGCCGGGCGCCCCGCTGCTGTACTCGACCCTGGCCAAGGCCCCTGTGCCGGACCCTGAGGGCCAGAAGGGCTCCACCAGACAGTTCCTCCTGGAGCGGAACCGGTTCGGGCTGACGTCGCTGATCGACGCCGCCGGCGGATTCCAGGACTTCCCGTCGGGCTACCGCGCCCACACCGACCTCCGTGCCGCCGGCGAACCGACCGTCAGGATCGCCTACCACCTGTTCCCGCAGACCCCCGGCCAGGCAGTCGAGGACCTGCGCCGCCGGACCGGCACGGTGAGACCCGACGACGGCGACGAGTGGCTGCGCCTCAACGGCGCGGGAGAGAACCTGACATGGGCCGCGGCGGACTTCGAGAACTTCGCCCAGCCCCGTCCGGAACTGGGCCCGTACGAAACGGAGTTCGAGAGCGCCGTCCGGCTCCTGACGGAGAGCGGCTGGGGATTCCGGCTGCACGCCACCTACGACGAGACCGTCCGCCGCGACCTCCCCGTCTTCGAGAAGCCGGCCGCCGAAGGGCTCTTCCCCGGCGGGAACCGCCGGCTGTTCGACCACGTCGAGCCGGTGTCCGAGGAGAGCCTGGACCGGATCGCGGCGCTCGGCGGGGCGACCGGCGTCCAGCACCGCCTCGCCTATCAGGGCACCACCTTCCATGACCGCTACGGCTACGCGGCCGCGGCGGTCGCGCCGCCGCTGGGCGCGATGCGCAGCCGTGGCCTGAACGCCGCCGCGGGAACGGACGCCACCCGGGTCTCGACGCACAACCCCTGGGTCGCCCTGCACTGGCTGGTGTCCGGGCACAACGTCGCCGGAGTGCCGCTCAGGTCGCGGCAGAACCGCATGGACCGGGCCGAAGCCCTCGCCTCGTACACCGTCGGCGGTGCCCGGCTCACGGACGAGCAGGACGTCAAGGGCATCCTCGGTCCCGGCTACTACGCGGACTTCGCGGTACTGAGCGACGACTTCTTCGAGATCCCCGAAGAGCGGATCCCCGAGATCGAGGCGCTGCTGACGGCCGTGGGCGGCCGGGTCGTGCAGGCCGCCGGCTTCTTCGAAGGCCTGGCGCCGGCCGCGCCCCCCGTCCAGCCGCACTGGAGTCCGATCGCGCACTTCGGCGGCTACCAGGCCGGCCACGGCCGCGACCGTTGCGGGCTGCGCCAGGCCGAGGGCGTCCGGGACGCCGCCGCCGAGTCCTTCGAACAACTGCGGTGGCGGCAGCGCACCGGCCGGGCCGCCGACGGCCACCGGCCGCTCGACACCTTCGATCCCTGTTTCAGCTGAACACCTCGTCCCCCGAATCCGACCCCGCGTTTTTCCCCGAACCGAAGGGCGACCAGATTCCCATGCCTTCCCAACTCCCGCCTCCGACCGGCCGTCGCCGATTCCTCAAAGGCGCTGCCGGCTCCCTCGCGGTCCCGGCCGCCGCCGCCCTCGTCGGCGCGCTCTCCGGGCCCGCCCACGCCGAAGAGGGCGGGCTGCCCGACTTCGCGCCGATCCCGGCCGCCTCGGTCGGGCCCACGCCGAACGCCGACGGCTACTACGTGGGCCGGATCGCCGGAAACCTCTACTGGGTCACGGACTCCTACTACCAGTCCATGTTCCTGACGACCACACGGGGCGTCGTCCTCGTCGACGCACCGCCGACCATCGGGCACAACCTGCTCCGCGCGATCGACGACGTCACCCGGGTCAACGGCCGGCCGGGCAAGGTCACCCACCTGGTCTACTCGCACTCGCATGCCGACCACATCGGCGCCGCCGCCCTGTTCGGAACAGATGTCGTGCGGATCTCGCATGCCGCGACGGCCGGCCTGCTGGCCCGCGCGGCGGACCCCAACCGTCCGCTGCCGACGGTCACGTTCCAGGACAAGTACCAGCTCAAGGTCGGCGGTGAAACCCTGCGCCTGGCGTACCACGGCCCCAACCACACCCCCGACAACATCTTCATCCACGCGCCCGAATACGCCACCCTGATGCTGGTCGACGTCCTGTACCCGGGCTGGGTGCCGTTCAAGAACCTCGCGGTCTCCCAGGACATCCCCGACTGGATCAGGGCCCAGGGCATCGCGATGGACTACCCGTGGCAGACGTTCGTCGGCGGCCATCTCGGGCGGCTCGGAGTCCGCGCGGACGGCGCGCTGCAGATCCAGTACATGGACGACCTGGACGCGAGCACCCGGTCCGCGATCGCCTCCGTCGACCCGGCCCCGTACTTCGCCAAGTACGGTGCGCAGGGAAACTCGTGGGCGGTCTTCAAGACCTTCCTCGACGCGGTCGCTGACGCCGCCGCCGCTCCCGTGGCCGCGAAGTACACCGGAGTCCTCGCCGCCGCCGACGTCTTCACGCGGGACAACGCGTGGACGCTGCTGGAGTCCCTGCGGATCGACGCGGGTGTCCTCGGGCCGTTCGGCGTCCACCCCTGACACCCCGCAACCACTGGGGTGCCTCCCCGGTGCGAGAGCACCGGGGTTCCCGGTTTCGTGTGCACACACCGGGCCAGGACACCCGCACAAGAGAGGCCCAGCCATGACCGTCCCGCTTCCCATGGTCTTCATCCACGGGCTCTGGCTGCACAGCACCTCCTGGCAGCCGTGGACCGACCTGTTCCGCGAGGAGGGCTACGACCCGTCCGCGCCCGGCTGGCCCGGCGACCCCGACACCGTCCAGGAGGCGCGCCAGAACCCCGAGAGCGTCGCCGGCTACGGCATCGACGACGTCGTCGAGCACTACGCGGCCCTCATCGCGGCCCTGCCCGTGCGGCCCGTCGTGATCGGCCACTCGTTCGGCGGGATGATCGCGCAGAAGCTGCTCGGCCAGGACCGCGCCGCCGCGGCGGTCGCGATCGACGCCGCACAGATCAAGGGCGTACTGCCCCTGCCGCTGTCCGTGCTGAAGGCGACGTTCCCGGTCTTCAGGAACCCGGCCAACAAACACCGGCCGGTCTCCCTGACCGCGCAGCAGTTCCGGTTCGCCTTCGGCAACGCCCTTGCGGAGGAGGAATCGGCAGCCCTGTACGAGCGCTGGACCGTCCCCGCGCCGGGCAGGCCGCTGTACGAGGCCGCCTCCGCCACCTTCAATCCCCACTCGCCGGCGAAGGTCGACACGGACAACAGCGGACGCGGCCCCCTGCTGCTCGTCTCCGGCGGCAAGGACCACACGGTGCCCGAGGCCGTCACCCGGGCCACCCTCAAGCAGTACCGGCACTCCCAGGCCGTCACCGACATCATCAGCTTTCCCGACCGCGGGCACTCCCTGACCATCGACGGCGGCTGGCGCGAGGTCGCGGACACCGTTCTCACCTGGCTGGGGCAGCAGGGTCCGGAGACCGGACGATGAACCCCCGCGCGTCCCGGACCGCCGAAGCGTGCCGGACCGCCGGAGCGTCCCGTGCCGACGCGGGCCCGGCCGCCATCGGCACCCCGTACGTCACCGGCGCCGCGCCGCACGTCGACGACGGCGACCGGCTCGCCCGGAAGGAGGCCGGCTGATGGATCTTCGACTCGACGACGCGGTCGTGGTGGTGACCGGCGCGTCCGCCGGGATCGGCGAGGCCACGGTGGGCGTGCCGGCGGCCGAGGGCGCCACCGTCGTCGCCGTGGCCCGCCACTCCAAGGGCGTCGAAGCCCTCGGCCCGCGGGTCGGCCCCCTGGCGGCCGGCCTCACCGAGCCCGGCGCGGCACGGCGTGTGGCGGCGGAGGCACTCGCCCGGCACGGGCGGCTGGACGGGCTCGTCAACAACGTCGGCGCACCGGACTCCCGCACAGGATTCCTGGGCGTGAGCGACGAGCAGTGGCAGGCCCCGTTCGAGCTCAACTTCCACTGCGCGGTGCGGATGACCCGGGCCGCGCTGCCCTCCCTGCTCCTGCGGGGCGGCTCCCTGGTCCACCTCACCGGCGAGGCGGCCAGGATGCCGGACGTGTTGATGGTGGACTACGCGGCCGCCAAAACCGCGCTGCTGTCACGGTCGAAGACACTGGCGGCCGAGTCCGGCCCGCGCGGGGTACGTTCCAACGTGGTCGCACCGGGACCGACCCGGACCCGGCTGTGGGATGCCCCGGCGGCTTCGCCGAGCAGCTCGCCGCTCAGTTCCACCTGGAACCGGAGGCGGCGATCGACCACTTCGTCCGCGAGGTGCGGCGCCTGCCGACCGCCCGGCTCGGCAGCCCCGACGACGTCGCACGGGTCGTCGCCTACCTGCTCTCCCTCCTCGCACGCCAGATCACCGGTGCCGAGTGGGTCGTCGACGGCGGCGCGCTGCGCCAGATCCGACCCGCCCCCGCGAGGACTCCCTCCTGTGATGGCCCTGCGCAGGCCGACCGGCGCCGGCTCCGTCACCGGGGTCGACTTCGTCACCGACGGCGGCCTCGCCGAATCTCCCTGACCGGCCGTCACGGCACGGCGGGCGCCGAGCACGGCCCGCCCCGCGTCCCCACACACCCCCCTGGAGAGACCAGTGAGATTCCGCCTGCCCAGATCCCGCCGCCTGGTGGCCGCGGTCTTCGCCCTGGCCGTCGGCCTCGGCTCGACCACCCTCACGGCCACGGCCTCCGACAAGCCGGCACCGCCGGCCGGCGAACGGGTGCCCGCCGGCTTCAGCGAACACAAGACCCGGGTCGCCGGGACCGGCATCGACTACGTCATCGGCGGCCACGGCCCGACCCTGGTCCTGATCCACGGCTATCCCCAGACCTGGTACGAGTGGCACGGCATCATGCCCGCACTCGCCGAGCACTACACCGTCATCGCGCCGGACCTGCCCGGTGCGGGCCGCAGCGACGCCCCGGCGTCCGGCTACGACAAGAAGACCATGGCCGCCACCCTCCACGCGCTGCTGGTCTCGCTCGGCAAGGCCCAGGACGTCAATGTCGTCGGCCACGACATCGGCACGATGGTCGCCTACGCCTACGCCGCGCAGTACCCGCACACCGTCAGCAAGCTCGTCCTCAGCGAGGCCCCGATCCCCGACCCCGGCATCTACGAGTTCCCGTCGCTGACGGCCCAGGGCCCCGGGGCATGGCACTTCGGCTTCTTCTCCCTGCAGACCGGCCTCCCCGAGAGCCTGATCCAGGGCCGCGAGCTGACCTGGACGACCGGCTTCATGCGGGGCATCGCCGTGCACAAGGACGCCCTGACCCCGCAGGACCTCCAGGTCTTCGCCACCTACCTGCGCGACCGCGCCCGCCTGGAGGCGAGCCTCGCGTGGTTCCGGACGTTCCCGCAGGACATCGCCGACAACGCGCGGTTCCAAAAGAAGCCCCTGACCATGCCGGTGCTCGCGATCGGCGCCTCCGCCAGCCTCGGCTCGTCGGTCGCGACGCAGGTACGCCGCTATGCCACCCACGTCACCCCGGCAGTCGTCCCCGACTCCGGCCACTGGATCTACGAGGAACACCCGAAAGAGATGACCGACATACTGCTGCACTTCCTGGGCAGCCACCGATGACATCAGGAGCGGAAATGACCCGGTTCTTCCCGACCTTCGGCCCGACGGCAGAACGCGAACCCTTCTGGTTCCTCGGCGGCCAGGCCCGGATTCTGCTTCCCGGCACGGCGACCGACAACCGGCTCAGCCTGATGGAGTTCACCGACCCGGCCGGCCACGCGCCCCCGCACCACGTCCACGAGGACGAGGAGGAGGTCTGGTTCGTCCTCGACGGCGAGGTGACCTTCTTCGTCGGCGACCAGCGCCACGACCTGACACCCGGACAGGTCGCATACGGGCCACGCGGGGTGCCGCACAGCTATCTGGTGCGCTCCCCCGAGGGCGCGCGGATCGCGGTGCTGTTCAGCCCGGCCTGCATCGAGGAGTACTTCAGGGCCAACGGCACCCCGGTGGCCGAGACCGGGGACCTGCCACCGGAATTCGATCTCGCGGCGGTCGTGGCCTCCGCCGAGGCATTCCATCTGCGTGTCACCGGACCGCCGCCGTCCCTGTGAGCCGGACCCGCCCCGAAAGAGCAGAAAAGACGAGGAGAGCAGTCATGGCAGGCACCGAACCCGCCCGGTTCCGCGAAGGCGGACGACACCGCAGAAAGCTCATGCTCTCGGCGATGGTAGCCGGGACACTACTCGCCGTCCCGGCGCTGTCCGCCGCCACCCCCGCCGCGAACACCGCAGACGCCGCGCCGGCGTCCGCCACACCGAGCACACCGAAGCCGACCGTGGTGCTGGTCCACGGCGCGTTCGCGGACTCGTCGAGCTGGGACGCGGTGATATCGCGGCTCGAGCGCCAGGGATACCCCGTGATCGGCGTCGCGAACCCGCTCCGCGGCCTGGCCGGCGACTCGGCCTACGTGTCCAGTGTCCTGGACACCATCCCCGGGCCGGTCATCCTCGCCGGCCATTCCTACGGCGGCGCCGTCATCACCGACGCCGCCACGGGCCACGCCAACGTCAAGGCCCTGGTCTACATCGCCGCGTTCGCCCCCGACCAGGGAGAGACCGGCCTGTCGATCCTCGGGCGCTACCCCGGCAGCCAACTTCCGCCGGCGCTGACGGTCCGGGCGTTCCCCGGCGGGCAGGACGCCTACGTCGACCCCGCCGATTTCCGGCAGGTCTTCGCCGCCGACGTGCCGGCCGGCAAGGCGCGCCTCATGGCGGCCGGGCAACGGCCAGTGGCGCTGGCCGCGCTCGCGGAACCCAGCAGCACCCCGGCCTGGAAGACCATCCCCTCCTGGTTCCTGGTCGCCGGCGCCGACCACGCCATCCCGCCGGCTGCCGAGGAGGCCATGGCGCTCCGTGCCGGCTCTCACACCAAGGTGCTCGACGACGCCTCGCACGCGGTCCTCGTGTCCCATCCCGACGCCACCACGCACGTCATCGAAGCCGCCGCCCGCGCCACCTCCTGACCCGGCGCCATCCGCCAGCAGGTGTGGCCTCAGCTGACCGATGCCCTCGACCAGGGCGAACAGCCGTGACCTGGGCCCCCTCAGACCGAGTCGGCCGAAGACCCACCGGCAGAAGGCCCGAGCATCACCCGTGGCGGCTCACCCCTGTCCGCGATGCCCCCGCGGGGCCACTTCGCCCACACCGTGCAACCGGTCTGCGAAAGGAACGAGCATGCCAGCCCTGCCCGACCCGGTCCGTGCGGATCCCCGCACCCGGCACTCCACCGAGCGGCAGCGACCGAGATGACCGGCTCCCGCGGCCACGGCCCGCTGCCGGACCTGCTCCTCACCCTGACCGTCGGGACCGGCCTGGTAGACACCGTCAGCTATCTGACGCTGAGCCACGTCTTCGTCGCGAACATGACGAGCAACGCCGTCTTCTTCGGATTCGCGGTCGTCGGAGCCGGCGACGTCTCCTGGAACAGGACCCCACTGGCGGCCGGCTGCTGGCCGCCACGTGCGGGGCCCAGTGCGTGCCGGTCGCCGTGACGGCCGGTCTGGCCTCATTCGCCGATCCGGCGCGGCGCGGCACACAGCTGGCCATGGTCGCACTGCTGGCCGTCGCGATGGGCGCGCAGAACGCCGTGGTCCGCCGACTGGCGGTCCCCGACCTGACCACGACGGTTCTCACCCTGACGGCCGCGGGACTGTTCGCGGACCGAACCTCGAACGGGGTGCGGCTGCGGCGCGTCGATCCTGTCGATGGTGACGGGGGCGCTGGCCGGCGGTCTGCTGCTGCGCCATGGCCAGATGGCGGCTCCGTTGTGGGCCGCCGCAGCCGTTCACGCGGTGTGCGCGGTGACCGCCGACCGGATGCGACGGCGCGATACCGCCGAGAGCTGGGCCTGACCGGGCTGCGACCGCTTTCTCCCACTGCCGGGCCCGCCTCACCCGCCCGGGCCCCGTCACCGCGCACCGATCCACCAAGTTCACGAAGGGAAACCGACATGCCGCACATCACCGTCGGCCAGGAGAACTCCGCCGACATCGAGCTGTACTACGAGGACCACGGGAGCGGGCAGCCCGTCGTGCTGATCCACGGCTACCCGCTGGACGGCCACTCCTGGGAGAAGCAGCTCCCGGCCCTGCTCGACGCAGGCCACCGGGTCATCACCTACGACCGGCGCGGCTTCGGCCGGTCGTCGCAGCCGACCACGGGCTACGACTACGACACCTTCGCAGCCGACCTCGACGCGGTGCTGACCGAGCTGGACCTCACCGACGCGGTACTCGTCGGGTTCTCCATGGGCACCGGGGAAGTCGGCCGCTACCTGGGCACGTACGGCTCGCAGCGCGTCGCCAAGGCCGCCTTCCTGGCTTCCCTCGAACCCTTCCTGGTCAAGACCGACGACAACCCGGGCGGCGTCGACCAGTCCGTGTTCGACGCCATCCTGGAGGCGGTCACGAAGGACCGCTACGCCTACTTCACCGGCTTCTACGAGTCCTTCTACAACCTCGACGAGACGCTCGGCAGCCGGATCAGCGAAGAGGCCGTGCGCGCGAGCTGGAACGTGGCGGCGGGCGCGTCGGCGTACGCGTCGGTGGCCTGCGTGCCCACCTGGATCACCGACTTCCGCGCGGACGTCGCCAGGATCGACGTACCGACGCTGATCCTGCACGGCACGGCCGACCGGATCCTGCCCGTCGACGCCACCGGGCGGCCCTTCCACGCGCTGCTGCCCTCGGCCGAGTACGTCGAGATCGAGGGCGCCCCGCACGGTCTGCTGTGGACGCACGCCGAGGAGGTGAACGCCGCGTTGCTGGCCTTCCTGGCCAAGTAGCCGCCCGGCTCCGCGACCACCGAGGGCCCGGACCGCGATACGGTGCGGGCCCTCGGGCCCGCAGACCGGCGCGGCCTGCTCCAGCGGGCAGCCGCGGGCGCGGTACGGGCGTCGGCGCAGCTGTGCTGCGACGCCTCCCTGCTGCCCTGGCCGGCGCGGATGGTGCGCCGCATGATGCCCACGGCCTCGGACAGCTCCACGGCAGAGGCGCCCTCGTGACTCCCGACAGGTACAACGGGACCAAGTAGGAAACGACCGCTCAACGTCGGACGCGATCAATACGGGAGGGGGTCAGCCGTCGCTACGGAGCGTTTCGGGTGCCGTCGGGGCGCCGGAGCTTGTCGCGTACGTGTTCGGCATCCGGGTGCTCGATGGTCTCAAGGATCTCCAGCGCCTGCCGCCAGGCACCCGCCGCCCGTTCCTGGGAGCCGTCGGCCTCCCACGCGTCACCGATGTGGACGAGAGTGTCCGCTTCGAGGTAGTCGTCGTGGATCTCGCGGTATGCCGTCAACGCGTGTTCGTAGCAGGTGAGGGCCCGCTGATACCGGCCGAGGTGGTGGTGGGCGTAGCCGAGGCTGTCCCAGGCGGCGGCCTCCCCGTTGCGGTCGCCGAGTTGCTGGTTCATGGTGATCGCCCGTTGGCAGTCGGCCAGGGCTTCCTCGTACGCGCCGAGCAGAATGCGGGTCCACCCGACCTCGTTGAAGATGCCTGCCTGTCCGCTGCGATGACCGGCCGCGTCGTACAGCGCGTGCGCCTCGCGGTAGTGGTCGAGTGCCTCGCGGTGCCGGCCTTGGCGGTTGGCCTGGAAGGCCAGGTAGCGGTGGACGCGCCCCTGGCCGGACGCGTCGCCGATGGCGGCGAACAGTCGCAGCGCGGTGGACAGGTGCTCGTGTGCCTCGGCGGGGCGCTCCAGGCGCCCGTTCACGAAGCCCAGGGCCCGGTGCGCGTGTGCGCGTCCCGAGGGGTCGTCCAGTTCCTCGGCCGCGTGCAACGCCGCTTCCTGAACGACTAGTTGGTCCTGCCACCGGCCGTGCCGGTCGAGGAAGAGTTCCAGTGTCGCGGCGAGCTGCCAGCAGTGGGCACCCAAGCCGGACCGGGCCGCCTCCTGCACGGCTGCGAGGAGGACCGGACGCTCCGCGTTCAGCCAACTTGACGCCTTTTCCTCGCTTTTGAACGCTACCGGAGCGGCCGCGGTGGCGACCTGCGGTGACAGGGTGATCCGTTCCCGGTGGGGTGCGAGCAGGCTGTCGGCCCGGTGAGCGGTGTGCAGGAGGTGGTCGAGCAGCCGGTGCCGTGCGGCGTCCCGCTCCTCGGGAGTGTCGTGTGACTCCGCCAGTTCCGCGGCGTAGATCCGCAGCAGTTCATGTGAACCGTAGCGGCCCGGGGACCGCTGGGTGAGCAGATGCGCGCCGACCAGTTCGGCGAGCAGAGGGCGTACGTCCCTGGGAGGCAGGCACAGCAGAACGGCCGCGGTCGCGGTGGACGCGTCGGGGCCGGGATGGAGCGCCAGGAGGCGGAACAGTCTCGCCGCACCTGGTGCGAGAGCGTCGTAGGACCACGAGAACGCCGTACGGGGGTCGGTGACGGGATCATCGTGGGTGAAGGCGGTGAGGCTGCCGCGGGTCTCTCGCAGGTCCTCGGCGATGGACGAGAGGCTCCGGCCCGGAAGGACCGCGGCACGGGCACTGACGATGGCCAGTGTCAACGGCAGGGAGCCACACAGTGCGACGATCTCGTCAGCGGCCGTCGGCTCCTCGGTGACCCGCTTCGTGCCGAGTCGCCTCATGAGGAACTCCCTGGACTCCGCGGCCGTCAGCAGGTCGAGCGAGAGGGGATGGGCGCCGTCCGTGACGACCAGTCCGTGCAGGTGGTTGCGGCTCGTGACGACGATCAGGCATCCGGCGGAGCCCGGCAGGAGCGGGCGGACCTGTTCCGTGTCGCGCGCATTGTCCAACAGCACCAGGACGCGGTGACCGGCCAGCAGAGTCCGGTAGAGGGCGGCCTGGGCATCAAGGCCGGCCGGTATGCGGTGCGCGGGGACGCCCAGGGCATCGAGAAAGCCGCGGATCACCTCCACGGGATCCGCGATCGAACCCGACGGGTCGAAGCCGCGCAGGTCGGCATACAGCTGGCCGTCGGGAAAACGGTCGGCGACCTGGTGGGCCCAGTGCACCGCCAGGCTGGTCTTGCCAACCCCCGCCATACCGCCGATGGCACTGATCACCACAGTGTTCGGCCGATCGTCCGACGGCGACAAGAGTGCGTGCACCCGCCCCAGTTCGGCGCGGCGGCCGGTGAACATGCCCAGATCGGGAGGCAGTTGCGCGGGGCGGACCCGTGTCGCACCGTCCGCCGGACCCGCCCTCCCGGCGGAAGCCTCCGGCACGGAGACGCCGATGTACGGCAGTTGAGGGGTGCTGTGCTCGGCACCGCTCTGAGCACTGCTCCCGGTCTCCGGTCGGCCCGCTGGCGCGGAGGCAACGCTGCGCGGCAACTGCTGTTCGGCGGCCCGGAGTTCCGGGCCCGGGTCCAGACCCAGCTCATCGACGAGTCGCGTACTGACGTCCCGGTAGGCGTTCCGCGCCTCGGCCCGGTGTCCGGTCACCGCGAGCGCTGTGACGAGACTCGCGTGGAGCACCTCGTCCAAGGGGTGGGCTACGGCCGTCTGCCTGAGGACAGGCAGCATCTGCCCGGCGAGTGCCGGTCCGGCTTCGAGGGCCACCGCGGCGGCTTCCTTCACCGCAGCCGGATACTCCCGGTCCACCGACGCGAAAGCGGGGTGCGCGCGCACTTCCGGCGCGATCCCTGACGCCGTGGGGCCGTGCCACAGGGCGAGTGCCTCGATCAGTGATGCTGCGGCTCGGGCAGGGTCGCCCAGATCCCGGGCCGCACGCGCCTCGTCGCGCAGGGCACGGAACCGCTGGAGGTCGAGCTCCCCCGCACCGAGCACCAGGCGGTAGCCGCCGGAGCCACGTACGAGTCGGCTCGACCTGGTCTGTCCCGACGGATCCGTGTCCAACAGCCTTCGCAGAGCCCCGACATGACGGTGCACCACATTGACCGAGCCGACCGGTGCGTTCTCGCCCCAGAGCACATCGACGATCTCGTGGACCGGGACGGGCTCCCCCGCCCGCGCCAGGAGCAGAGCCAGCAGGGCTCGTCGCTTGGGCGGCCCCGGATTCAGCTCCGTTTCGCCTCGCCAGGCTCTGACTGGCCCCAGAACTCTGAAACGCACGGCTCGGATTCTATGACGCCGACCATTGACACGGACCGACCTTGATCATTTCCGGCCTTGGTCATTCCCCGCCCTGCGATCCTGTCGCCGGACCCCTCCGCCGCACCGAGCGGAATCGAGCATCGGTGCCCGGTACGGCTTCGACGCGATGTCGACGCACTGGCGGCGTGCCCGCGCAGCCGTATACGCGCGCCCAAACCGCCCGCGCCCCCCGGCCTCGACATCGCACGAGCTGCCGTTGCCCTGCGGGCCGGGGTACTGTGAGCTGGGGAAAGGTCCCTGACGACACAGCCGGAACGCGCATCGGCCGCAGGCGGTGAGGGTGGGTCGGGGCCTCGGGATGGGGAGATTCATGACCATGGTGCGCCACGCGTTCAGCCGGGCAAGGGCGTGTCCGGCCTCCGGCTCGCGCTTCGCCGGGCATCGTGCTCGGCCGACGGCCATATGACGCACGCGGCCGACACGCAGAGACTGTCAGCCAGAGCCACGACCGGTCTTTCGGGCACGCGGGAGCGCCGGCGCCCGGGGGAGACGGTGCACTTCGCCGTGCTGGGTCCGGTACGCGCCTGGCGGGCCGATGTCGAGCTGCGTCTGGGGCCCCCGCAGCAGCAGGCGTTCGCGGCGTTGCTGCTGGCGAGCGCCGACCGGCCCGTCACCATCGCGGAAGTCGTCGACACGCTGTGGGGGCAGGATCCGCCGCCGAGCGCGGTCAATGTCGTACGCCGCTATGCGGGGGCCCTGCGCCGCGTGCTGGAGCCTGGGCTGCCCCGGATGGCGGCCGGGAGATGGCTGCTCCGAGAGGGCGGCGGATACCGGCTGGACGTTGACGTCTCCGCACTTGACCTGCTGCGCTTCCGTGACCTGCGCACCCAGGCGCGTGCGGCCGACCAGGCGGACGATCCCGCGTATGCCCTCGAGTTGTATGCGCAGGCCCTGGCGCTGTGGCGAGGTCACGCGGCGGCCGGGATACCGGTTCAGGCCCGTAGCCACCCCGTGTTCGCGGGACTCGACGGCGAGCGTCTGGCCACGGTCAAGGAGGCTGCCGACGCGGCCCTGCGCTGCGGCCGCGCGGAACCGGTGCTGGCTCAACTGCAGGGCCTGGCGGACGGCCATCCTCTTGACGAACCGCTGCACAGCCGGCTGATCCGGGCGCTGGCGCTGACGGGTCAGCAGGCCCAAGCTCTGGAGACATATCAGAAAATCCGGGTGCTATTGGCCGAGGAGCTGGGTGTCGAGCCCTCCTCCGAGTTGCTGGCCGCCCACCGCGAAGTGCTGAGTGCGCGGTCCGCACCCACTCCCCCGGCGCCCCTCGCGGCCTTGGACAGTGATGGCTCAACCGGCCGGGCCGCTGCTCCCGGGACGGCCTCCCCGGCTCGTGACGACCTGCTCGTGCCGCTGCCCCGGCCTGCCCAACTGCCGGCCGCCTACGAACACTTCGTGGGCCGCGAGGCCGAGATCGACCACATGCTGCGCCGCCTTCCGGTCGCCCCTGACCACGATGGACCCGGGACCACGATGGTGATCAACGCGATCGGCGGCATGGCCGGAGTGGGCAAGACCACCTTGGCCGTGCAAGTGGCCCATCGCGTGACGGACCGGTTCCCGGACGGCCAGCTCTACGTCAATCTGCGGGGATTCGATCTCCACGGCGCGGCCATGGACCCGGCTGAAGCCGTACGCGGTTTCCTTGAGGCCCTGGGGGTCGGTCGCAAGCAGATGCCCGACGGCCTGGAGGCCCAGGCAGCTCTGTATCGAAGCCTCCTCGCGGACCGACGCGTCCTGGTCCTGCTGGACAACGCGCGCGACGCCGGCCAAGTACGTCCGCTGCTGCCCGGCGCCGCCGGCTGCCTGGTCCTGATCACCAGTCGCAATCAACTGACGAGCCTGGTGGTCGCCGGTGGCGCGCACCCCCTCACTCTGGACCTGCTCTCCGCGAAGGACGCCAGGCAGTCACTCGTAGGACGCCTCGGGGCCGACCGGGTGGCCGCCGAACCTGCTGCCGTCGACACGATCATCTCCCTCTGCGGCGGGCTGCCACTGGCGCTGTCCATCATCGCGGCCCGCGCGCTGATGAACCCGACGTTCCCCCTGTCCGGCATCGCGGCGGAACTCATGGAGGCGAACGGAAGCCTCGACGCCTTCGACGGCCTCGACGCGACGACAGATGTACGGACGGTGTTCGGCTGGTCGTACCACACTCTGACCGGCGAAGCGGCCCGGCTGTTCCGGCTCCTGTCCCTGCATCCCGGGCCGGACATCGGGACACACGCGGCCGGCGCACTCGCGGACCGCCCACCCGCCCGGATCCGTTCCCTGCTGGCCGAACTGACGCGCACGCACCTCCTCACCGAGGAGGACCCGGGCCGATACCGCTTCCATGACCTCCTGCGCGCGTATGCGAACGAACTCTCCCGTGCCGAGGACGGCGACGGGGACCACGAGGAGGAACGGCGCGGCGCGATGTGCCGCGTGCTGGATCACTATCTGCTCACCGCGCATGCCAGCGCATCCCTTCTCGATCCGGCGGGTGTCTTCCCCTCGCCGACGCCGTCGCCGGAGGCAACGGGGATCCCGGTGGCCCTGGAGGACGCCGAGTCCGCCCTCAGCTGGTTCAGCAGGGAGCGGCTCGTCCTGCTGGAAGTGGCGCGGCAGTCGGTGGACGACGGGCTCGGCGGCCACGCCTGGCAACTGGCGCGGCTGCTGGACCCGGTGCACGAACGATTCGGGCACTGGCACGACTGGGCGGACCTCCAGCGCATCGCTCTCGCCGCGGCCCAGCAGCTCGCCGACCCCGTCGGAGTCGCGCATGCCCACGGTGGCCTCGGACGCGCCTGTTCACTGCTCCGCCGCTACCCCGAGGCCGAAGACCACCTGCACCACGCCCTGTCCCTGTTCGAGGCCTTGGGCGACGATCTCGGCCAAGCGCACACACGACGCGCTCTCGGCTGGGTGATGACCCGCACCGAGAGGCACGTCGAGGCGATACGGCAAACCCGGCACGCCCTGGACCTGTACCGCATCGCCGGACACCTGAGCGGGCAGGCGGACGCGATGAACGCGATCGCCTGGTACGAAGCGGTACTCGGCGACTACGGCAAGGCCATGACCAATGCCCTGCGGTCGCTTTCCCTGTACCGACAGATGAGTGACCAAGGCGGCCCGCACGAGGCCAACGCCTGGGACACCCTTGCCTACGCCCACCACCATCTGGGCAACTTCAGGCGGGCGCAGGCCTGTTACCTGCGAGCCATCGGCATGCTCCGCAAGAACGGCGACCGTTACAACGAGGCCGGCAGTCTCGCCCGGCTCGGTGACACCTACGCGGCGACCGGCGACGACGCGGCCGCTCGTGCGGTGTGGGCGCAGGCGGCGGACATCCTCGCGGAGATCGACCCCCCGTGGGCGGCCGAGGTGAGGGCGAAGCTTCAGACCTCGGCCTTCTCCGACAACGGCGTACCGGGTGTGACGTCGCACTCCGGTGACGTGCTGAGGGTCGGCGGCACATCGGCTGCCATGACCGAGTGATCGACGGCCTTTTCGGCGCTCCGGTTTGCTGCCCGGCACCACCGCGTGATCGGACAGCCCCTGGCCGCGAGGTGCCCCACGCAGGCGGTTGTGAACCTGCATCCGACCCACGTGCCGAACGGGACGCGTTCGTCGACGACGGATCGGGGTCACACGAGGTGCGGCAGCGGGCATCGCTGGTGGTACGACTTCCTGTCGAGCGGCGGGAGACTGCGGAACGCGTCAGGTGAACGCACGCTGTCGGGATCGATCCCATGGTCGGCCGGAAAGGCGCCGTGGGCAGGCACTGTGGGTGGGCACCGTCGCGGCCACCTGTTGAAAGAGTCCCAAGGAGGACACGGTCGCTTTGTGCCGTCGAGACCGGGAGCGATGATCAAGCCGGTCGCCGAGGACAGCAAGTTCAGCACCGAGACGCTGCGGAACTGGATCCGGGCCGACGACGGACGGGCTCCCGGACGGCACTCCGCGAGCGCGTAGTCGACGTCGGTCACCTTTCTGGCAGCGAATGTCCACAAGGTTCTCTCTACTGTCGACAGCGTGCCGCCCGCTTCCCGCCTCCTCGATGCGCGGCCCGGCGGCTCGGGAACACGACACTCCCTCACGGCAGACAGGACTCCACCATGTTCGACATCTCCGCGGTCGCCGCCCTGCCCAGCCCCGGCCTGCTCACCCCGGACAACTGCGCGGTGTTGTTCGTGGACCACCAGCCGCAGATGTTCTTCGCCGCGTCCAGCGGCGAGCGGGGCGAGATCATCAACGCGACCGTCGGTCTCGCGCAGTCGGCCAAGGTGTTCGATGTGCCGGTGGTGCTGAGCACCGTGGCCGAAAAGCAGTTCTCGGGCGCGATGATCCCGCAGCTCAAGGCCGTTTTCCCGGATCAGCAGATCATCGACCGCAGCACGATGAACGCCTGGGAGGACCCCGCGTTCGTGGAAGCCATCAAGGCCACGGGGCGTACCAAGCTCGTCATCGCGGGACTGTGGACGGAGGTGTGCCTCGTGCTGCCCGTGCTGTCCGCGCTGTCCCAGGGATACGAGGTGTACGTCGTCGCCGACGCGTCGGGCGGAGTGAGCCCGCAGGCCCACGAACACGGCATGCAGCGCATGGTCCAGGGCGGAGCCGTTCCGATGACCTGACTCCAGGTCCTGCTGGAGCTCCAGCGTGACTGGCTCCGTACCGAGACCTACGGTGCCGTCATCGAGGTGGTGAAGGAGCACGCCGGCACTTATGGCCTCGGCGCGGTCTATGCCGAGTCCGTCATCGGCTCCCACACCGCCGGCTGACCGACGGGCAGGGTACGCGGACAGGGGTCAGGACGCCGTCGGCGCGCCCAGCGCTTCGTGGGAGCCGTACCGAGGCCATGTGGGCGGATCGGGTCAGCCAGCGAGCGACCGGGCGGAGGCCGCCTCGCAGACGGGAGGCGGCCTCGGGATCCGGCTCGCTGGACGGCACTTCGGAGGTTCAGGAGAGTCGTCCGCCGTGGCGGGGTCGTCGGTCGTCGGTCGTCGAGGACGGCTTCGTTGCTGTTCTCGACGTGGCGCCCGTCCATTCCCTTCCCGCGTCGAGTGGCGCCCCAGCCAGGAGCACGGAGATCGCGGCGCCTTGCCGGGCATCCGCTGCACGGTCGAAGTGTCTGGCAGCCGGGGCAAGTCGGGCCATCCGGGGCGACACGGTCAGCCCAGGAATAGGTGTTCGGCACTGTCCGAACACGGAGCGCACCGCGCTTGTGCGCAGACCGGCCACCCGGGCCGGAGATTCGCCATGAGGGACACCGACCAGCCGCATCGCATCGCCTCGGTGGTCAGCGATGTGCGCTGACCACGTCTTGTGACGCTCGCTCGGCCTGTTACGGCGCCTGCCTCTGAACTGAGTCGAGCATCGGGAAAGGAGGATCTCATGTCATGGTCCGGCGCTCACCGTGCGGCCGGGCCGCCGATGGTCGGCCGGCGCGCGGAGCGTGAGGCGATCGGAAGGCTGCTCGGATCGGTCCGTGACGGCTTCGGCGGGGTCCTGGTGCTCACCGGCGACGCGGGAGTCGGCAAATCCCGGCTTCTGGAATACGCCGCCCAGTCCGCCCAGGATCTGACAGTCGTCAGGCTGGTCGGCGTGGAGGCCGAGACACGGCTCGGCTACGGCGCCCTGCACCGGCTCCTGCGGCCCCACCTCGGCCGGCTGCCGGCTCTGCCGCAGGGCCAGCGTGACGCCCTGAGCGCCGCGTTCGGGCTGACCGATGCCTCGCCGTCCGACCGTCATCTGGTCGGGCTGGCCGCGCTGACACTGCTCTCGGACACGGCCGCGGCTTCGCCGATGCTCTGCCTGGTCGACGACGTGCAGTGGCTGGACCGCGAGTCGGCGGAGACCCTGGCGTTCGTGGGCCGGCGCCTGTACGCGGACTGCCTCGGGCTGCTGTTCGCCGGCCGTGACGGGACCGGCGACCACGACGTCTTCGGCGCCCTGCCCGGGCTGCGGCTGGAGGGACTCGCGGACGTGGAGGCCAGGGCCCTGCTGACCGCCGGCGTGACGGGACACCTGGACCAGGCGGTCGCCGGGCAGCTCGTGGCCGGCACCGGGGGCAACCCGCTCGCGCTCCTGGAACTGGCGGTGAACCTGGACCCGGAACAGCTGGCCGGGGTCACCCCGCTGCCCGAGCCGCTGCCGGTGAACCGGCAGCTGGAAGAGCATTTCCGGCAGGCCGCGGCGCTGCTGCCCGCCGACACCCAGACCCTGCTGCTGCTCATGGCCACGACACCGACGGACGACCAGGCCGCGCTGTGGCGCGCCGCCGGCGCCCTGGGGCTGTCCGTCCGGTCTGCCACGCCCGCGGTCGCCGCGGGGATACTGAAGCGTGGGACCGTCGTCGAGTTCCGCCATCCGCTGATCCGGTCGGCGGTCCACTCGGCGGCGTCCGCCGAGAAGCGACGCACTGTCCAGGCGGCACTCGCCGCCACGTGCGCCCCCGAGCGCCGGGCCTGGCATCTGGCCGAGGCGACCGACGGTCCGGACGACGGCGTGGCCGCTGAACTCGAAGCCGCCTCCGAACTGGCCCAGGCGCGGGGCGGATACTCCGAACAGGCCCTCGTCCTCACCCGGGCGGCGGAGATGACCACGCATCCGGGCAAGCGGGCCGAGCGGTATCTCGCCGCGGCGGCGGCACACCTCACCTCCGGCAATCTGCCGACGGTCCAAGCGCTGCTCGAACTCGCCACTCCCGACCTGACCGGGCCGGTCGCCCGGGCCCGCGCGATACGGTTACGGGCGAGCGTCGAGATATTCTGCGGTCGCCCCCGCGAGCTGCCCGCGATGCTGCTGGACGCGGTGGCCGACCTCGGCACCACCGATCCCGTGGCGAGCTGGGACCTGCTGCGCGAGGCGACGTACGCCGCGATCGTCGGCGGCCGGATGATCACGGGGACGACACCCCGCGAGGTCGCCAAGGCCACCATCCACGCCTGGCGCGAAACGGCATCGCCGGCCTGGAGCCCCGATCCGCTCATGGCGGCGCTGGCGCGCTCGCTCGCCTACGGCTACGCCGTGGGAGCCCCGGCCCTGGCCGCGTCCCTGGCCCGGCTGCGCACCGCCGACGACCTCCAGGAGCAGAATGCGTTCAGCGTCATGGTCAGCATCGCGGCCGACGAGTTGTGGGACATCGAAGCCAAGCGGGAGATCCTCGGGAAGCTGGTGACGGCGGACCGCCGTCGGGGAGCGCTCCACGGGCTCAGCATCGCGTTGAACGCCCTCGCCACCGTGGAGATCTGGGACGGCCGGTTCGCCGCCGCCGAGAGCTGCTACAGCGAGTCGGACGACTACATGACCGCGACCGGATTCCGTGCGTCGGGAGACTTCAACAAGGCACTGCTGTATGCCTGGACCGGTCAGGAAGCCGAGCTGCGGGCCGCGGTCGCGACGATGAACGCGCTGGCCGAGAACCTGGGCGCCGGACTGACGTACCCGTGGATCGGCCAGGCCCTGAGCGTCTTCGAGATCGGTCGCGGGCGTTATCGGGAGGCGCTGGACGCCCTGCTCGCCGTGTTCACGGACCACCCGTTGGTCCTCGGCGACGTCAACCTCGCCGGAATGGTCGAGGCCGGGCTTCGGGCCGGCGACCGGAAGGCCGCCGCCATCGCCATGGAGCGCATGGAGGAGCGCGCTCCTGTGGCCGGAACCCCATGGGCGTTGGGGCTGCTCGCCCGCTGCCGGGCCCTGATGACCGACGACGACGGAGCCGAGCAGCTGTACCAGGAATCGGTCGCGCAGCTCGAAAAGGTCCCGGTGGCCGTGGAACTGGCCTGGTCGCGCCTGCTGTTCGGCGAGTGGCTGCGCAGGCGCAGGCGGCGTGCCGACGCCAGGGTCCAGCTGCGGGCCGCGTACGAGTCCTTCGCGTCCTGGGGAGCCGCGCCGTTCGCCGAGCGGGCGAGGGTGGAGCTGCTGGCCACCGGAGAGACGGCACGCAAACGAACGGTCGACACCCAGTTCGACCTCACCCCGCAGGAACGTCATGTGGCGACACTGGCCGCGTCGGGGCTGACCAACCCGGACATCGCCACCCAGTTGTTCGTCACCACCTCGACCATCGAGTTCCATCTGAGCAGAGTGTTCCGCAAGCTCGGCATCACCTCGCGCAAACAGATCGGGAACAGGCTGAGCGACACCGCTTGCGGCGATTGACGGCGGGACGCGCCGGCCGACGTGCTCCGCCCGACTCAGTCGGGTCGCACGGCTCGGCCAGGCTCCTCCGTGGCGGTCGTCGCCGAACAGTACCCGGACGCCGCCCCGATGGCGATCGCGCCCACCGCGACCGCCATCAGCCACGTCCGATGGCCGAGCACACGGTCCACCGACCATGCTCCGGGCCCGGTGAGGGCGAGGGTCGCCGAGGCGATCACGAGATGGCCGGGGAACTCGTAGCCGTTGCGCTGCGACCACAGCCAGTTACCCCACTTCGCGGTCACCGCCACCGTCATCACACCGATCCCTGTCACGGACGCGAGCGGGGTGAGCGCGCCGAGCTCGAACAGCAGGCCACCGACGACCTGGCCGCCGCCCGCGGCCAGCGCCATGAGCACACCGCCGCGGAACCCGTCGTCACGGAACCCCTGGAAGCCACCCGCCAGCCCTCCACCGCCCAGGTGGTAGCTCACCACGCCGACGTCCTGCTCTCCCACGACGCGTCACGACACTCCGTCACCGCCGAAAGTGAGACAGGGCCGTTGAATTGACAAACCCGCGCCACGAGGTGCTGCAGCCCCGCCGCCCGAGCCCAGGGCCATGGGCACCGTGCCCTGGGCGTGGTTGGTGGCGATCACCGTGTCGGCGTACGCGGTGCCCGTGCATGTCCTGTCATGCGCCGCGACGTTGAATCGAGAGGTTTTCGCAAGGGCTGTGGACGCCGATTCCTTCGGATGTCTCGAAGGACTTCCGGACGGGATGTCGGTCAGTCCGTGGCCTTGCGGATCCGGGCCAGCAGGGCGCGCAACCGGTCACGGTCCTCGGCATCCAGGCCGGCCGTCGCCTCGGCGAGGGCGTCGCGGTCCACCGCCTCCGCCTCGCGGTGGCACTCCACGCCCCGGTCCGTGAGCCGGAGCAGGAAGGCGCGGCGGTCATGCGGATGGCGGACGCGCTCGACCAGGCCGTCGCGCTCCAGGCTGTCGACGATGCTGGTCGTGGTCCGTGCCGAGACACCGGTCAGGTCGCTCAGGTCGCGCATCCGCAGCGGCTCCTCGGCGTGCGCCAGCATCCGCATCGCGCGCAGCCGGGCGACCGACGCGCCCCCGGTGCGCAGCCGCGCCTCCACGAACCGACGCAGTTGGTGTGTCGTCTCATACAGCTCGTCCACCAGGATGTCGCTGCTGCCCTGCACCGCCATGACCGCTCCCCGTCGAACCGTTCCCCGGCCCGGGAAGATCGTCGTCCGGTCCGGCTGAAAACCCGATTCTATGAGCAGTCACATACTGAGTATGCTCAGCATGTGCTGTCGTCCCCTCGCCGCCTCCGGCTGTCACCCCGTCTCCGCCGTCCCGGCCAGCGTCTGGTCGTCCCCGTCATCTGCGCCAGCGTGACGTTCATCGCCATCGTCGACGGCGCCATCACCACCGTCGCGCTGCCCTCGATCGCCCGCCAGTTCGACCTCACGACGGCCGCCCTGGACGGGGTGGTCGTGGTCTATCCGGTCTGCCTCGCCATGACCATCCCCGCCTCCGCCTGGCTCGTCGAGCGGTTCGGGGCGAAACGCGTCCTGCTCCGGGCGCTCGGGGCCTTCCTCGCCTCGTCACTGCTGTGCGGCACGGCCCCCGCGCTCGCCGAACTGGTCGGCTACCGCGCCGTCCAGGGACTCTCCGCCGGGGTGCTCTTCCCGGCCTCCACCGCGCTGCTCTTCGCCACCTTCGATACCGCCGACCAGGTTCGGATATCCCGGTACATGATCGTTCCCCAGCAGATCGCCCCGGCCGCCGCACCGATCCTCGGCGGGCTGCTCGTGGACCATCTGTCCTGGCGCTGGGTCTTCTACGTCAACCTGCCGGTGGGCATCCCCGTCGTGGTGTTCGGCATGCTGTTCCTCGCCGAGCAGCGCGGCCGGCCACCCGGCCGCTTCGACCTGACCGGACTGCTGCTGAGCGCCACCGGGCTGGGGGCCGCGATGTTCGGGATCTGCGAGGGACCCAACCAGGGCTGGTCCTCGGCTCCCGTGATCGCCGGGCTGGCCCTCGGCGCGGTCCTGCTGACCGCCGCCGTCGTCTTCGAACTGCGCACCACCGAGCCCCTGCTGAAGCTCCGGCTCTTCACGGACCGGCTCTTCCGCGACACCAACCTGATCAACCTCGTCGGCCTGATCCCGATCCTGGGCGCGATGTACCTCGGCCCGCTCTTCCTCCAGGAGGCCCAGGGGCGCACCGCCCTGGAGTCCGGCACCAGCACCTTCCCCGAAGCGTTCGGCGTCCTGCTCACCGTGCAGCTCGCCGGCGTGCTCTACGCCCGCGTCGGACCCCGGGTGATCGTCGGATGCGGCATGGCCGGAGTCGCCGCGGTGCTGTTGCTCTTCTCCACCTGCGACGAGAACACCGGTCTGTGGACCTTCCGCGCCTACATGCTGCTCCTCGGTATCGCCATGGGCGGCGTCTTCATGCCGACGACGGTGGCGTCGCTCGCCAACATCGCCAAGCCCGACCTGGCACAGGCCTCCACCCTCAACACCGTCGTACGCCAGACCGGCGGCGCGCTCGCGCCCGCGGCGGTCACCACGGCCCTGGTGCTCGGCACCCCCACTGCAGCCTCCGCCCATCCGCCCACCGGCGCCTACCAGGACGCCTACCTGGCCCTCGCCGCGATCGCCGCCTCCACCGCGGTCTTCGCCTTCACCCTGCCGGACGCCGCGGCCCGCGCCGCAGCGCGGACCACGACCGCGGCCGGCAGCCCGGCACCGGCGCACGCCGGGCACGAGAACGTCCACTGACCTCCGCGCCAGGCTGCGCCAGGCGCAAGCCAGTTCCCCGCGTGGGCAGGTGGCCTTCCGCTTGTCCCAGTCGATGGTGAGAGCGGTGCGGCCGAAGCCGGCGCTGATACGTGCCTGGAGTGAGCTGTTCATCAGGACCGGGGTGACCAGGGTGACACCGAGGTTCTGTTTCACACCCACGATCAACTCGGCGAAGGCGTAACCGGAATCCAGGATCTACTCGGCAGGCCGGAGATCACGAGCGGCGAACATGTGATGGACCGGTTCGGCGAATTCCGCGTCGGCACGGTGGCGGCGGCGGTCGCGATGCCGGTCCTCAAGGGCGGCGGCCGGTCCACTCCACGGACCGTCGCCTGACCGGTAACCGCATCCCGGTCAACGACGTGGTGGCAGGTGGGTGGCCGTGCGGCTCTCTGCTGAGGCTCGGTGTGGACGGCAGAGAACTCCCGGTGCAAGTACTCCTCAAGCAGCAGTGCGGCGGCGCATGCCAGCCTGGCACCGGGCCCGGCTGACCGCCCTGCACGGCTCGGGTCCACCGATGAACTAAGGCCGGTCACGGTCCTGGCCGATCACGTCGCCGCGCTGCTTGCGCCCGGCGCTTGGGCCGGTGTCCCTATCGCCATGCACCGACGGCAGGTAGAGGGCGGCGATCAGCGCGGCCACGCGTCTGAGATGCCTGTCGATGCGCACAACCACCGTCACCTCGCTTCCGGGGAGGCCACATGCTGTGTCGGCACCGCGCGGACCACCAGCGACACGCAGATCGCCAGGGTGGCCACAGCGAGCGCGATGACGGCGAGTGTGTGTCCGCCGGGGACGTAGGCGGCCAACAGATGGCCGGGCAGACGGGCTGGTCGCGGGCGGCTGAGCGAGCCCCTGCCCGAGCGGAAACAGCACCACGTGCTCAAGGAACGCGCCGGGGTTCGCCGGCGCGGCGGGCACCACGGCCAGGGCGGCGATCGGCACCGCGACGACAACCGCCCGGGCCACGGCTCCGCGGCCGGCCCGAACCGCGACTAGCGCAAGGCCGACCGGCAGCAGCGGCCAGGCCGTGTGGCGTGGGCGCCGGCGGGGCGGAAGTCGTTCCGCTTACGCAGGGCGAGCATCGGCTGGGGGACCAGGCCCCACCAGGTGGCGCTGCCGGCGAGTTGTGGATGGGAGATGGTCCAGTCCCGTTTCCAGGAAGCCGTGTCTCCGCTCCAGTCCTCTCCGGCCTGGGGGCTACCGACGAAATGCGGTTCGCGAGGTGACGGGTTGCCGGTCTGGGACTCATCGGCTGCTGACGCCTTGCCATGCCGGGGCGGTGGCGTCAGCGGCCGCCCTGCGGCCGCGACCTCCGCGCCGCCAGGAACACCAGCGCGCCGCCCGCCACCAGCAGGACGACGGTGCCCGCCCGCAGCAGGACTCCGTCCGCGCCGGTGGCGGCGAGCCCGCCGCCCGTCGTCGTCCCGCTCGTGGTTCCCGCCCCGGAGCCGGACGGGCTCGCGGTGGCCGTGGCCGACGCGGAGGCACTGGGCGACGGGCTGGACGTCGCCGAACCGGTGGCCTTCACCGTGATCGCCGCGGTGTCGTTCGCCGCGTCGTCCTCACGATTGGGGTACTCCGGGTTCTCCACCGCCCGCACGCTGCCCCGCGCGCCGGGGACGACCCGGTCGATCCGCACCGTGAACTCCTGGGTCACAAAGTCGCCCGGCCGGAAGTCGGTGCTGCCGATGTCGCAGGTGTAGCTCTTCGCGCCGGCCTTGCCCGGTGTGCAGTTCCACAGCGGCCCGGGGTCGCCCTGCTCGCCGGGGCCGGGGGCGCCGGTGATGGTGGTGCCGACGGGCGGGGTCACCACGAACGTGCCGGAGCTGTCGGCGTCCATCCACTGGAAGTCCATCCGGCCCGGCCCGTTGTTCCGCACGCCCACGGTGATGCTCACCGTCTCGCCGGCCTTGCCCTCGACCGTGTCACCGAGCGCCTGGTAGTCGGCGTACTGGGTGGTGGCGAAGGTGCCGTACCCGGAGCCGGTGAATCCGGAGCCGGAGGCGACGGACTTCAGGCCGAGCGGTGCGCCGGCGCCGGTCTCGGGGAAGTCGGACGGGTCGAAGGAATCGGGCGCGGTGCCGCCGACCGGCCACACGACGTAGGTGTTGTAGCCGTACATCGTGTCCTTGGAGGCGGTGTAGCGCAGCGGCGCGTCCGTCTCGTAGGCCGTGCCGGGCGCGGCCGGGGTGTCGAACCGGCACCAGGCGCCGGTGTCGGGCTGGTCCGAGTAGTGGCAGTTGGAGTGGTCACGGGCGAGAGAGACGCCTTCTGAGTCCTGCACCAGCAGCATGACGCCGTTGTCCGCGGGGGCTGTGCTGGTGTTGACGAAGGCCGGGGTGCGCTCGAAGACGGCGCCGGGCGCGATGCCCTTCAGCGCCGGGTAGGGCCGGCGGACGAGCTTCGGCCCGCCGACCAGGACGTCCGTCTTCCCCGTCACGGTGGCCGCGTCGGAGGCGGTGGCGGTGTAGGTGATGGCACCGGTGTCGCCCGCCTTGGCGGCCGCGGTGGGCTTCAGGAAGAACGGGGCGATCAACTCCCTGCCCGACAGCGGGCCCACGTCGCACCTCACCTTCAGGGTGCCGGTGCTCACGCAGTCCCCCGTGACCACCATCGTCGCCTTCCCCGTGAGGGACGACGCGTCGACCGCGACCGAGACGTCATGGGCGTCCCCGCCCGAGGCGGTGATGCCGAGGTCCAGGTTCGGGCCCTCGCCCTCGGTGGGGAGGTAGTAGTTCTCCTGGGCGTTCAGGACGAGCGTCGTTCCGGTGGCGTGCGCGGCCGGGGTCGCGGCCGCCATGGCGGCGGTCGCGAAAGCGGCGGCCGCCGCTGTCCGCCATGTTCTGCGTATCGTCAGCACACTACGTGGACACGCCAGAACACTGGAAGGTTGTGCCCGAGCGGCCGTCAGCTGAACGGAAGCCGACGGGCAGAAGTTCACCGGGAATCTGCAGAGACCGGCGCGGGATCCCCACAGGCCAGCTGCCGCGTTTCCGCAGGTCACCGAATTCCGTCGGTAGCCCGCCGCTGCCACGGGCTCGCCAGGACCGCCTCCAGCGCCAACTCACCGCAGCCGCAATCAATCTGGCCCGACGGGGCGAATTGACCAGCAGCATCACCAGTGTCCCGAGGTCGCACACGCTGCTGTCGACGCTGTGGCACGTACGGGAGACGGACATCACCGACTCGCCGGTGGAGCTGTTCATCCGGCTCGTGCAGAAGATCAACACGCGGGCGGAGAAGAAGGTCGAGGGCGAGTTCAACAAGGAGCTCAAGCGGGTCCGCGGCAAGGAGGGCATCCTGCTGCGGCTGGCGGAGGCGGCGGGCGCCGAGCCGGGCGGCACGGTCCGCAAGGTGGTCTATCCGGTGGCCGAGGAGTCCACGCTGAAGGCTCTGGCGACGGAGGCCGCGGCGAACGAGGCCCGCTACCGGGCCCGGGTACGTACCAGTACGGGACCCCTGGTGGTCGAACAGACCGGTGAGCAGTTGCCCCGCGCCTAGAATGTTCTTGTCAGGGGCACAGCTTCACGACGCGGGGGGCATCGTGGCTGAACAGCGGGGGGCACTGCCAGATCCGGGCCGGGCGGTTGATCTGGCCGAGTTCGTCGGTCTGCTGGGTGAATTACGCGCGTGGGCAGGGATGCCCTCGTACCGGGTGCTGGCGAAGCGGGCCGGGCCGCTCATACGGCCGCCGCGGGCCCTGCCGACGATGACGGTTGCGGACGCGTTCAAGACCAGGCGGCGCCGCCTGGATCTGGACCTCGTGATCGCGATCGTTCGTGCGCTCGGCCTGGACGAGCCCGCAGTCGATTGCTGGCGCCAGGCCTGCATCAAGGTCCACGCACAGACCAAGACCGGCGGCCCGGTCGGTGTGCTACGACAACTCCCGGCCGACCTGAAGGATTTCACGGGGCGCCACGGCGAGATGGAGACGATCGCGGAAGCGGCCGATCATGCCGCCGACGCGGTGACGATCATCGGCATTGAAGGCATGCCGGGAGTGGGCAAGAGCCGGTTGGCTCTGCACGCCGCCCACACTCTCGTCAGGAGCAGCCGCTTCTCCGACGTACAACTGTATGTCGACCTACGTGGCTTCGATGCCGACAGCCGGCCCGTCGACCCGGCTTCGGTTCTTGACGGCTTTCTCCGCGCGCTCGGTACTCCCGGCAACCAGATCCCTGAGAGCCTGGAGGACCGCGCGGCAGCGTTCCGCTCAGCCCTGGCCGGCCGGGCGGCGTTGATCGTGCTGGACAACGTTGCCGAGGAAAACCAGGTCAAACACCTCATCCCCGGTGTGCCCGGCGCACTGGTTCTCCTGACCTCGCGCCGGACATTGGCCGGGATCGACGGCGTAGTGACGGTGCCGTTGGACGTGCTGTCTTCTACCGAGTCGCACGTGCTGCTCTCGCGCACGGTCGGCGGGGCCAGGGTCGCCCGGGAACCGGGCGCGGCCGAGGCCGTGGGCGAGGCCTGCGGCCACCTGCCGTTGGCGGTCAGCTTGGCCGGAGCCAGGCTGAAGAGCCGACCGGCCTGGTCTGTGGCAGATCTGCTGACCGAACTTCAGGCCTCGGGTCTGGACGCGATGGCAGTTGGCCGACGGTCGGTGACTCCGTTGTTCGACCTCTCACTGAAGGGACTTCCGCCCCAGTCACGGCGGATGTTCCTCCTGCTCGGTCTGTGTCCCGGCAAAGACGTCGGCGCTGAAAGCGCCGCCGCACTGGCCGGCACCACCCCGGCACAGGCACGGAAACTGCTGGAAGCTCTCGGCGACGAAGGGCTGGTGTTGAGCAGGACAGCGGGCCGGTTCGAGCTGCACGGCCTCTTGCGGGGCTATGCGGCGCGAACAGCCGGACAGGAGATTTCCGACCCACAACGGCGGGCGGCGTTACGGAGCGTACTGGACTGGTACACCACGCGGATGCAGGACATCACCGCGCACCGACCAGCGGCGGCCAGGAAGCTGCTCACCCGGGTCTCAGCACAGGCAAAAAGCGACAGTTGCATGCTTTCCCTGGCGTGGTCCGCCGTCGGCGACGTGCACTACCTGTCCGGCGAGCTCGCATCCGCCGAGACCTCCTACCAACGCGCCATGGCCCTCGGTGCAGTCCCCCGGAGCCGTAGCCAACGACCGGACTGCTTCGAATCGGCCGGCCTCGAACCACCCCGATGAAAAGACATGAGCCTGACCAGTAGCCACGGTCGCGGCACGACAGAGAGCCGGGTGATGGTCACCATGCTTCCCAGGCTTGCCGAGTTCATCAGAGAGCTGATCGTCTCCGACACCCGTGAGGGCCCGGCCTTGCCCGTGCCCGTGCCCGCGGCAACGTCGGCGGCCGGCCCGTCGCCGCCACCCCCGAGATCATCCAGGCCGCCCGCACCCTGCTGCCCGACCCCGAGCAGTCGATCACCTCGATCGCCAAACTCCTCGGCGTCAGCCCCGGCGCTCTCGACAACCACATCCCCGACCTGCAGGAGCGGCACGAGACCGGCCGCGCCGTCCGCCACGCTGCTCACCCACGCCGACCCCGACAGCTGTGCTCCTGACAACCAGAACCCAGGATCGAGGTGTACGGGTTCGTACGGGATCCGTGGCCTTGCCCCGCTGTCGCAGGCAGCCTGGTGGTGCCGCTCAGCGGGGCCGGCCCAAGCCGCGGCTCGACTCAGATCCACTTCACAGTCAGGAATCACCATGCGTCTTCGCGCCATCGCCGCCGCCACCGCGGCCGCTTCCGCCCTCGCGTTGGCCGCCGCCGGCACCTCCCAGGCGGCCAACGCGGCAAGCCACCACTCGCCCACCAGGCACACCACCAGCCACGCAAGCGTCACCTACAACGCCGCCGGGCGGGCGATCCTGCGCTCGGGCATCAAGGGCATGCACACCAACGCCGCAGCGTCCTGCGGCCTGGAAAACATCGGCGCCCCCGGCAGCTTCAGCTACGAGGACACCTACGCGGGCCAGGTCGAGCAGATGTGGGACACCTGCTCGGGTCGGGTGGTCGCGCACTGGCAGTTCGCGAGCGGGTTCATCAACTCCGGCTATTTCGGGACACCCGTCTCCCTGGCGGTCGGCGACCCCTACGGCGGTACGCTCTGGGCGGACAACGTCGGCCGCGCCTACTCCTCGGAGAAAAACGTCTACCTCTGGGGACCGAAGTGGAACGTCTACAGCCCGGATGCCTGGCGCGTGGGCGCCGAGGTGAACGACTGCCAGTGGATCTCCTGGGGCACCCTGCACAACTACGCGGGCTACGACCAGGACGGCCCGACCGTTACCAGCGGACAGGGAACCTTCCCGGCCGCCCCGTTCTGATGAACTGAACCGCCGCTGCCGCAGCTGCTCGGCATCCGCCCGGGCGCCGGCAGACCGGTCCTCGGCCTGCAGTTCGCGGCAGGGAAAGCGCCTTGGGCGTGCGACGGGCCCGCAAACCGGCAGCGGCCACTCCCGGCGGGAGGCGCCAGCGTCTCGCTGACGCCTCCCGCCACGGCTGGAATTGCTCCTGCCGGGCCTCAAAGGTCTGACGGCGGATCAGCTGTAGTTCACGATCTTCATCGGGGAGTCAGGCCGTTGCGGCTGCGCTGACGTTGTTCCAGCGGCGGTGGGACTCGGCGGCCCGCAGCAAATGGAGCAGCTCGCGGGCGCTGACCGCGACGAGACGGGCCGGGCTGGTGGGGCGGTGGTGCAGGCGCTGGTAACGGCGAGGACGGCGGCGAGCATGCTGATTGCGAGTGGGAAGTCCTCTTCGATCCTCCAGCGGCGAGTGATCACGTCGATCAGGGCCGCCAGAGCGAAGGGCGTAGTGGAGTGGCAGCGGTAGAAGGAAGGTTCGCCGGTGTAGCGGTGGCGGCGGACGACCAGGTACGCGTGTCCGTCCTCGTGGCCGTCGGGGGCATCGTCGACATGGACCTCGGGGAGCGCCCAGTCATAGTGCCGGTCGCCCTTCAGGCCGTGGCCGGTGCGCATCCTGGCCCATGTCTCCTTCGGGACCCGGTCAGCGAGTTGGGCGGCGGTGAAGGAGCCGGCGCCGATCGTGGCGCGGTGGTCCGCGCGGATGGCGAGCGCGTGGTCGAAGCCGAGCCGACGGGCCTCACGGCTCAGGTCGCGTCCGCCGTACACCTCGTCGCCGGCCAGCCAGCGCGCCGCGATGCTCAGGCGGCGGACACGCTCCATCATGGCGGCGGCGAGCTGCGGCCCGATGGCGAACTCCACCTCGTCGGGGACATGGGTAAGCAGACGGCGCTCTTCGTCTTCGGCCCAGGCTGCGGGCAGATGCAGGGCCCGGCCGATCATCGCGTGGCCGCGCTCGCCGGCATAGGTGAGGTGGACGGCCACCTGGCACAATCCCACCCCGCCGAGTGCCCGGGAGTACTCGCGGGCCGCCCCGGCGCAGTCGGTGGAGGACTTCGCGTCGCCGGCCTTATCCACTCAACACCGCGGTGTCGTAGGCGAGTTCACCCGCAACCCAGGCGCGAGCCGGTCACGGGCCAGGTCGTGACCGAAGCCGGAGCGCGAGAGGAAGTGCTGCAGGCGGTGCGGGCCAGAGTGGCCGAGAGCCTCGGCGAGCGTTCAGCAGTTGCGGGTGTCCAGCTCCATCAGCGTTGCCTCGGTCACCTCCCGCGCCGCCAGCCGCGGTTCCCGGCGAGGGAAGCAGTCCCCGCGATCTCGCCCATCCCCGCCCTGAGCGCCGCTGTCCATGTCTGCTTGACTGTCGTGACCTCCACGGCCACCTGGTCCTTGATCGTCGTCACAAACGTTCATGATCACGGTGGCCGCACCTCTGCCCGCAGGCACCTCGGGAGCGGTCTGACCAGCGCGAAAGCGTCAACGGTTAAGAACTGCGACTGCCGTGCTGGTACTCCAGTTACACTTCTTTATTTGTCCTGGTCACAGGGTCTTTTGTGAGTCTAGTGAGCTGACGCTCCGTCAGGAGGGTGATGGTTCGTGACTCACCCGATCGGGGTGCGTGCGGCGCTGCAGTGGCCGTGGCGGGCGATGGCCTGATGGCGTCGGCGCCCGTGGGACCGGTGGAGCCGGTGCGCGGGTGACCGATGCCGGGCCGCGGAGGGACGGGCAAGGTCCAGGAGCTTCCGGACTTCTGCCACGGAGAGGGGAACGAGGCCGCTCGAACCGTTTCTTCGGCCCCCCTTTCGAGGGCATGGGCCGCCAGGAAGGCGTGCGCGAGCATGGCAAGGGTGATGTGGCGGTACCAGCCGACATAGCGGCGGACTTCGTACTGGTCCAGGCCGCATTCGTTCTTGGCGGCCTGGAAACACTCCTCGATGACCCACCGGGCGCCGGCCACCCGGACCAACTCCGTGACGACGGTGCCAGCCGGGGCGAACGCGAGGCAGTAGGCGACCTCCTCGGGACGGGCCAGGCTGCGGCGGGCCAGCACCCAGCGGTAGTGGGCAGGGACTGAGCCCTCGACGGTGGGCAGTTCGGCTGCGGCCCAGTCGTAGACCCGCGGCCCCTTCGCGCCGTCCCCGCAGGAGATTCACTCCCAGGCATCGGGCGGAGCGCCGGTCAGGACATGGTCGATACGCCAGCTCCCCGCAGGCGACTTGACCTGCTGCGACTTGGGCACTGCGAGCACATAGCCGACACGGGCTTCCTCCGGCATCCGCCTGAAGTGCCACTCCTGCCCGTAGGCCGCATCCGCGGTCACCCAGGCAATCGGCAGAGCAGAGCCCAGCGCCCGCTGAACCATGACACGTGCCAGCTCCGGCCTGGTGGCGAAGGACTTCTCCTCGGGGATCCGGGCCGCGCGGCACCGATCGGGATCCTCAGTCCAGGACTTGGGTAGGTAGAGCTCGCGGTCCACCAGCGCCCGGCCCCTGGCAGAAGCGTAGGCGGCGAACACCCCGATCTGGCAATTCTCCGTACGGCCCGCGGTGCCGGAATATTGCCGCTGCACCCCGGCGGGAGACGGTGCCCTTCTTCAGGAAGCGCGTGTCGTCGACGATCAGCACGCCGCCTGGCTGCCCGAGTCTCTCAGCCACGTAGTCCTGCAGGTTGTCGCGGATCTGCTCCGGATCCCACTGGCACCATGACAGCAGCCGCTGTAGTCCATGCGGGGTGCCGTGGCCCGCGTACTCGGCTATCTGCCAGCTGTTCTTCCTGCCCACCGGGCCCAGCAGGCCGCGCACGTAGTCCCGCATCCGCCGCCGGGGCTCAACGCGGCCGAAGCGCCCGCCCACCCGCTGCAGCAACGACTCCGACTCGGCATCCCACAGACCTACTTCGACATCGCTCTCCGTCCCCATGGCTGGTTCCACGCACCCCCACACTGCGGGTGCGGATAGGAAAAGGGCGGAAGACCCGACCCGTCGGCCAGCGCTGACACCCGCCCGACGGCTTGCCGAAATTCCTCTGCCGCATGCTCCCGGGCCCGGTCACCGACCGGGACTTGATCCCGGCAACTGCCGGACAGGTGTTGCCGGAAGCTTCGCGTCCTATGAGCAAGTGGTCCCCGGGAAGTGGACGCGATCCGGGTGGGCGCCGGAGGCGGCCTTAGGACCTGTCCGGCGGATCATGTGACCGCATCGTTCCTGGATGATTATTTTTGCTCGTGGGGTGGGGCGATCTGACGAACGGTGAGTGGGCGCGACTGGCGCCGCAGCTACCGAAGTCCGGTCGCCGGGGAGGACGTTGGAATGATCACCGCAAGGTGATCAACGGGATCCTGTTCCGAATACGCACAGGTGTCCCGTGGCGGGACCTGCCCTCGCGGTTCGGGAACTGGAAAACCGTCTATGAGCGTCACCGCCGTTGGTCAGCGGACGGCACGTGGCAAGGCATCCACCAAGCCGTTCTGACCGACGCCGACGATCAGGGGCGAATCGACTGGAGCATGGTCAGCGCGGACTCCACCTCGTGTCGGGCTCACCTGCACGCTGCCGGAGCACCGCGCAGGCCGCCACGGATCCCCAAGCGGAGATCAACGCCCCGGCAGCACCGTCCCGACGAAGGACTCGGACGCTCCAGGGGCGGTTTGACCTGCAAGATCCACCTTGCCGGGGAGGGCGGTCTTCGCCCACTGGCCCTGCTGATCACGCCGGGCCAGTGGGGCGACAGCCCGCAGCCGATCCCCGTCGTGGAGCGCATCCGGGTCAAGCGCCCCGGCGGTGGCCATCCGCATACGCGGCCCGACCACCTCGGGGGCGAAAAGGCCGCGGCGCCGACGGCCACGGTACCGTCACCGTGGCGGCGATCAGGCTGTGGCTGCGCTCTTGACCGTGTCTCAGCGTGTGGGCTCGGCCAGGAGCAGCGCGTTGAGGGTGGCGTAGTCGAATCCGTCCTCCAGCGTGGTCGTCGTGCCCTTCTCCAGCAGTTCGCGGGTGGCCCGGCGGACCAGCCCGTACGCTGCCTCGGCGATGGAGGACCCCGCGCTGATGCGGGCGGCTCCCGCCTCGGCGAGCTCGGACACCGGGAGTGTGCCGGGGCCGGCCAGGACGTTCACTGGTAGGGGTTGGGAGCCCACGAGTGTCCTGACCGTCTCGGCGTCCGGTGTGCCGAGGACGAAGATGCCGTCCGCGCCGGCCGCCGCATAGGCGTGGGCGCGGGTGAGCGTTTCGTCCAGCCAGGTCGTCCGGTCGCCGAGCGACAGGCGGTGGGTGTCGATGCGGGCGTTGATGAACAGCGGGATGCCGGTCTCGTCTGCGGCCTCGCGGGCAGCTGCGATCCGTTCTGCCTGCTCGGCGACGGGGCGCAAAGTGTCTTCCAGGTTGATCCCCACGGCTCCGGCCGCGAGGACGCCTCGGACGGTCTCGGCCACGCCGTCAGGGTCGGTCGCGTAGCCGCGTTCGATGTCGGCGGTGACCGGTACGTCAACAGCGGCCGTGATCCGGGCGATCGCGCCGAGCGCCTGGTCGCGGGTCATGTGATCGCCGTCGCCGTAGCCGAGTGACCAGGCGACCCCGGCACTGGTGGTCGCGATCGCAGCAGCACCCGCGTCCGCCGCCACACGGGCGGAAGCACCGTCCCACGCGTTGGGCAGGACCAGCGGCGTGCCTGGTACATGCAAGGAACGGAACCTCTGCGCGATATCAAGAAGTATTGCCATGGGTAACATTGCTCCATGAGAGCCAGATGAACGATCACGGCCCACACCCGTCGACGCCATGATCCGCCGGACAGGTCCTAGTGCCGCGATGAGCGGGCGGACAACACAACCGCCGACCCATTGTTGCGCTGAGCATTGCTATTCGCGTGCGGCGTTCCAGACAGGACTCGTTCCGAAATAGGAGTCGTAGAGTTCCTGAACGTCGAGGAGGCTCTCCGGCGGTATCTTTCCGTCGCGGATGCGCTCAAGGTGACGGAAGTACTCGAAGCGCTCCACCCCGGGCGTGATGATGACCAGCATTTCCGCGATCTCGCCGGGTGCGGCGGCGAAGGCATGCTGTGTACCGGGCGGTACGACGACAACATCCCCGCGCTCCGCGGTGACCACTTGATCGCCGGACAGTAGCTGGGCGGTGCCGTCGAGGACGTAGAACATCTCGGCAGACCTGCCGTGGTGGTGCGGACGGGCGCCGTCCGCACCCTTGCCGAGGGTGACACGCATGCTTGAAAGGGCACCGCCCGTGGCGGAACTGTCGACGAGCAACTGGTTGGTTACCGGGCCGTCCTTTCCTATCAATTCGGCGTCAGCAGAACGTACGACGACGGTTCCGTCGAAGTCGGGGATGAAAAGAGACATTACTTGCTCCTGCAATATTAATCGCGCTGAGACGGCCAGTTTCGGGTACCGCGCAGTCAGCCGGGGCGGCGGAGATCGCTTGCCGACTGCCCGCACTGGCATCGACGGGCGAATGGCGCGCCTTTATCCGGCGACGCGCCATTGCCAGGGGTCGCGCACTGTCAGCCAAGTACCGCCACGGCCTCTATCTCAATCTTCAGCTCAGGGCCGACCAGCCGGTTGACACCTATATGGCTGCGTGCCGGCCGGTGCTCGCCGAAGAATTCCGCGTAGACCCGGTTGACCTCGTCCTGGGCGTCCATGTCGGTGTTGAAAATGGTGACCTTGACAATGTCCTGGACATCGCCGCCGGCCGCCTTCAGCGCGATGAGCAGGTTCTCCAGGCAGGCCCGGGTCTGTTCCGCGATGCCGTCGGGCACTGTCAGCTCGTCCTCCTCATGGGGGTGCTGGTGTATGAGCGGGTAAGCGGTGGCGCCCGAGAGCCATACGGTGTCGCCGCGCGTGACGACCGCCGGGGCGAACGGCATCGCGTCTGCCCCGGTGTCTTCGCGCAACTGCGCGGCCCAGACCAAGGACTCGGGTGTGATGAACTGCTTCACCGTGTCTCCAGATTTGTATGATGACTGATGAATGATGGCAGGTGACCAGGATACTGTGGGGCCGGAAGATTGCAACCGGCGGGAAAGGGAGCCCCCCATGCGCATGATCGGCCGCAGGTCATCGGTCGACGAGGTCGTTGGTCAGCTCGTCGAGGCTCTGACAGAGGGCACTTGGGCGATCGGGGACCGGCTGCCGACCGAGCAGCGGCTCACCGAGGAGCTGGGGGTGAGCCGCACCGTGATCCGGGAGGCGGTACGGGCCCTGGTGCACCTGGGCGTACTGGAGACCCGGCAGGGTGCCGGTACCTACGTGGTCTCCACCGCTGACCCCGCCCCCATGCTGCGCCGGTTCGGAACCGCCGACGTACGCGAGGTGTTCGAGGTCCAGCTCGGCTTCGACGTTCAGGCGGCCCGGCTCGCTGCCACCCGCCGCACCGAAGCCGACCTGCGGCGGCTGCGCGTCTTGCTGGCTGCCCGGCATCGCGCCATCGCGCCGGAGGAGTTCGCCCGCGCTGACGCCGACTTCCACCTGGCCGTGGTGGAGGCGGCAGGCAACAGTGTGCTCCTGGAGTGCTACCGCTTTTTCGTCGGTCGGCTCCACGACAGCCTGCACGCGCTGCGCAGCCAGGACATGATCCAGGAGAGCGGTGCCGAGCCCCACGACGAACTGCTGGCGGCGATCGAGGCCGGAGACGAAGCCGCGGCGGCTGCCGCGGCCGCGGCAGCGATCCGCCCCAGCCTCAAGGCGCTCACCCCGCCGCAGGGCTGAACAAGGGCGACACGTGCGCCCCCAGCCCGGCAGGGCGGACCAACGCGTCGATCCGATCGCGCAGCTCAGCACATCAGCGGGGTCCGCGACCGGGTGGCCTCACGGACGTGAACGCACAGCAGAACCATCCACACCCGGTGCGCGATGGGCCGGCGCGAGGTCGCCGTTCCCCAGCCCGGCTTCTCCCATCAGTGCTCACTGTCTCCGAGGACGGGCAGGCTGGTGAGTCGACGATGGCCTCCAGAGGGGGGTGCCTCTGACGAGCTGGGGAGCAATTGGCTTCGGGTCGAAGTGGCCCGAAGCCTCGGCGAGCGGGTGCGTCTGGGATCCTTCTTCTCACGAGCACACCACCTGCCGGATTGCCGATCTACCGAGTCTTGACCGGGCTGGATGACTCCAGGTTCTGCTGGCGGGTGAGCGAAGCGATGGATCTTGGCTACGAACTGTACGAAGGCCCCGCCGTCACCTTCAACGGTGAGAGCGTCATCGTCGCCCAAGCGCTGGTCCGGCCGACACGAGCGTCGAACCTCGGTGCGTAGCGGTATTCGCGATCAGCCGTGACATGCGAAGGGCCGCACGGGTGAGTTGTGACGCAAGCCTGGGCCCGTGCGGCTTGTTCCCGCCCTGCCCTGTCCGGCATCTCCGGTGCACATCTCGGCGATTTGAACGAAGACCGACTGCTGGTCACGCTGGCGCACCCACGGCTCGGGCCGCCGCACGCGGCACTCGCTGAACTGTACAGAGTGGACCGCTCCGCCGTTTCCGTAGCGGTACGGCAAGTCCGGCCCTTGCTGGCGGCCCGCGGCTTCGCCGTCCCCGACCGCCCCGGTGTGCGGATCCGCACCCTGGAAGACCTGTTCGCCTACGCCGACGCCGAAGGCGTGGAGACGCGGATCGACGGCACCGAGGTCCAGGTCCGCCGCCCGAAGGCGGGCAGACCCGGCCGCAAGGCGTTCATCTCCGGTGAGAAGAGACAGAACACCATCAAGACCACCACCTTCAGCGACGGCCGGGGCCGCACTCCATTCAGCGGCGTGGTCCGGCCCGGGCGCATGCACGACCAGACCGCCGTGCGCACCGAGGGCACCGCCGAACAACTCCGACAGCACCCACCGTCAAGGCCAAGGTCGACGAAGGCTGCCGCGGCCTGGCAGGCGAGTTCCCCGACCAGGTCGTCGCCCCGCCGAAGAAACCCAAGGACAACGCACCGCTGGGCGAGCATCACGCCTGGCGCGAGCAGCGCCGCCGCCGGTCCTCCGGCGGATCGACGTCGAGCACGCCAACGCCGAACTCAAGCAGTGGCGCCCCTACAGCGGTTCACCGGCCGACGCGAAACCTACCCCGAGACCCATCTCGCCATCGCCTTCCTCGTCTCCGACCGGGTCGCCCGCCGGGCGACCCGGCACAAGCAGAGCACCGAACTGGTCCTCGCCCGGCCGACGGCCTGCTGATCTCCCACCAGCCGACCCGCCAGGCCACACCCTCGAACCCAATTGCTCCCAAGGTCGTAAGGGCTTCGTCAATCCTGTAATGCCGGGTTGAGGTGATGCGTCGGTGTGGGGTTCATGCGGCGGCGGGGGTGGTGGTGTCGGGCTCCGGGGTTGGTAGAAGGTGCCGTCGCGGAGCATGCCAGACAGGACGCTGATGCGTTGGCGGGCGAGGCGGAGCACGCAGGTTGACATCGGCGGCGGTGCACGACGGCGCGTCGAAGTGGCTGGAGCCGGATCTGCCGACCGCCATCGAGCCGTGTATCGACATGCCTCATCGCAGAGTGGTCGAACTCCTCAAGCGGTGGCCGTGTACGAGCGGCGTCCTTGGACGTCCTGGGCTGAGTAAGGGCGTCCGCCCGGTGACGCGAACGTCTCCGGTCTTGCCGGCGTCGGCCCACGGGGCGGTGCCGGGCTTCGCGGCGGGATCCGCTCAGGCTGTCGGGGGTGCGAGGGCCTCAGCCAGGGCCACACGCAGATCTGCACGGGCGGCGGCGCCGATGCCCGCGAGGACATCGTCCTCGACCGCGGCGGCCAGGGCGTCGGCCCGGCGGAGCAGCGCGTGGCCCTGGTCGGTGAGGGTGAGGCTCTGGCGCCGGCGGTCGCGGGGGTCCCGCTGGCGGCGCAGCAGTCCGCGTCCTTCGAGGTCGTCGACGAGGGTTACGACGATGGCGGGCAGCACGCCGAGCGCGGTGGCCAGTTCGAGCTGGGAGCCGGGACGGTCCTCCGCGAGGACGGCCAGGGCGTGGTATTGGCGACCGGTCAGTTCCAGTTCCGCTAGCTGCGGGGCCGCCCTGGCCTGGATCTCCTTGTCCGCGCGGGCGAGCAGCAGTGCGAGCCTTCCGGTCACCGCCCGGGGTGGCGCCGAGGCGGTCGATGGCGGGAAGTCGGGCAGGTCCATGGCGGCGAGACTACCAGGACTGAATCATTCATAATTTGATTGATTCAGACTTTGAAGTAATGTGGTGGTCGCAGCCGCCGCCCTCCGGCAGCCGCGACCACTCACCCTTCCTCTCATAAGGACCAGACATGAACGACTTCAGCGGTCAGTGCGCTCTCGTGACCGGCGCCTCCTCGGGCATCGGGGCGGCCTTCGCCGAGCAACTCGCCGCCCTGGGCGCGGACCTCGTCCTCGTCGCCCGCTCCGGGGCACGCCTTGAGGAGCTCGCGGCACGGCTGCGGGAGGCCCATGGCGTGCGGGCGGCCGTCCTCCCCGCCGATCTCGCCACTCCGGGTACGGCCCGGCGACTGGCGGCCGACCTCCGCGAGCGGGGCCGGGAGATCGACGTACTGGTCAACAACGCGGGCTTCGCCATGCACGGACCGTTCGCCGAGGCCGACCAGGCGCGGGTGAACGAGCAGGTCGCGCTGAACGTCGCCGCCCCGGTGGAACTGACCGGGCTGCTGCTTCCCGGCATGATCGAACGTGGACGCGGCACCGTCGTGAACGTCGCCTCCACCGCCGCGTTCCAGCCGCTGCCGCACATGGCGGTCTACGGCGCGACCAAGGCGTTCGTCCTGTCCTGGACGGAGGCGCTGTGGGCCGAGACCCGCGGCACCGGCGTCGACGTCCTCGCCCTGTGCCCAGGAGCAACGCAGACACGGTTCTTCGACGTCGTCGGTACCGACGCGGCCTCGGTGGGGCGGCGCCAGACTCCCGAGCAGGTGGTCTCCGCCGCCCTGCGGGCGCTCGCCCACAGCCGCCCGTCGACGGTCAGCGGGCACGCGAACGCGGCGCTGGCCTCGCTGCCGAGGATCATGCCACGCACGGTGATGCTCCGCCTCAGCGAGCGTAGCCTGCGGCCCCGTGACGCCGCCTGACTCCATACGCGATCAGCCGGACAAGACCCAGGCTACGGGCATAGGCGGCCGTGTCGTCGACGACCTCGGGGCGACCGCCGTGTCGGCCTCGTTCACGGGCGGACGCCTGGTATCACCCGGCTTCTCGTCCAGGACTTCGTCGTCAGCATCAGCAGGGAAGCACCCTGCGCACCGCGTAGGTGAGGGAGGAATGGCGCTACTCGGCAGCCCCCAGGTCGCGCGGCCCACCCGTCAGCGCCATCACCCGCTGCATCCGGTTCCACCCGCTCGATCCCTCGGCCTGGAACCAACACACCCCGCCGGCCACAGACCTCAGAAGTACCCGCGAAACAAGGAACAAGCCGCGTCCGGCGATCCGTGCCTGGTCATCCGACACCACCGATGAAGCGCACCTCCGGATATCGGGGCGACGGTCCTTCGAAGATCGGGGAGCGACGACCGCGCAGGTGGAGGTCGAAGTTGGCGAGCAGGAAGCGCCGCTGGACGTCGATGCCGCGTGTACCGTCGAGCGGGCCTATGAACTCGGCCAGCTGTTCTTCGGTCGCTCCGAGTCGCGCGGCGACCTGCGGCATGAACGTCTCGTAGTCCGTGTACGAGAAGTGCCGGGTACCGGTCAGCCGGAGCCAGCGGCGCCAGCCTCGCAGCCGGGGCCAGATCTCGGACCAGCCCTGGTTGCCGTCCGTGTCCTCGCTCATCAGGAGGAACGGCTTGCGCAGTCCCTCGGTCACCACCGGGCCGAAGAGGCTGCCGTCGAGATTCGCGCCTGCCGCGATCGGCGCCCCGGCCACCATCGCCGAGGCCGTGGTCGCACCACCCAGGGAGTGGCCGAACATGGCGGTCCTGGACAGGTCGAGGACGTCACCGAGTCCGTGCGGAAGCGGATTCCGGCGGCCCCGTGCCCGCCGCGACAGCTCCTCCAGTACGAAACGGGTGTCGGCCACCCGAACGTCGACTGCCTTAAGGACCACCGGGTCGTCGTCCTCCCCCGTGAGCGGAGGCATCGCGTACTTCTCGACCCGGCCACCGGGGAACTCGACCTGACCGGCGTCATATGTGTGGTCGATGGTGACCACGATGTATCCGTGGCTCACGAGTTCCTCGACCAGCGCCGTGCTGGAGCCGCGATGCTGACCGTGTCCGTGGGAGTAGAGGATCACTGGGCGTCGGCCCCCGCGCGTGTTCGCCGCCGCACCGATACGGGCGTGCGTGTCCGGCAGCGTGGCGTACTCGGGAAGGAGATACCCCGTCTGCTGGAAGACCTTCGCGGCCTGTCCTGTCATCCATGGAGCCCTGGGCAGCCCGGCGGCTGCGCGTGCGGGGTACCAGAGCTGAACCATCAGCTCTCGTACCGGCCGTGCGGCGACCCAGGGATCCCGACGGCTGCGGTCGATGAGATGCAGCGCCATGGTGCCGAGGGCATGGTGACCGCTCGGCGGCGGAAGGACGAGCCGTACGGGCGGCTGGGCATCACCTGGCGCTCTGCGGGGCGACGCGGCAACGGCGGAGGTGCCGGGGACAGCGGTCAGGGCGAGTCCTGCGGCGAGCACGATGCCCGTCGTCGCTATACGTCTCCTGCTGATTCCGGTGGTCCTGCTGGTGCTGCGGGTACTGCTCGCCGGGGATGAGGCCGGATGCGGCATGGCGATCTCTTTCGCGGGTCGTATGCGTGGTGCGCAGGCACGTGGGTACCTTTCGAAAGGCTATGAACCGCAGCGCCGGTGAACTGCTGCGATTCGTCACCGCTTTCACTGACATTTGTCACTCGGTCGGCGTCACACGGAGGAGGCCGAGCGTGCGCGCAGTCGTACGGGAGGAGCGTGACCGGCGCCGATTGCCACCACCGTCACGCCGAGGATCCCGCTCAGTTCAACCATGAAAACCTCTCATTCGTAGGTGCGTTGCACCACTTTCCCTGCGCGGGTCGGCCAGGCGTGGATCGTGCACATGTCCCGGATCTGGCAACCGCAGGGCGACGACCCGAGAGCGCTCCTGTGGCAGGGGCAGGCACAACTGGCGACAGATGCCCTGCAAATACGACACCCATCGTGCTCAGGCTCAAGCAGCGAGGTGCCTACTCACTGTTCTATGGCTCATGGAGATGTCGGCCTGATCGGGCTCCAAGGCGATCCTGGCTGCAGACCACTTGTGAGCGCGTGGGAGTTCCTCGATAAGGGCGAGGGTTTTTCGGGAACGGCGGTCGTCGGCTGACGATGCGGCGCCGAAGTACGATCGAGCAGACCGAGGCCACCGTGGCCCCGGTAGCGGTTGACCCACTTGGGACGCGTGCGATAGAGAGATGCCCATCTCGGCTGCCACGAGTGCGATGGGTCGCGTCCGGCACCGTTCGACAAGCCGGCGGCGAGCTCCGACGGACAGCGGCGCATTCTTGTGCGTCAACAGGCAGGCTTCCCTGCTCGAAGAGGAACCGCTGCGCGGTGCCGGGCGGCGGGCCCCGATGAGGATGACGACGAGGTGGAGCCCGGCCGGGGAGACAGGGTGAGCTTGTCCCTGTGCTGCGGGCTCGTCGCTGGGCAGGGCCAGCCCGCTCCCTCTCCTGAAGCCGGTTGCGTATCGCCCGCCCGCGTCGCGCCGAATTGTGCGGACCGGCATCGGAGGCGGGCGAGCGGCCGCCGACGTGGCCTCGCCGCGGCGTATCCGCAGTGACGCAGGACCGGAGTCCCTCGTGTCAGGCCGGCTGCCAGGAGAGAATCGCCTGGTACTGCGACTCGATGCCGCCGGCCGCGATGATGCCCGACGGAACCTCGGACGCTCCGGTGATGGCGTGGTTGTTCTGGATCAGGACGTTCTTGTTGTCGTAGTCGGACGGGCCGTTCGGCCAGTAGTTGCCCTCGATGTCCGTGGGGTCGTAAGTTCCGTCTCCGGCCGTGTAGTTCACGTGTTTACTGCCCCACGGTGAGACGTTGATGTTCCACACCGCGTTGCCGAGGATCGACACATAGGTGGCGCCGTTGTCGGTGTACAGGACGTGGCCGCCGGATGTGTTGAGCTGGTCGTGGACCACGTTGCCGGTGACCTTCTCACCGCTCGCCATCGAGGTGCCGGTGATTCCGTTGGTGTAGACGGCACCGCCGTCCCCGAGCAACGACATGTGATCGTAGATCAGGTTGTCCGAGACCGTGTTGTTGTTCGAGTAGTTCGGCTGCGCGGGCAGGCTGACCTTGTCGGGCCAGCCGCCCCAGCCGATGGAGATGGCCGTGTAGGGCACGTGGTCGATCTGGTTGTGGGTGATGGTCGATGTCTCGATGTATCCGGCGTCGATGGCGACCCCGCCGTGGTATTCGGCGGCGGTGTCGTAGAAGTGGCTGTCTTTCACGGTGATCCCGCTGGTGTGCTGAGCCGAACCGCTCGGCTGTGGGATGTCCACACCTCCCAGGTCGAGACCGTTGCCGGAGATGTCGGTGAACACGCAGGCGGTCACCGTGTCGCCCTGCGAGCCGTTGCCGAGGTCCAGCCCGGCCGCACCGAGGTGGACGAAGTAGTCGTGGTCGAAGTGAATGTTCTTGTCATAGGTGAACCGCACCGCGCCGGGCATCTTCGTCCAGTTGCCGTAGGGGCAGGTGCCGCCTGACACGAACTGGCACAGTCCCTGGGTGGCGTAGCCCGTGGTACCGGTGATCTGGTAGGTCGCCTGGATTTCGGAGAAGCCCGTGCCGGTGTTGGAGGTCGTGTAGTTGGCGTAGCTGAACTGGATGCCCTGGAAGCCGACGTGACTGGGCTCGTCCGAGGCACTGCCGGACGTCGCCACCAGAGTGTCGAGCGAGGGTGCCTCGACGTCCGCGGTGGTCAGGTCTTCCCCGGAACGCGGGATGTAGTAGAACCGGTGCTCGTTCTTGTCCAGGTAGAACTCGCCCGGCTTGTCGAGGAGTTCGTAGGCGTTCTCCACCGCCGTCGGCGCCTCGGTGATCGACTTGCGGCCGACCAGGTTGTAGGTGCGGCCCGAGTCGTCGGTACGCATGACACGCTGGGTGGAGTTGTTCCAGCAGGGCTGGGCCATGGCGATGGCGGTACTCGTGACCGAGGCGACCGGACAGCGCGGCTCGGTCCACAGCCCGAGTCCGCCCCGGTAGACGAACTCGATCGACGACGGATTGCGCCAGCCGGCCATCGGGTCACCGGACGCCGTGGTGTATCCGGTCGCCGTCTGCGTCACCGACACCGGCAGGGCACCGGTCGCACGCTGGGCGCGCACGCCGTCCACGTACAGTTGCCGGGTGTCCAGGCCGGTGGGGGCCGGGGCGGACCAGACGCTGCTGCCCGCGCTGGTCCGCGCCCAGCCGGTGATCTGGACACCGCCGCTGATGACCGGGGACTGTCCGGGCGCCGCCTTCCACCAGACGGTGCCGGCCGTACCGCCGCCCGAGTCCGCGGCAGTGAAGGTGAGCGTCCTGGTCAGCCTGTAGACGCCCCCGGCCAATGTCACGGTGACCGGTCCCGACGTCGACTTGTCGATCGCCCGGACAGCCGTCTGCGCCTTGGCCAGCGTGCGGAAGGGAGCATCGGCGCTGGTCCCCGGGTTGCTGTCACTGCCGCTGGGCGAGACGAAATAGGTGACCGCGGTCGCCGCGTGTGCGGGCAGAACGAGCGCTCCAAGGGACAGGAGCGTGCAGAGTACGGCCGCGGCAACCCGATAAGGCCCGATGAATAAGCGGAACACTCTGACGGGCTTCGCGAAGGGCGCTTGCTGTCTTGTTGAAAACATGCAGGCAAAGTAGGAGCGCGAATGCGAGACGTCAATGCCGCGACGAGGAAACATCGGACCAATAACCGGTCCGTGGCGTGGCCGCCGCCGTCACAGGCGGCTGGAAATCCCTGACCACCCTGACCGCGTCGGGCGACCTCAACGCTGGAGGGACGTCCACGTTGCGCGCGTTCCGGATGGCCGATGGCCGCGAACGGCATGTACACATAGCGGAACTTTCGACCCAGCGCAGCACCGAACGCGGGCGCGGGCGCGTCGCTGACCAGTTCGATGCGCTGCCGGATATACCGATCGGGGCCGAACAGCGCTTCGGCGGCGAGCCGAGGTCGGGCCGGTCGGGCGGCTGCGGCAGATCGAGTACGTCATCGACGATGCACCGGGCACCGGCGAGCACGTTGCCGAAGAAGTATGTCGGCCCAGGTTCGCATCCACGTCCGCCGCTGAACGCCTTTGCCTCGTGCTGTTCGAGGCCGGCGCCGGGGCGCGTCCGGCTGTTCCGTCGGCGATACGGTGAGCGGCGATCAGCGGAGTCGAACGGGCCCCGACGGCCCGGGCGCGCGGGCACGGACCGTCTCGTCCCCGCTCGTCATCCGCATCGAGATCGAAACGTGGGTGGAGCTGCCGCGGCCTGCCCGGGCCATCCCGGACCGGGCCGCGCTACTCGGTCTCAACGTCGGCGACCTGGTGCCGGCGATCGAGCGGACGTACTACGCGGGCGACGGCCGCGCGGTGGAGACAGCCGGCATCGTCGTTCCTGACCCCGCAGTTGTTGTCGGAGGACGCCAGAGCGGCAAACAGCGGCAATTTGCACAGTGGTGGAGGTTCGCCCGCCAGTCCGAGTCGCTGCCAAGCCAGCCGAGCCGAGATCTTCAGCACCCGGCGTGCGCGCATGACGAGCAAGAAGGCGAGCGGCAGTTCCACGAGCACGGCCGAGGCTATGCTCCCCCACACGTCGTCTCGTCCCCAGCTCAGGGAAACGTCGAACCAGGCATCGCAGACGAGGAGTGTGGCTGCCACGAAGGACACCGGAACCAGGGCCTGCCGTCTCAGCCAGACTGCCACCCCGGCGGCGGCCAGCGACACGAACAGCATGACGTCGAAGCCCACCCACACCATGGGCCAGTACCGGGCCTCAAAGCGATCGGGCAACGAAACGGCCAGGTAGACGGTCCAAGGGACGAGCACGAACACGCACAGGGAAAGTTGCCCCACCGCCCGCCGGTGGCGGCGACGCACCATCGGGCTGTCCGGTGAGAACGTCTCGGCCGTCATACCTGTCGTGACGGTGGGATCGCTCCGCTCGTTCATCCTTGCCTGTCCCTGGTATCAGCTCCCGGCCCAGGCCGCCTCCGCCAATGACCGCCCCGCCGATCGCGTCCGACGGACGAGGCGCGGGTGCGAGACCATGCCGCGAGACCTGTCGATCACTCTTCGATAGTACGGCGGGCTCCCCTCCTGTCCTCAGGCGGAGCCACTGACCTGGTCGGCAACGACCACCGACGCCGATCCGGCACACGGAACTGCTCAGGGGGACCCGTGGGGGGGGGGACGGCCGGCTCGTGGCCGACCCCGATGACGACTTCGTGGGCCGGCCGCTCGTCCCAGGACGCGCTCAGCGCTCGTACGGCTGGCGGCTGGCGGGGGCGGGGGCGGGGGCGAAGATGTCGTGCGACCGCCAGTGGCCGGTGGGGATGATGCCTCAGGTCCGCCGGTAGGACCTCGGTCGTCACAGCGGCGAACGGCCCGGTGGCCCGTCCGCCTCCGCTCGGTCCCCGGCCCGCCGGAATCCGTCCCGCAGGGCGATGTCCCGGGCGAGCGTAAGGCTCCCGATCAGCTCGGCGCGGGTGCCGAGGGCGGACGCGACGACCAGGACGCGGTTGTCGAAGCCCGGCTGGGCGAGCCGTTCGATCGAGTCGCGGACGCCGTCGACGAACGCCTCGCCCGCCTGGCTCATCTCGCCGCCGATGACGACGGCCGCGGGGTCGAGCAGCGCGCACAGATTGGCCAGGACGCGGCCGAGGGTACGGCCGGATTCGGCGAAGATCTTCCGGGCCACCGGGTGGTGGGCGATCTCCGGCAGCCGGGACCGCAGGTCGGTGTCGCCCGGGTAGAAGTGCTGGAGCTGGTGGAGCACCTGGCGGACCGAGACGATGGTCTCCAGGCAGCCGCGGTTGCCGCACCGGCACCAGTCGCCGTCCGGGATCACCTGGGTGTGCCCGATCTCGCCCGCGGCCCCGAAGCTTCCGTTGACCGGGATCCCGTGGACGATGAGGCCCGCCCCGATGCCGTCGGACGCCTTGACGTAGATGAGGTTGCCGCGGTGGCCGGTGGCGCCGTGCCGGTGTTCGGCCAGGGCTCCGAGATTCGCGTCGTTGTCGAGGGAGACCGTCAGTCCGGTCCGGGAGCCCAGTTCGGCCGCCAGATCGAGCCCGGACCAGCTGGACAGGATGGTGGGCGAGGCGATCGCCCGTTTGCTCATGTCCAGCGGCCCCGGTATGCCGACGACGCACGCGCTGACGGGCCCGTCGACGGTGAGCCGGACCTCTTCGACCGTCTGCCGGATCATGTCGGCCGTGATGTCCAGGGCCGCGGTCGGCCGGGTGTCCACGTCGATCGCCACCCGCCGCTCCGCCCGGATGGTCAGGTCGAGGGTGGCCGCGGCGACGGTGAGATGCCGGTGGCCGACGTCCGCCCCGACGACCGCGCCCGCCGGATAGCGCGGCCGAAGGCGGCGGCCGGGGCGCCCACGGCCGCCCCTGTTCTCCCCCCGGTGCTCGGTCAGCAGCTCCTCGGTGAGGAGGCCGCGGACGACGGCCGCGACGACCGGACGGCTCATGCCGAGCGCCGTCTGGAGTTCGGGACGCGACGCGCTCCCGTGCCGCCGGACATGGGACAGGATCTCGTCACGGGCCGACACGTGTCACCTCCCCTGTGAGGGCGTCAATTTATGTCTGACAAGTGCGGAATTCCAGAGGGTTGACGCATCGAATGTGCGAATTTACCCTCCATGAGCGTTCGATCTTTTATAGAACCACCTGCTTCGACTCGAATTCTGTCCATGGGAGACATAAATCGTCGGGCACTTCAGTGGTGAGGAGTTCGCATGGAGCTCGATCGAAGATCGGTACGACGCCACGGCAGCCGTTTACGTCGTACGGCGCTGATCGCGGGAGTGAGCGCGGCGCTTCTCGCCGGGGGCACGGCCGTGGCTCCCGGCGCCACGGGCGCGGACAGCACGGGCGTGACCGTCAAGGTGTCCTCCCGCGTCGCCGCCCTCGTCGCCCGGATGACGCTCGACGAGAAGCTGTCCTTCGTCCATGGCGGCACCGATCCCCAAGCGCTCGGGCAGGCCGGGTACATCCCTGGTGTGCCCCGTCTCGGTATCCCCGAACTGCGGCTCACCGACGGCCCGGCGGGCGTCCGCGTCAACGAGCACGCCACCGCGATGCCGGCACCGGTCGCCCTGGCCTCGTCCTTCGACGACCAACTGGCCCGGGAGTTCGGCCGGACCATCGGACGCGACGGCCGTGCGCTCGGCCAGGACGTCCTGCTCGCACCCATGACGAACTCCATCCGGGTGCCGTACGCGGGGCGGAACTTCGAGACCTTCAGCGAGGACCCGCTGCTCAGCTCCCGCATGGTGGCCGGTGAGGTCGAGGGCGTCCAGAGCCAGGGCCTGATCGCCACCGTCAAGCACTACGCCGAGAACAACCAGGAGGACAACCGCATGGGGGTGAACGTCAACGTCGACGAGCAGACCCTGCGGCAGATCGAACTGCCCGCCTTCGAGGCCGCCGTCAAGGCCGGCGCCGGGGCGGTGATGTGCTCGTACAACTCGGTGAACGGCAGCCACGGCTGCGGCAGCGACGAACTGCTGAACTCGATCCTCAAGGAGCAGTGGGGGTTCGCGGGCTGGGTCATGTCGGACTGGGGCGCGGCTCACGCGACGACCGACATCGTGAACGGCCTCGACCAGGAGATGCCGAGCGGCGTCTTCCTGGGCGACGAACTGAAGACCGCGATATCCGACGGCACCATTCCGGTCTCGGCCCTGAATGATTCGGTCGCGCGCATTTTGCAGCAGATGGCGAAATTCGGTCTTCTCGACGGTGCGGCTGCCCGGCGGCCCGCACGCGATCCGGAAGGCGGCGCGAAAGTCGCCCAGAAGGTGGCCGAATCCGGCGCGGTCCTGCTGAAGAACACCGGCGACGCGCTTCCGCTGACCGGCAAGGACACCAGCATCGGGCTCATCGGCCCGACCGCGAAGACACCGAAGGTCACCGGCGGCGGCAGCTCCAACGTCGTCCCGGACTCCGCGGCCTCACCGCTGGACACCATCACCGCGCGGGCCGGCCGGCACACCACGGTGCGCTACGCGGCCGGCGGTGACAACACCGGCGTCCTCATCCCCGCCTCGGCCCTCAGCCCCGCCCTGCCGGTCGACGCGGACGGCTCGATCCCCGTCACACCGGACGCCTCCTTCTACTACAGCGGCACCCTCACCGTGCCGGCAGACGGCGACTACTCCTTCGTCTTCGACCTTCCCGCGGCGTACGGCGTGCTGAAGATCGACGGGAACAGTGTCATCACCGGTTTCCTGGGCTCCAGCAGTGCCACGGTGCACCTCACGGCGGGCACGCACAGCCTTGAGGCCGGTGCCCTCGCGATCCAGGGCGGACCGACGAAGGTCCGGCTGAGCTGGATCACCCCGCAGGCCGCGCAGGCCGCGCGGGAGCAGGCGGTGGCCCTGGCCCGCCAGGTGAAGACCCCCGTCGTCTTCGCCTACGACGACGGCACCGAAGGCTTCGACCGGAAGGACCTCTCCCTGCCGGCCGACCAGGACGGGCTCATCTCCGCCGTCGCCGACGCCAACCCGAACACGATCGTCGTCCTCAACACCGGGTCGTCGATCACCATGCCGTGGCTGTCCAAGGTCAAGGCGGTACTCGACATGTACTACCCCGGGGAGAACGGGGCCGAGGCCACCGCCGCCCTGCTCTACGGCGACGTGAACCCCTCGGGCAAGCTCACCCAGACGTTCCCCGCGAGCGAGTCCGCCACACCGGTGGCCGGCGACCCACTCAGGTACCCGGGAGTGGGCAGCCAGGAGAACTACTCCGAGGGCGTCTACGTGGGCTACCGCTGGTACGACAAGGAGGGGGCCGTCCCGCTCTTCCCCTTCGGCTACGGGCTGTCGTACACCTCCTTCGCCTACCGCGACCTCGCAGTACGGCAGAGTCACGGCGCGTTGACCGTCTCGTTCACCCTGAAGAACACCGGCACCCGCGCCGGTGCCGAGGTCGCCCAGGTCTACGTCGGCGCGAGCCCGGGGACCACGGCGCCGCAGGCGGTGCGCTCGCTCAGCGGCTACCAGAAGGTGCGGCTGCGCGCGGGTCAGTCGAAGACCGTGCGCATCCGGGTCGACGCCCAGCAGCTGAAGTACTGGGACACGTCCTCCCACGCCTGGGTGCTCGGCACCGGGATACGGGACGTGTGGGTGGGCTCCTCGTCGCGGACGCTCCCCCTGCACGGCAGCGTCGGCGTCACCCGCTGACCGCCCGGTTCCTCCCCCACCCCCCCACCACGGATGCCGGCCGCGCCGCCGCGGCCGGCATCCCGCCAGAGAGGTCCCCATGACTGCCAGCAGAATCCGTACTGCCCTGGGCGGCGCGCTGATCCTGTCGATGACCGCTGTCGGGCTGCTGCCCGCTACGGCGTCCGCGACCACGTCCGCGGCTGTGTCCGTGACCGGGTCCACGACAACGTCCGTGGCTGCGTCCGCGAGTGCGCCGACCGTGGTGCCCACCGACAAGGGCGCCGTGCGCGGCGCCGTCTCCCAGGGCGTCGAGCGGTTCGTCGGCATCCCCTACGCGGCGGCCCCCACCGGCGCCCTGCGCTGGAAGCCACCACGGCCCGCGACGCGCTGGACCGGTGTCCGGGAGGCCACCGCCTTCGGCAACCCCTGTCCCGTCCTGCCCAGCGGCAACGGCCCGCGCAGCGAGACCGAGGACTGTCTCGACGTCAACGTGTGGCGGCCGGCGGGCGTGCGGGCCGGTGCCCGTCTTCCCGTGCACGTGTTCATCCACGGCGGTGGGCTGACCAACGGCAGCGGCGCGCAGAACGACGAGTCGCAGCTCGTACGGCAGACGGGCGTGATCGGCGTCTCGCTCAACTACCGGCTCGGCGTCTTCGGCTTCCTCGGACTGCCGGCCCTCACCAAGGAGGGCGGCGAGTCCGGGAACTACGGCTTCATGGACCAGCAGGCGGCGCTGCGCTGGGTGCAGCGCAACATCGCGGCCTTCGGCGGGAACCCCGCCGCGGTCACCATCGACGGTGAGTCCGCGGGCGGCTGGTCCGTCTGCGGACATCTGGTGTCGCCCGGTTCACGCGGTCTGTTCGCCCGCGCCGTGATCCAGAGCGGCTCCTGCCCCAGCGAGCCGCAGGACCAGGCCGAGACGACCGGCACGGCGTTCGCCCGGCAGGCGGGCTGCGACGGCACCGACCAGGCGGCCGTACTCGGCTGTCTGCGGTCGGCTTCGGCGGGTGCGCTCCTGGACGCGGGCCGGACCTTCTCGGCCGGTTTCGTCGAGGGGACCCCGACGTTCCCGGTCGATGTGCGCGAGGCGGTGGACAGCGGGCGGTTCGCCCGTGTGCCCGTGCTCGTCGGCGCCAACCGTGACGAGGGCCGCACCTTCGCCCAGGGCTACATAGGGGCGGGCAAGGAGGCCTACCTGGGCTTCGTCCAGGGCGTCGCCGGGGACCGTGCCGACGAGGTCCTCGCCCACTACCCGTGGCCCGAGACGTCCGACCCGTACACCGCGGCGTACCTCGTCGGCGCGATCATGACGGATGCGGGGTTGATCGCCGGGATCGGCGGGTGCGGGCAACGCTCGCTCGTCCGGACCTTCGAGCGGTACACCCCCACCTACTCGTACGAGTTCGACCACCGGACCGGTCCCGGCCTCACCCAGATACCCGGCTACGTCTGGGGAGCCGGCCACGCGGCGGAACTCGCCTACATCTGGCCCAGCTTCGACAACGGCGCGCCGATCGCCCCGCTGTTCAACGCCGACGAGCGCCGGCTCGCCCGCGAGATGACGCGGTACTGGGGCGCCTTCACGAAGACCGGCCGGCCGCACGTCGCCCGGCAGGTCGCCTGGCCCGCCTACCACGGCGGCAAGGGGGTGACGCTGTCACTGCGGGCGGGGGGCAGGAGTGTCCTGATCGACGACGCCCGGTTCTCCGCGGAACACCAGTGCTCGTTCTGGGACTCCGTGCCGCTCACACACGGCTCCTGAAAGTGCGTTCCCGGGCTCGGCGGGTCCAGGACACCTCATGCGGGGACAGCGCCGCGCCGTTGTCCGACGCAGACCCCGCCCCGCCGTTGTCCGACGGGGTCCGGATGCGGCGCCCGGTCTGTCCGCTGTCCGCGGCGACCGGGCCCGCGTCCGCGGCGGATTGAAACCGTTCAATCGGCCCGCCGACCCCGCCGGGCCTCCCGCGTCTCTCGACGCCACGAACTGACCACGTGAGAAAATCCCGTGCACGACGATTGACCCCCACCTCACCCCGCTCTACGTTTTCCACGCCTCTTCGTTCTGAATCGATTCACTCTCCCTGTGCGTGAGGAGCCGTAGTGATCAGCAGGAGGAACATTCTGGCGGGGACCGCCGCCGCGGTCGTGGCAGCGGCGGTCGACGGTGGGGCGGCGGTGGCCGCGCCCGGGTCCGGACCGGGGCGGGGCCAGGACCTCGGCGCCGGACCGCGCGTCGCCGGCACCAGCGTGGAGTACGTCCGGCACCCTCTCGGCCTCGACGCCCGACGCCCGCGACTCAGCTGGCCCTTGGCCGGCGACGGGACGGGGGTGCGGCAGAGCGCCTACCAGGTCCGCGTCGCCACCAGCGCGTCCGGGCTGGCGCGTCCGGACGTCTGGGACAGCGGAAAGGTCACGTCCGCCGAGTCCGCGCTCGTGCCGTACGCCGGGCCCGCCCTGAAGCCCCGTACCCGGTACCACTGGTCCGTGCGGGTGTGGGACGGCGACGGCCGGGTCTCCGGCTGGAGCGAGCCCTCGTGGTGGGAGACCGGACTCATGGACACCGGACAGTGGACCGCCCACTGGATCTCCGCCCCGGCAACTCTCACCGACGCGCCGTCCTTCGAGGGCGGTTCGTGGATCTGGTTCCCCGAGGGCGACCCGACGAGCAGCGTGCCGGCCGCCACCCGCTGGTTCCGCGGCAGAACCGAACTGCCCGCCGGGATCACGGCGGCGACGCTCGCCATCACCGCCGACAACGTCTACACCGTCTCCGTGAACGGCGTCGAGGTGGCCCGCACCGACCTCGACACCGACAACGAGGACTGGCGCCGCCCTGCCGTCGTCGACGTACTGGACCAGGTGCACGCGGGGGACAACGTTGTCGCGGTCTCCGCCACCAACGCGACCGTGGGCCCGGCCGGGCTCCTGGCCGTTCTCGTGGTCCGTACCGCCACCGGTGAGCGGAAGGTGTTCACGGACGCCTCCTGGAAGGCCGTCGACCGGCAACCCGCTGACGGCTGGGCCGAGTTGGGCTTCGACGACAGCGACTGGCCGGCGGTCAGGGTGGCGGCGGCCTGGGGCGGCGGTCCCTGGGGGCGGGTCGTTCCGGTGTCGTACGCCGTCACCCAACTGCGCGGCGAGTTCCGGCTGCCGCGCAAGAAGGTGGTCCGTGCCCGGCTGTACGCCACCGCGCTCGGCCTGTACGAGGCCCATCTCAACGGCAGCCGGGTGGGCACCGACCAGCTCGCCCCGGGCTGGACCGACTACCGCACCCGGGTGCAGTACCAGACCTACGACGTCACCGACCTGCTGAGACCGGGCGCCAACGCGCTGGGCGCCTACCTCGCTCCCGGCTGGTACGCGGGCAACGTGGGCATGTTCGGGCCCGGTCAGTACGGCCCGCACCCGGCGTTCCTCGCCCAGTTGGAGGTCGTGTACGCGGACGGGACCGGTGAGCGCCTCACCTCGGGCACCGACTGGCGGGCCGCCGCCGGGCCGATCGTCGCCGCCGACCTGCTGAACGGCGAGACCTACGACGCGCGCAAGGAGACCCCCGGCTGGACCTCGCCCGGCTTCGACGACGGGAGTTGGCTCGGCGTACGGGGCGAGGGCGACATCGGGCCGGGGCTGATCGTCGCCCAGGTGGACGGACCGGTGCGAGTGGAACGGGAGTTGACGCCGAAGGCGGTGACCCGGCCCAAGCCCGGAGTGTATGTGTTCGACCTGGGGCAGAACATGGTCGGCTCGGTGCGGCTGCGGGTCTCCGGCGACGCCGGGACGACCGTCCGGCTGCGGCACGCCGAGGTGCTCAACCCGGACGGCACTCTCTACACCGCCAACCTGCGCAGTGCGGCGGCGACGGACACGTACACCCTCAAAGGCCAGGGCGAGGAGGTCTACGAACCCCGCTTCACCTCCCACGGGTTCCGGTACGTCGAGGTGACCGGGTTCCCCGGCACGCCCACCGCAAGGGCGGTCACCGGGCGGGTCATGCACACGGACGCCCCCTTCACCCTCGACTTCGAGACCGACGTGCCGATGCTGAACCAGCTGCACCACAACATCACCTGGGGACAACGCGGCAACTTCCTCTCCGTGCCCACCGACACCCCCGCGCGCGACGAGCGGCTGGGCTGGACCGGCGACATCAACGTCTTCTCACCGACTGCCGCCTACACCATGGAGTCGGCACGGTTCCTGTCCAAGTGGCTCGTCGACCTGCGGGACTCACGGACCCCGGCGGGCGCCTTCACGGACGTGGCACCGGCGGTCGGTGCCCTCGGCAGCGGTACGGCGGGCTGGGGCGACGCCGGTGTCACCGTCCCCTGGGCCCTCTACCAGGCCTACGGCGACCGGCAGGTGCTGGCCGACGCCTGGCCGTCGGTGCAGGCCTGGCTCACGTACCTGGAGCAGCACAGCGACGGGCTGCTGCGCCCGGCCGAGGGCTACGGCGACTGGCTGAACGTCGGCGACGACACCCCCAAGGACGTCATCGCCACCGCCTGCTTCGCGCACAGCGCCGACCTGGCGGCCCGGATGGCCGGGGAACTCGGCGCGGACCCGGCGCCGTACAGCGACCTCTTCGCGCGGATCCGGGCGGCCTTCCAGAACGCCTACGTCGGCTCCGACGGCCGGGTGCGGGGTGACACGCAGACGGCGTACGTCCTCGCGCTGTCGATGGACCTGCTGCCGGAAGCGTCCCGCAAGGCGGCCGGCGACCGGCTGGTGGCGCTGATCGAGGGCCGGGACTGGCACCTGTCCACCGGTTTCCTCGGCACGCCCCGGCTGCTGCCCGTCCTCACCGACACCGGGCACACGGACGTCGCCTACCGACTGCTGCAGCAGCGCTCGTACCCCAGTTGGGGGTACCAGATCGACCGGGGCTCCACCACGATGTGGGAGCGCTGGGACTCGATCCGGCCCGACGGCAGTTTCCAGGACCCGGGCATGAACTCCTTCAACCACTACGCCTACGGCTCGGTGGGCGAGTGGATGTACACGAACATCGCCGGCATCGCGGCGGGGCGGCCCGGCTACCGGGAGATCGTCGTCCGCCCGCGTCCGGGCGGCGCGGTCACCTCCGCCCGCGCCACGTTCACCTCGGTGTACGGGCCCGTCTCCACCCGCTGGCGGCTGCGGTCCGGGCGGTTCACCCTGACCTGCGAGGTGCCGCCCAACACGACCGCCGAGGTCTGGATCCCGGCGTCCGACCCGACGGCGGTCAGCCACGCCCACGGCACGTTCCTGCGCCGGGAGGACGGTTGCGTGGTGTACCGCGTGGGTTCCGGCACCCACGAGTTCACCGCCTGAGCGCACCGCGGGGTCCGGCAGACGGGAGCCGGACCCCGCGGTTCCGTCAGCGGCGGGCGGGCCGGGGCGGTGGTGACGGGATCCGTCCGGGCCGGGAAGTGCCGCCTTCCCGCGCCCGTTTGACAAAACGGGACACCGTCCCGAATATAAGCGGAGCACTGTCCCGTTTCGGTCCGGCCCGAGGCCGGCAGCCGGGCAGGCCCCAGAAGGGAACCCCTCCCATGAGTTCGTTCACCGGCACCTCCGCCGAGTCCGGTTCGCCCGTCCCTGTCCTGTCGTACAGCCCAGTGGTGCTGACCGTGCCCGGACGCCCCGTCGACCTCCAGGTCCGCGTCTCGGCTCCCGCGACCGGCACCGGGCTGCCCGTCGTCCTGCTCTCCCACGGTCACGGCGGCTCCAACAACACCTCTCCTCGCTGAACGGGTACGCACCCCTCGCCGACCTCTGGGCCGCCGCCGGATTCGCCGTCGTCCAGCCCACGCACCTCAGCTCCCGGACCTTGAGCCACCGGCTCGCCGACGCCCCGGGAGCCCCCTTCTTCTGGCGCTCCCGCGCCGAGGACATGAGCCATGTCCTGGACAGGCTCGACGAGTTGGAGAGGACCGTGCCCCAACTCGCCGGACGCCTCGACCACGACAGGATCGCGGTCGCCGGACACTCCCTCGGCGGCCACACCGCGAGCCTTCTGCTGGGCGCCCGGACCACCGACCCCGCCACCGGAACGGAACTGGACCTGCGCGAGCCCCGGATCAAGGTGGGCGTGCTGCTGGCCGCACCCGGCAGGGGCGGCGACGTCCTCAAGGGACCGATGGCCGAGATCGTGTCGTTCTTCGACGCCACCGACTTCTCCACGATGACCACGCCCACCCTGGTCGTCGCCGGCGACAAGGACGACTCCGCGCACTTCACCGACATCGGCCCCGACTGGCACGCCGACCCCTACCATCTCGCCCCCGCCCCCAAGACCCTGCTCACCCTGTTCGGCGCCGAGCACCTGCTCGGCGGCATCTCCGGATACGACGCCGAAGAAACCACCGACGAGAACCCCCAGCGGGTCGCCGCCCTCGGGCGGCTCACCTCCGCCTACCTGCGCACTCGGCTCTCGCCGGGCGACCGCTCCTGGCAGGAGGCGTGCGAGGCGTTGACGACCGGGGCCGCCGCGGCCGGACACGTCATGTTCAAGTAGCCGGCCGCGGCAGGGCACTCTGCCGAGAGTCACCGGTGCGCACTTCTTGTCGCCCTCACCGCGGGAACCTAGACTCTCGACCATGAGCTGAAGTTAGTTCAGTTCAGGATGATCCTCGGTGGAAGGGAGCGGACCGTGGACGGTTCCCTCAAGGGCAAGGTCGCTCTCGTCACCGGCGCGGGCCGGGGCATCGGCCGGGCCATCGCGGTGGAGCTGGCCCGGCAGGGCGCTGCGGCCGTGACCGTCGCGGACCTGAACGGAGCGGCCGTCGGCGAGACCGCCGAGTTGGTGCGTGCCGAGGGGGCGAACGCCGAGGCGGTCGTGTGCGATCTGCGGCTGCGCGACGACATCGAGGCCATGGTGGCGAGGTGCGCCGAACGCTTCGGCGGCCTCGATGCGCTGGTCAACAACGCCGGAGTCATCGACACCGCGTTCACGACCGGCCCGGACCACGGTGTCGGTTCGCTCCCCGAGGAGGTCTGGGACGCCGTCTACGAGGTCAATCTCAAGGCGGTATGGCTGACGACCAAGTTCGCGGCACCGTACCTGCGCCGCTCCACCCGCGGTCCGGCCATCGTCAACGCCGCCTCCGTCTCCGGCCTGGTCGGCTTCCCCGACTGCCCCGCCTACGGCGTCACCAAAGCCGGTGTCATCCATCTGACCAAGGTCACCGCGGTCGACCTGGCCCCGGTGCGCTGCAACTGTTTCTGTCCCGGCGTCATCGACACCCAGCTCACGCAGGAGTACTTCGCCGCGGCCGCGGACCGCGACGCGATGACACGGGAACTGGTGGCCCCGCAGCTGGTGGACCGGCTGGGGCGGCCGGAGGAGGTGGCGCGGCTCGCCTGCTTCCTGGCCTCGGACAGCGCGGCGTTCATCACGGGCGCCGCCTATGTGATCGACGGCGGCGCGCTGGCCTGGCGCGGCGTCAAGGACTGAGGGAGGGACGGGTGTGATGGAGACGAGGCTGGGCGGCCGGGTGGCCCTGGTGACCGGCGCGACCGGAGGCATCGGCGACGCCGTCGTACGACGGCTCGCGGCCGAGGGCGCCACGGTAGTGGTGACGGACGTCGACGCCGGGGGCTGCGAGAAGCTCGCCGACGAGGTCGGGGGCGGGGCCGTCGGGCTGGCGCTGGACGTGAGTGACGAGTCGGCCTGGGAGGCGGTCGTGGACCGGGTGACCGGCCGGCTCGGCTCCCTGTCGGTGCTCGTGAACAACGCCGGGATCGCCGCGATGCGCACCGTCGAGACGGAGACCCGGGACTCCTGGGACCAGGTGATCGGGGTGACCCAGACCGGTGTCTGGCTCGGTATGAAGCACGCCGGCGCGGCCATCGAGCGTTCGGGGGGCGGCTCGGTCGTCAACGTCGCGTCGATCTTCGGTACGGTCGGCGGCTTCGGCTCCCAGTTCTCGTACCACGCGGCCAAGGGCGCCGTGCGTCTCATGACGAAGAACGCCGCATTGCACTGGGCCAGGCGCGGCGTCCGGGTCAACTCCCTGCATCCCGGCTTCATCGAGACACCGCGGTCCCGTGAACTGTGGCGGGACACACCGCGGTTGGCGGCGATGCTCGACGGCACACCGCTCGGCCGGCTCGGTACTCCCGAGGAGGTCGCGGCGGCCGTGGCGTTCCTGGCCTCCGACGACGCGAGCTTCATGACCGGCTCGGAGCTGTATGTCGACGGAGGCTGGACGGCACGTTAACCCGCGGCGGTCCCAGAGGGCGCGGTGTAGCGGTCGACACCGTCGCCCGACCGGGTGCGCCGGACGTGACCGCGGGCCGCCAGTACGTCGAGGTGGGCCGCGGTCTCGTTGACCGCGAGCATCTGGTTGAAGGCGTTCAGGTCGGCGAAGGGCACCTTGCGCCGCGTCCATCCCAGTTCACCGGCCACGTCGTGGGCGTTCAGGGTGCGGTCGCCGAGGACCGCCAGGGTCTGGGCGAGCCGGTCGTCGTGATGGGCCAGCAGCTCTCCGACCCTGCTGTGCACGCTGTCGCCCACCGGGCCGTGCGCGGGCAGCAGCCGGGCGTCCGAGAGCGTCGTCAGCATCCGGAGCGAGTCGAGATAGTCGCCCAACGGCAGTTCGGCAGGGCCGAGTTCGAAGCCGATGGACGGGGTGATGTGGGGCAGGACGTGGTCCCCGGAGAACAGCAGGCCCCGGGCCCGGTCCAGATAGACGACGTGTCCCCGGGTGTGGCCCGGGGTCGGGACGACCTGCAACGTCGCGTCGCCGAACCGGATTTCCTCCGCCTCCAGCCAGCGATCCGGGGCCTCCCACACCCTCGGGTCGAAGTCACCGTGGTCCATCGCGGCCACCCGCTCGGCGAGTTCGCCCGCACCGGACCGCGTCAGTGTCTCCAGCGAACCGGCCGGCTGCGTCGTGCGCAGTGATCCGAGCAGTTCCAGGCCGCGGCGTTCGCCGGAGCCCAGGTAGACCCGGGAGCCGAGCAGCCTGCGCAGCGTCACGGCCTGGGTGTAGTGGTCGCGGTGGATGTGGGTGACCAGGATGTGGCTGATCTCGCCGAGGTCGTGGCCGATCTCGGCGAGCGCCTCCTCCAGTGCCGTGCGGGACTCGGGGATCGACCAGCCCCCGTCGATCAGGACCAGCCCGTCCGCGAGGCCTTCCAGCGCGTACACGTTGACCGCCCGCAGTCCGTCGTCCGGCAGCGGGAGCGGGATGCGGTGGACGCCGGGCCGTACGGTCTCGGCTCCCGCCTCCGCCCACCGGCCGCGGTCGAAGCGGGAGGTGCGGGTCGTGGGGGTGGTCATGCGTCTCCTTGCCGGTGCGGTTGCGGGGCCGGCTCCGGGGTGAGCCGGGTGTGCAGCTCGTGTGCGAGTCTGCGGGCTCCTGAGCGGTCGAGCTTGCCCACCGTGGTCTGGGGCAACTCGGTCACGGTGAAGGCGAATTCGGGCCACTTGGCCTTGGAGAGGCCGGTGCGGTCGAGGTGTGCGGTGATGTCGTCGAGGCCGATGCCGTCGCGGTCGTCCTCCGTGACCACGAGCACGGCCGCCCGTTCGCCGAGCAGCGGGTCCGGTACGGGCACCACACAGGCGCGGGCGACACCCGGGTGGGCGGCGACGGCGCGTTCGATCTCCGTGATGTCGAGGTTGCGGCCGCCCCGGATGATGACGTCCTTCTCCCGGCCCATGACGGTGACCGTCCCGTCGTCGCCGGTCACCAGCAGGTCCCCGGTGGGGAAGAAGCCGTCCGGGGTGAGGGCGGGCGGTTCGACCTTGCCGTCGCGGGCGTAACCGAGGAACAGGGAGGGGCCGCGGACCTCGGCCCGGCCGGTCAGGCCGGGGCCCAGGACGGTGCCGTCGGCGCCGACCGCGCGCAACTCGGTGCCGGGGAACGGGCGTCCGTCCCGGCCCAGCCGGATCTCCTCGGGGTCGTCGGGGCTCGGGGAGGTGTGCCCGAGGCATTCGGACATGCCGAAGACGCGCAGGATCCGGGTCCCGAGCGAGCGTTCGGCACGGCCGAGGGCGCCGCGGTCCATGGGACCGCCGCCGACGGTGATCGAGCGAACGCCTTCGAGGACCCGTGATCCGGCGGCCGCGGAGCCCATCTGAAGTGCCATGGTCGGCACGCACATGGTCCATCGGACGTCGTTCGCGGACATCCGCGCCAGTGCCTCCTCGCGGTCCCACCGGCCGCTGAGGACGAGCGGGCCGCCCAGCATCAGTGCCATGCCCACGCCGAAGCAGTAGGCGGCGGTCGAGGAGAGGGGCACGATCGCGGCCACCGCGTCGCCGTCGCGCAGCCTGTTGATCTCCGCGGTGCGGGCGCATGCGTAGCGCAGGGCGCCCTCGGACTGGACCACCCCTTTGGGCCGCCCGGTGGAGCCGGAGGTGAGGCCGATGAGCGTGCCGCCGGACCAGCGGGAGACATCGTGCGGGCCGTGGCCGGCGAGCACCTCCCAGCCGTCGAGGGCGTCGGCCGTCCGCACATCCGCGACACCTTTCCCGGTGGCCGCGACGCCGTCCCGGGCCTGCCATGTCTCGGCCGCGGACGGTTCGGCGACGACTGCGTCGGGGCGGATGTCCTCCAGCACCGCCGTGAACTCGGCCTCGGTCGTGTGCCGGTTGACCAGTGCCAGGACCCCGCCGGTCAGCCCCACGGCGAGGGTCGCGGCGACGGTGCGCCAGGAGTTGTCGGCCTGGAGCAGTACGGTCCCGCCGGGCGCTCCGTCCGGTGCCATGGCGTGGGCCAGTTCGGCCGCGTGCGCCAGCAGGTCACGCGCGCCGTGCCGGCCGAAGTCGTCGACGACGGCTGTGAAGTCGGTGTTCTCCGCGCGTTCCTGGAACTCCCGCACTGTCTGTCGCATCCGCTGCTTCCTCGCCTCTTCGCGCGAAGGGTGTTGATGAAGGTCCGTCCCGGACGGGCGTGCTCAGCCCGGGTACAGCTCCGTCTCGCCGCCCAGGACGGCGATCCGCCGGCCCCGCATGTCCCCGACCTGGGCGACCGCGGCCGCCCACTCGGGGCTGGCGAGTGCCGTGCGCAGGTCCTCGGCGGTGTCGAAGCCCAGGACGGAGACCCCGTCCCAGCCCTCGGAGCGCGGTTCGAGGGCCGTGTCGATGTCGGTGTGCCGCCAGGAGCGCAGCCCGGGCAGGACGCGGGTGAGTTCGGCGTGTTCGCCGCGCCACCAGCCGATGAACCGTTCGTGCGTCCACTCGGGCGGCCGGGCGGCCAGCAGGATCAGGTTGTACATGGCGCCCTCCTCGGGCTTCTCAGGTGAACAGCACCTCGGGCGAGCGTCCGATCATCAGGCGGCGCAGCCGGCCGGTGCCGTCGAGGCGGGCGCCTGCCACGAAGGTGGCCTCCGGTACCCCGGAGCGCCGAACCTCCCCAAGGAACAGTTCGTCCAGGCCCGCGGTGCTCGCGGTGAGCAGGTGGTGCGTGCGGACGCCCACCTCGCGCTGGGCGAGGTAGCCCGCCAGCTCGGCCCGGCCGCCGTGGAAGTCGGTCGCGCCACCGCCACCGGTCGAGAAGAGGAGGGAGAAGGAGAAGTCGTCACTGATCAGGTCCAGGACGTGGTCGGCGTCCTCGCTGTCGAGGAGGGCGAACCACCGGGTCAGGAACGCCGCGGTGGACTGCGCCGCCGGGGCGGTCACGGCCGGTCCACGAGGTCGAAGTCGGTGGTGAAGAAGGACTGGTAGCGGGCCATCAGCCCGGCGGGCGAGATCTGCGCGGCGGAGAGGAACGCCCCCGTGGTGACGCCCTTCTCGACGACGAAGCCGTACGCCGTCTCCACATCGCCGTCGATCGCGAACCTCCTGATGTCATGGGTACGGTCCACGGCCTGGCGCCCCGCTATGTACGCGGCGAACTCCTCGCGGGAGGTCCCGCTCCGGTCGCCGCCCGGCAGGGCGATGAGGAAACGGAAGCCGGGCTCCACCAACTCCAGGGCCTTCTCCGGATCCTGGCCGTCCATACGGGCCATGTATGCGCGCAGCACCATTGCCGATCCCTCTCCCTCGCACCCCTTGAAGCAACCTGAGTTCAGTTCAGTTTGACTGTAGGACGGCCGCCCCGGCCCCGACAAGAGGCGGGACGGAGCCGGAGACTATTCGGCGACCATGCGCACCACGCATCCCTCGATCATCTCGCTGATCTCGGCGAGGGGGATCGCTCCGGTCGGGCGGTACCAGCGCCAGACGCTGACGATCATGCCGAGCACGGACAGGCCGAGGGTGTGGGCGTCGCGCAGCGGGAACGCCCCCTTGGACATGCCCCGCATCAGCAGGTTCGTCCAGTCCCGCTCGACCATCTGCACCAGCTGCCGTGCGGCGACCCGCTCGGTCTCCTCCCGCTTGGACTTGCGGGGGTTGGCCAGCAGGGACATGTTGGCCTGGAGGATGCGCATCTGGCGGATCTCCTGCTCGCTGACCGCGAAGGCGGAGCGTACCGCGGCGCGCACCTCCTCGACCGGCTCCGTCAGGTCCTTGGTGGCCTCGACGAACTGGTCGTGGGAGCGCTGGAGCTCCAGGCGCATGATGGTGAGCAGGCAGTGGGCCTTCGACTCGAAGTAGTGGTAGAGCGCGGTCTGCCCGATGCCGACCCGGTCGGCCACCTCGGACCACTTGGTGCTCTCGTAGCCGTCCTCCCCGAACCGCTCCACCGCGGCCACCAGGATGGCCGCCCGCTTCGACCTGGGCCCCTCCTCCGGATCCACGATCCGTGCCCTTGCCATCGTCTCTCCCTCTGCTCCACGGCCGGTTCCGATCGCCGTCCGGTCGTCCGAGAGTAGACCCAAGTTCAGGTTGGCTTCGAATCGACGGGACGCAAGCCTGCGGGCGACCCCGCTCGGTCACCGGTCTTCCGCACGCGCGAAGTCCGGCCTCCGCCGGCCGAGGAACGCGGCCATGCCCTCCCGCCCCTCCACGGACACCGCGGCAGCGGCCAGTCGGCGGGCCTCCGTGTCGAGCTGTTCGTCCAGTCCGGCCGAGAACGCGCCGGCGACCAGGCGCCGGGTCACGCCGTACGTCTCGGTGGCCCCCCGCGCAAGCGTCCTCGCGGCGGCCACGGCCTCCTCCCGGAGCCGCTCCGGTGCGACGACCCTGCTCACGAGCCCGATCTCCAGCGCTTCCCCGGCGGGCACCCGGCGGTTGGTCAGCAGCAGGTCCAGCGCCCGCTTGGGGCCGACGAGCCGGGGCAGCAGCCAGCTCACCCCGGCGTCCGGCGAGTAGCCGATCGCGGTGTACGCGGCCGTGAAGCCGGCGTCCGTGGCGGCGAAACCGAGGTCGGCGGCCATGGCGAGCCCGAGTCCGGCCCCGGCCACGGCCCCCTGTACGGCCACGACCAGCGGGGCGTCGAGCCCGGAGAAGACCCGCAGCGCCCCGTGCAGTGCGTCGGTGACGTCGGTGAGATGCCCGGCCAGCCGTTCCCGGGGCAGGGCACCGAACTCCTTCAGGTCGCCGCCCACGCAGAAGGAGCGCCCCCGCCCGGTGAGCAGCACCGCCCGCACCCGGGCCGCCTCGCACTCCCGCGCCGCCGCCAGCAGCCCCCTGGCCATCGCGAGGTCGATCGCGTTGCCCGAGCCCCGGCACATCTCGACGTGGGCCACCCCGTCGTCGTCGGTCTCGACCGTGACCCTCATCGCGCCGTCCACCCGCCGTCCACGATGAGCACCTGGCCGGTGCAGTACGAGGACGCGTCCGAGGCCAGGTAGAGCAGCGCGCCGTCGAGTTCGCCCGGTGCGCCTCCGCGCCCGAGCATCGTGCCGCGCTCCACCCAGCGCCGGGAGCGTTCGTCGGCGAACAGCTCGTCGGTCATCTCGGAGCGGAACCAGCCGGGGGCGAGGGCGTTCACGCGTATCCCCGACCCTCCCCACTGCCCGGCCAGCTCGCGTGTCAGCCCGAGGAGCCCGGCCTTGGAGGCGGCGTAGGCGGCGCCACCGAGCGGGGCACCGGAGACGAGCCCGAGGACGGACGAGACATTGACGACGGACCTCGTACGGTCATGATCGCGCCCTGCCTCGGCGAGCAGCCGGGCCAGGTGGAACGGTGCCACGAGGTTGACGGCCAGGACGTCCGCGAAGTCACCGGGGCTCTCGTCCTGGGCCCGTACGGCACCGGACGCCCCCGCGTTGTTGACCAGCACGTCGAGCCTGCCGGTGTGCTCGAGGGCGGTCCCGGTCAGCCGGACACGGTCCGCTTCTCTCGCCACATCGCAGACGACGGGGTGGATGCGCGGGTCGCCGTCGGCCAGTTCCTTCAGCCGGTCCGGTCGTCTGGCCGCCGCGAACACGGTGGCCCCGGCTGCCGCGAGCACCGTGGCGAAACGAGCGCCCAGCCCCGACGACGCCCCGGTGACCACAGCCGTCCGGCCCTCCAGCGAGAACAGTCCCACGGCCGCGCCGCTCACCCGTCCACCCCGATCGGCAGGGCGGTCGCCCCACCGTCCAGGACCAGTGTCTGGCCCGTCATCCAGGAGGAGGCCTCGGACGCGAGGAACACGGCCGCGTTCGCCACGTCCTCGACCGTTCCCAGCCTGCGCAGGGGCAGCTTCGCGGTCAGGATCGGCTCCCTCGGCTCCCAGACGGCCCGCGCCAGTTCGGTCTTGATCAGGCCGGGTGCGATCGCGTTCACCCGGGCGTGGGGCCCGAGTTCGTAGGCGAGTTGCCGGGTCAGATGGAGGATCGCCGCCTTGGTGGCGTTGTACCAGCCGATGTGCGGATCGACGACCAGCCCGCCGACGGAGGCGATGTTGACGACGGCTCCCCCGTGCTCCCGCATCCATGCCCGCCAGGCGTACCGGGTCCAGACGACCGTGCCGTACTGGTTGACCTCGACGGTCTTCTGGGCGCGCGACGGATCGAGGTCGAGGAGGGGGCCCATGTACGGGTTGGTGGCCGCGTTGTTGACGAGCACGTCGAGTCGGCCGAAGCGGTCCATGGTCTCCTGGGCACACCGCTCGGCGTCCTCCGGCCGGCCCGCGTGGGCGACCACCTCGTGCACCTCGCCGTCGCCCTTGACCCGCAACAACTCCTCGCGGGCGGCGGCCAGTCCGTCCGGTTTGCGGGCGGCGATCACCACGTGGGCGCCCGCCTCCCGGTACGCCTTCGCGATGCCGAGACCGATCCCCCGCGAGCCGCCGGTGATCACGGCCACCCGCCCGTCCAGTGCGTGTGCGTCACGTGCCTGTGCGTTCATGCCGACTCCTCCGGATACCTGGCCAGTTCGCGCCGTGCGACGGTGCGCAGATGCACCTCGTCCGGCCCGTCCGCGATCCGCAGCGCGCGGGTGATGGCGTACAGGCGCGCCAGCACGGTGTCGTCGCTGACCCCGGCCGCCCCGTGCGCCTGGACCGCACGGTCGACCACCCGGTGGGCCACCTCCAGCGCGGCCACCTTGATCGCGGCGACTTCGGTACGGGCGGCCGCGTTGCCCGAGGTGTCCATCAGCCAGGCCGACTTCAGGACCAGCAGGCGCAGTTGCTCGATCTCGATGCGGCTGCGGGCGATCCACTCGCGTACGACGCCCTGTTCGGCGAGTGGCCCTCCGAAGGCGCTCCGGGTCAGGGCCCGGCGGCACATCAGCTCCAGGGCGCGTTCGGCGAATCCGACCGCGCGCATGGCGTAGTGCATACGGCCGGGGCCCAGCCGCCCTTGTGCCAGGGCGAATCCCTCGCCCTCGCCGCCGAGCAGCGCGGACGCGGGCACGCGTACGTCCTCGAAGAGCACGTCGCCGTGTCCGCAGCGGTCGGTGTAGCCGAACATCGGCAGATCACGCAGGACCGTGATGCCGGGGGTGTCGCGCGGGATCAGCAGCATGCTCTGCTGCCGGTAGGTGGGGGCGTCCGGGTCGGAGACCCCCATCAGGATGATCAGCCGGCAGTCCGGGTCGAGGATCCCGGAGGTGTACCACTTGTGCCCGTTGACGACGTACTCGTCGCCCTCCCGGGTGATGCGGGTGCGGATGTTGCGCGCGTCGGAGCTCGCCACCTCGGGTTCGGTCATGGCGAAGCAGGAGCGGATCTCGGCGGCCAGGAGTGGTCGCAGCCAGCGGTCCTGCTGTTCCGGTGTGCCGAAGAGGGCGAGGAGTTCCATGTTGCCGGTGTCCGGTGCCGAGCAGTTGAAGACCTCGGGCCCGATGATGGAGCGTCCCGCCAGCTCGGCGAGTGGCGCGTACTCGAGGTTGGTGAGGCCCGCGCCCCGGTCACCGTGGGCGAGGAAGAGGTTCCACAGCCCCTCGGCGCGCGCCTTCTCCTTCAGCTCCCGCATGATCGGGGGGAGTTCGTGCGGGTCTTCGGCTTCGGCGAGCTGGCGGTCGTGGACGGGCTCGGCGGGCAGGACGTACTCCGCCATGAACGCGGCCATGCGCGAACGGAGTTCCTCGGCCCTCGGCGAGAGTCCGAAATCCATGGTGCGTCTCCTTCAGGACCGTCGGGACCGTTGGGCGAGGATGTCGCCGGCCGTGCGGATCATGGCCGCGATGGTCGGGGGCAGCCGCTCCTGGTCGGGGTCGTGGTGCTTGCCCTCGCGGTGCCTGCGCAGGTTGTGCCCCATGATCGCGGCCATCTTGGTGCGGGCCAGGGCACGGAACCAGTCGAGGGCGGGCGGTTCGGGACGGCCGTCGAGGTAGGCGGTGAGCAGCTCTGCCTCGGTGGGCAGGCCGGGGACGACACGGCCGAGGCGGGGGAAGTTGCGGTGGTCGGCGAAGAGGAGGAACCACGCGAGGTCGATGCGCGGATCGCCGTACCCCCAGATCTCCCAGTCGACGACGGCCGCCGGCCGCTCGCCCCGGCACAGGACGTTGCCGAGACGGAAGTCGCCGTGGGTGAGAGTGGGGGCCGTGCTGTCGGGGATGCCCGCGGCCAGTGTGCGCAGGACTTCCTCGGAGCCGGGGCGGAGTCCGTCCGGAACGGCTCGCATGGTGCGGCTCCACCGCTCCAGCTCCCCTGCCGCGTCGAGAGGTTCGGCCGCCTCGGGACCCGGCGTCCCGTGCAGGTCCCTGAGCACGTCGGCCAGGGCGAGCATGCGGGTCCGGCACAGTCCGGGATCCACACGGTGCTCGTCGAGGACCGGCTCGACCGCCTCGCCTTCCACGAACTCCATGGCGAACCAGGCCGGTTCGGTCTCGTCCACGGCCATGACGGCCGGGACGGGAACCGGCGACCAGGCGAGTGCGCGCAGGATCCGGGCCTGCCGCAGCACGTCGTTGCGGCCCACGGCGCGCTGTCCCGGTGGCACCGCCTTCACCACGTACGACACCTCGCCCGCCGTGACGGAGTAGGTGAGGCCCGAGTGGCCGCCGGGCAGGGTGTGCAGGTCGCCCGGCAGGTCGTGCGGGTGCCGGACCGCGAGCCGTTCACGGACCCGCCGTCCGAGTTCGGCCGTCTCGGTCGTCGTACTCAACTTCCTGTCCCCTTCGGCTCTTTGGGCAGCCCTAGCACGCGCTCGGCCAGGATGTTGCGCTGGATCTCGTCGCTGCCGCCGGCGATGCGGTAGCCAGGGGCGCCGAGCAGGTGCTCGGTCCAGGCGAAGGTGCCCCACTCCCCCGTGTCGGCCGCCAGCTGTGGTCCGAGGAGCTGCTGGGCGAGGTCGGTGGTGGCGCGCATGGTCGCGGTGGCGTGCAGCTTGCCGACCGATGCCTCGGCGCCCGGTTCCCGGCCGGCCGCCAGAGCCGCCGTCACCCGCAGTCCGGTGAGCCTCTGGACCAGCGTGCGGACGTAGAGGTCGGCCGCCTGCAGCTGTTCTCCGGCGGTGAGCGGGCGGGGCAGACGCCGGGCGAGGTCCAGGGCGCGCTCGGCGTTGTCCAGGCCGAGGCCGCCGGAGTCGAGGCGCTCGGCGGCGAGCACGGTGAGGGTGACCCGCCAGCCCTCGCCGACCGGGCCGAGCCGGTCGGTGTCGGGTACGAAGACGTCGTCCAGGTAGACCTCGTTGAAGCTGGAGCCGCCGGTCATCTGCCGGATGGGCCGTACGGTCACGCCCGGCGCGTCCATCCTGACCAGGAGGACCGTGATGCCCGCGTGTTTGGGGGCGTCGGGGTCGGTGCGGCACACGGTGACGCCCCAGGTGGCGACCCGGGCACCGGACGTCCAGATCTTGTGTCCGCGCACCACCCAGCCGTCGCCCTCCCGTACGGCCCGGGTACGGACGCCGGCCAGGTCGGAACCGGCCTCGGTCTCCGAGAAGAGCTGGCAGGCGAGTTCGTCGGTGCGGAGCATGGGGCGCAGCCAGCGCCGCTGCTGTTCGTCCGTGCCCCAGATACGGATGGCCGGCGCGACGAGTTGACGGGTGACCGGGAAGACCTCGGTGCGCCGCGGCACGTCGAAGGCCGCTTCCTCGGCCCGGTACAACTGTTCGTAGAACGAGGGGAGTTCACGGCCTCCGTAGTCCGGTGGCCAGTCGAGTGCACCCCAGCCCTGGTCGTACCGGGTGCGCTCCCACCGCCGTATCAGCTCGGTCTGCGCGCGCTCTTCCGCTTCGGTCCAGTTCTCGAAGACCGCCACCGAGTCGTCGCCGCGGCCCCAGCCCTGGTGCACGGCGCGCTCCTTCGCCACGCCGGTCAGCCAGTTCCGGGCCTCGGCACGGAACTCCGCCGGCTCGGGAATGCCGCTCATGGTCGTCCGACCTCCCTTCTTCTCCTCGATGTCTCGATGCGTCTCGATGCGTCTCGATGCGCTCAGCGGGTCAGCACGGTGCAGGCGCTGACGCCCGGCGCCCCGTACACATGGGTGAAGCCGGCCGCCGGATCACCCGGCACCTGGCGTTCGCCGGCCCGGCCCCGCAACTGCTGTACGACCTCGTGGACCTGGCGCAGCCCCGAGGCGCCGACAGGTTCTCCGTTGGCGATGCAGCCGCCGTCGGTGTTGACCGGCAGCGAGCCGCCGATGCCGGTCGCCCCGAAGGGGATGAGCGACTCCTGTTCGCCGTGTGCGCAGAAGCCGCACTCGGCCAGGTGCATCACCTCGGCGCCGCTCTCGGTGTCCTGGAGCTGGCACACGTCGATGTCTCCCGGGCCCAGCCCGGCTTCCTCGAAGGCGTGTCGCGCGGCGTCCGCGCTCACGCTGGCCGGGGTCCCGGGCGGCGCCCAGGGGCTGAACACCTCGAAGGAGCCGAACCGGCGGGTCCGTACGACGGCCGCCCGCAGCGTGACCGGGGTACCGCCGAGTTCACTGGCCACGGCACGGCTGCACAGGACCAGGGCGACCGCGCCCTGGCCGGGCGAGCAGAACATGTACCGGGTCAGCGGGTCGTTGACCATGCCGGACGCGAGGATCTCGTCGGCGTCGAGCGGCTTGCGCCGCCAGGCAAGCGGGTTGAGCGCGCCGTTCGCGTACGCCTTCTCGGCGACCAGGGCGAGGGTGCGGCGGCTGATGCCGTGGTCGTGCATGTACCGCTGGATCTTCATCGCGAAGAACTGTGTGGTGACCATCAGCCCGTCGCGGCCGTAGGCCTCGTCGAGCCCCCAGTCGGCGGGCCGTGGGGCGAAGGCGCCGCGCGGGTGTTTGTCGAAGCCGACGGCGAGCGCCGTGTCCGCCGCCCCCGACCGGATCGCGTGGACGGCCGCCACCAGTGCGCTGGCGCCGGTGGCGCAGCCGTTGCGGACGTTGGTGAACGGCACGCCGGTCAGGCCCAGTTCGGCGACCAGGGTGTCGGCGTTGCCGGCCGCGTCGCTGCCGCCGTAGGCGGCCTGCACCCGCGACCACGGCAGTCCGGCGTCCTGGAGCGCAGCGCGTACGGCCTGCACGGCCAGTTCCCGGCCGCTCGCCTCCGTCCGGGCGAAGGAGGTGATCCCGGTACCGCAGACGAGCACGTCCTCGCCGCTCACAGGACGGCTCCCGTGGCCCTCGGCACGCCGTCCCCGGCGGTGACGGTGACCGGCATGCCGATCTCCGCGTCTTCGGGCCGGATGTCCAGGGCGGCCAGCACCCTGACGCCTTCCGGGAGTTCGACGTATCCGACGGTGAACGGCGTGAACCCGGCGGCGGGCGGGACGTACGGCGGCGACTTGGGCGCGTACCACTGCACGGTCCAGGTCCACAGCGTGCCCGTCGCGGAGAGCGCGACCGGCTCGGCCGGTCCCCCGCAGCGGGGGCACCCGGGGCGGGCCGGGTAGGCGGCCACCGCGCAGTCGGCGCAGCGGGAGCCGCGCAGTCGGCTCCCGGTCTCCGCCGCGGCGCTCAGCGGCCCTTCCACTGCGGTTCCCGCTTCTCCAGGAAGGCCGCCACGCCCTCCGCCGCGTCCTCGGAGTTGAGCATCACGCCGACGGCGAGGTGTTCCATGACCATCAGGGACTGGATGTCCGCGTCGAGACTCCGGTCGATGGTCATCTTGGTGATCCACATGGTGAAGGGGCTCTTGTCGACGAGTTGGTCGGCGAACTCCTCGACGGTGGCGTCGAGCTTGTCGGCGGGCGCCGAGGAATTGATGAGCCCGAACCCGGCGGCCTCGACCCCGGTGAGCAGCTTGCCGGTGAGCATGAGCTCCTTGGTCTTGCGGACGCCGATCATGCGGGGTACCCGGTAGATCGGCCCCGCTCCGCCGAACAGGGCGCGGCGGATGTGGAAGTCGCCGATCAGGGCGTCGTCCGCGGCGATCGCGAAGTCGCAGGAGATCATCAGCTCGAAGCCGCCGGCGGTGACATGCCCTTCGAGGACGGCGATCGACGGGGTCTTCATCGAGTACAGCCGGTCGCAGACCTTGGCCGACAGCACGGCGACGTCGATCGCGTTGGACCTGCCGACGAAGTCGGCCTTGAGGCTGTCCAGGTCGAACCCGGAGCAGAAGGTGTTGCCGCGCCCGCGCAGCACCAGCACGCGCAGTTCGGGGTCCGCGTCGACCTCGGTGATGATCTCGTCGAGGCGGTTGAGGATCGGCACGGTCACGCAGTTCTTCTTGTGCGGGCGGTTCAGCCAGACCCGCGCCACCTGCCCGTCCCGCTCGAACTGGATCTCGTCTTCGACTGCCATGAGTTCCTCCAAACTGAACTGAATTGAGTTCGATTCTGGGCGCGGTAGATGCCCCTGTCAATGGTCCGGGGGGGCGGCGGCCGACGAGTGGTCAGTCGCCCCGGCCGGCGAGGCCGAGCAGCCCGGCCAGGCGCAGGCCGTGGTCGTCACCTGTACCGAACAGCGCCTCGTCAGCTCTGGCGCGGCGCACGTAGAGGTGGGCCGGATGCTCCCAGGTGAAGCCGATTCCACCGTGGAGCTGGACGTATTCGGCGGTGGCCAGGCGATAGGCACGGGAGCAGGCGACCGCCGCGGCGGTCGCGGCCACGGGCAGGTCCGGCCGCCGCGCGGCCAGGCAGGCACTCGCGTACGACGACACGGAGCGGGCACCCTCGACCGCGACGAGGAGGTCGGCCAGCCGGTGCTTGATCGCCTGGAAGGATCCGACGACCCGACCGAACTGAGTTCGGTGGGACACGAAGTCCAGGGTCGCGGCCAGCGCGTGGGCGCTGCCTCCCACATGCTCGGCGGCCAGTGCCACCCGTCCGGCGTCCAGCACCGCGGCGGCGATCACCGGAACCTGCCCCGGCTCGCCGACCGGATCGGCGGCGGCTCCCGTGAAGCGGATCTGCGCCTGGCGCCGGGTGGGGTCGAGGACACGGCGCGCCGTACGACGGCAGGTCGCGGCGTCGGGTACGCAGGCGAACAGCCGTTCCCCGTCCGGGGCGCGAGCGGTGGTCAGCAGCAGATCGGCGCCCTCGCCGTCGGGTACGAAGTCCGCCTCGCCGCGCAGCACCCAGCCGTCGGGGCCACGCTCGGCCGTGACCTGGGCCGGGTGCAGCAGTCCGGCCACGGTGGCCGTGCCGGCTCCTGAGGCGATGCCCGGCAGCCACCGTTCGCAGGAGCGCTGGTCCCCGCAGGCCAGCAGGGCCTCCCCGGCCAGCACGACCGTCGGCAGCAGCGGCGCGGGGCACAGCACGCGCCCCGTCTCCTCCAGGGCGACGGCGAGTTCGGCGTAGGTGTAGCCGGCGCCGCCGTACTCCTCGGGAACGGCGAGGCCGTGCACGCCGATCTCGCCGGCGAGCCTGTCCCACAACGCCCGGTCGAATCCGCGCGGGCTCGCGGCCTGTTCGCGCACCTGACCGGGCCCGCAGGATTCGGTGAACACATCCCTCAGCACCGCTCGCAGTTGGCGCCGCTCCTCGCTCTCCAGCAGCAGCGCGGGATCGACATCGAGCCGGATCATCCGAACCTCCCTCACACCGTGAACCGTCCGCCGTTGGCCAGCAGGACCGCGCCCACGAGATTCGCCGCGTCCTCGCTCGCCAGGAACAGGGCGATGTCGGCGATCTCCTCCGGCGTGGCATAGGGCCGGACCCGCGGGCCGGCGAAGCCTCGCCGCAGCGCCGCGGGCGTGCGCGCCGCCATGCCCGTCTCCGTCGGCCCCGGCGCCACCGTGTTGACGCGGACCCCGAAGGCGATCGCCTCCTTGGCAACGGCCTGGCTCAGCGCGTGCGCGCCGGCCTTCGACGCCGCGTAGTGCGGGTAGCCGGCCAAGGTGTCGAAGGCCGAGGAGGAGCCGACGGTGACGACCGCTCCGGCTCCGTGGGGCACCATGACGCGCAGTGCGGCGCGCAGCACGTGGAAGGTGCCGTCGAGGTTGACCCGCAGCACGCGCCGCCACGCGTCGTCGCCGAGTCTCGTGGTCACCTCGGTCGGCCGGTCCTCGAGCAGCGCCTCGGCGATCCACTCCTTGGTGGCGGGGTCGTCCACACCGGCCGCGTGCACCACGACGTCCAGGCGCCCGTGCGCCGAGGCCGCTTCCGCGAACGCCCGGCCGACCTGTGCGGGGTCCGCGACATCCACGGTCAGCCCGTGGGCGCCGGGCAGTTCCTCGGCCACGGCCGCGACGGCGGTGCCGTCGAGGTCGGCGGCGAAGACCTCCGCGCCCTGGTCCGCGAGTCGCCGGGCGACCGCGGCTCCGATACCGGAACCCGCACCGGTGACCAGTGCGATGCGTCCGCCGAACCGGCCCGCCCTCCTGTCAGCGCGTTCGTCACCCATAGCGGTCACCTCTCCGTCCGTCCTCTTCCACTCTATTGAACTGACTTCATTTTTGTTACCGTCTCGGCCATGTCAACAGCCAGAACAAGAGCGGTCCGGCTGACGCGCTGGGGCGGGCGGCCCGTCCTCACCGAACTGCCGCAGCCGACGCCCACGGGCGAGCAAGTGCTGGTGCGGGTCGAGGCCGCCGGGCTGTGCCGGTCGGACCTCCACGTCGCCGACGCGGCTCCGGGCGGCCTCCCCTACCGCATTCCGTTCACCCTCGGCCACGAGATCGCCGGCCGGGTGCTGGAGCGGGGCCCGCGGGCCGTGGGTCCGGCCGTCGGCGAGCGCGTCGCCGTGTACGGGCCGTGGGGCTGCGGGCGGTGCGCCAACTGCGCTGCGGGCGCGGAGAACTACTGCGACCGCCGACCGGACCTCGACCGGGAGCTGGCCGGCACCGGGGCGGGGCTGGGCCGCGACGGCGGCATGGCCGACACGGTGCTCGTGCCGTCCGGGCGGCTACTGGTCCCGGTCGGCGACCTGGACGCGGCCCAGGCGGCGCCGCTGACGGACGCCGGGCTCACCGCGTACCACGCCGTCACCGCCGCGGGGCGCCCCCTGGCCGACGGCGCGAGCGTGGTGGTTCTCGGCGTCGGCGGGCTGGGCCACCTGGCGGTGCAGATCCTGCGGGCCACGACCACCGCGCAGGTGCTGGCCGTGGACGTACGGGAGGAGGCGCTGGCCCTGGCCGACGCCTGCGGCGCGCACTTCGCGACGCTGCTGCGCACCGACACCGTCCGGGTCCTGCGGGCCCGGACGGGCGGGACCGGAGCGGTGGCCGTACTCGACTTCGCGGGCAGCCGCTCCAGCCTGGAGCTCGCCGTCGCCGTACTGCGGGCCGGCGGGGAACTGGTCGTCGTCGGCAGCGGGGGCGGCGAACTGACGGTCCGCAAACCCGGCGCGCTCCCTCCCGGGACGCGGATCTCGCTGCCCTTCTGGGGAACCCTGCCCGAGCTCGAACGGGTACTCGCGCTGGCCCGCGAGGGCGCCCTGCGCGTGGAGGTCGAGCGGTACGCCCTGTCGAGCGCCCCGGAAGCGTTCGAGCGGCTGCGCGCGGGCACGGTGCGAGGGCGCGCCGTCGTCGTTCCCGACTGAGCGGACCGCCAACTGCTGGGCGAGTTCCCGGGCTGGGCACCGACCCGGCCGAAACCGCACCGCCGCAGTGCGTCCGCACCGACCACTCGACTACAGAAGTGAGTTCAATTAGCGTCATGTCTCACTCGATGACACAGAGGCGGAGGACTGCCCATGGGCGCGGACACGGTGGATCTGCTGGTGATCGGGGGCGGCATGGCGGGGCTTTCTGCCGCGGCCCGGGTGGCGGCGGGGGGCGGCTCGGTGGTGCTGGTGGAGAAGGCGGAACGCGTGGGTGGTTCCGCGCGCTTCGCCGGCTTCATCTGGACCGCCCCGACGGTCGGGGAGTTGCGCCGGGTCAATCCGGACGGCGATCCGGAGCTGGCGGCCGCTCTGGTCGACAGCTTCGCCGACGGGGTGGCCTGGGTCCGGTCGCTCGGGGTGGAGTGCAGGCCGCCGGTGCCCGTGCTCGGCTTCGGCCGCGGGCACCAGGTCGACACCAACCACTACCTCGACACCTGCGAACGGCTCGTCCGGGACCGGGGCCAGGAGGTACTGACCGGCACCTGGACCCGCACCCTCCTGACGGAGAACGGCCGGGTGACGGGGGCCGAGTGCCTCATGCCGGACGGCTCGGCACGCCGCATCGAGGCCACCTGGACCCTGCTCGCGACCGGCGGCTTCCAGGGCGATCCCGAGCTGCGCACCCGGCACCTTCATCCACAGGCCGCGGACGTCGCCCTGCGGGCCAACCCGCACAGCCGCGGCGACGGGCTGGCGCTCGGCCGTGCCGCGGGAGCGGAGTTCGGCGCGAAGGACGCCGGCTTCTACGGCCACCTGATGCCGGCCGGCGTCTCCCTTTCCGACCCCGCTCGCTTCGTCGACCTCGCGCTCTACTACAGCGAGCACGCCCTCCTCTTCGACACCACGGGTGAGCGCTTCGTCGACGAGACGGCCGGCGACCATCTCACCGCCATGGCCCTGCTGGACCGGCCGCGGGCCCGCGGTCTGCTGGTGGCCGACGCGCGCGTGCACCGGGAGTGGATCAGCGCCTCGTACGTCAAGGGCATCCCGGGCGTCGACAAGTTCCAGCTGTGCCATCGCGCCGGGGCCCGCTGCGCGGTGGCGGAGGATCTGGAGGACTTCGTGTCGATGCCCGAGGAGTGGGGCTATCCCGGCGCCGTGATCCGCGACCGCATCGAGGAGTTCAACGCCTGCGCGGCATCGGGCGGCACCCCGGCACCCGGGCGCCTGCTGGACTCCCGGCCGCTGGACGAACCGCCCTTCTATGTCATCGAGGCCGCCCCGGCGGTCACGTTCACCTTCGGCGGCCTGCTGATCGACTCGGCGGCCCGCGTCCTGTCCGGGTCCGGGGACGCGGGCGCCGACGGGTGCCGGCCGGTCCCCGGGCTGCTCGCGGCCGGAGCGGACGCGGGCGGGCTGTACCGGCGCGCCTACGCGGGCGGCCTCGCCCCCGCCCTGGTCTTCGGGCTGGCGGCGGCCCGTACCGCGCTCGCCGCGAGACCTCCGGCCGACGACCGCTGAGACCACCCCGCGGCGGCACGCACAAATCCCGTGCACGAGTATTGCCTGCCCGGCACCGCACTGCCTAGCTTACTGAAGTGAGTTCACTTTGATTTAGCGCTGGCCACGGTGCCCGTACGTCCCGTACGCGTGGCGCGAAACGCGCTCTTCCCCGAGGGAGGGACTGTGAGTCAGTTCCTGCTTGTCCTGGTCAGCGGTGTGGCGAGTGGAGCCGTGTACGGCCTCATGGGCCTCGGGCTGGTCATCATCTACCGGGCCACGGACGTCGTGAACTTCGCGATGGCGTCGCTCGCGACCCTGGGCCTGTACGTGGCGGTCTCGCTCCACGACCGCGGCGTGGCGACGGTGCTGGGTCTCCTCGCCGCCGTCGCGGTCACCGTCGCGGCGGGCCTGCTGGTGCGCGAGACCGTGATCCGGCCACTGGGTCAGGGACAGCTGTTCTCCGCGCTCGTCGTGACCATGGGAGTCTCGCTGATCGCCGAGAACCTGGCCGGATCGGTCTGGGGCGAACAGCCCCGGGACTTCCCCAGCCTGGTGGACGGCACCGTGCGCTGGTCGGGCGCGGCACTGCCGGTGCAGAGCCTGGTGACGATCGGTGTCGCCGCGGTCGCGATGGCTCTGGTGGGCTATCTGTTCGCCCGCACCACGCTCGGCTCGGCCATGCGTGCCGTGGCCGAGTCGGCCGAGACCGCCCGGGTCGTCGGCCTCGGCGCCCAGCGCCTCGCCAGGATCTCCTGGGCCCTCGGCCTCGGGCTCGCCGCGCTGGCAGCCTGCCTGTACGCGCCGCGGTCGGGCCTTGCCACCACGGCGCTCACCGCACCGCTGTTCCGGGCCTTCGCCGGGATCTTCCTGGGCGGTCTGACCAGCATGTACGGCGCCGTCGTCGGCGGGCTGGCCATCGGTGTCCTGGACAACCTGGCGGCGAACTACGTCTCCGCCAGTTTCCGCGACACGTTCGTGTTCTCGTTCACCGTGCTGGTGCTGCTGATCCGCCCCCAGGGCTTGTTCGGCACCCGCACCTTCCAGCGCGTCTGAGGGGTCGCATCCATGGTCTTCAACCGTTCGGTCCTGGCGAGGGCCGCCCTGGGACCGGCCGCCGCGGCGGTGCTCATGGTGTTCATGGCAGCCGGCGCGATCCCGGCGTACCAGATGTACTCGGTGGCACTCGCGGCCGTGTACACGATCGTCGTCCTGTCGGTCGGCCTGCTCGCCGGCTGGTCCGGCATCTGGTCGGTTGGTCACCCCGCGTTCTTCGCCGTCGGCGCCTACTTCGCCGCGTACGGCAGCGCGCACGGCTGGGCGCTGGAGGCGGTGGTCCTGGGGGCGGTCGCCGTCGGTGCCGCCCTGGGCGCCTTTCTCGGATACGCGGGCGCCCGGTTCTCGGTGCTCTACATCGCCCTGCTGACCCTCGCCTTCACCACGGTGACCCTGGAACTGGTCAACAGGTGGAGCAGCGTGACGGGAGGCGACCAGGGCGTACCGGTGCTCCAGTTGCGCAGCGCCCTGGGCCTCGGCACGTTTCCGGGCGGTGGCACGGAGGCCCAGTACCTCGCGGTGGGCGCGGCGGCCGTGGTCCTCGCCCTGGCCGTACCCGCCCGCGCCTCGGCCCTGCGGATGCGCCTGGTGGCCGCCAAGTCCCATCCGATGGCCGCCCGTACGGTCGGTATCGCGCCGGAGGCCCAGTCGTCGCTGTCGTTCGCAGCGAGCGGCGCGTGCACGAGCTTCGCGGGCGTGCTGCTGGGTCTGATCACCGGGTTCGTCAGCCCGGACCCGTTCTCGCTCGCCTTCGGCATCTCACTGATCGCGGCGTGCGTCCTCGGCGGGGTCGGCTCGGCCCTCGGCGCCGTGGCCGGCGGCATCTACCTGACCTGGAGCCCCTCGCTCTCGTCCACCGTGGGGATGCCCCAGCCGGTGGTGCAGGGCCTCGTCCTCATCGCGATCCTCCTCTTCCTGCCCGCGGGAGTCGTACCGTCCCTCGCCACGCCCGCGCGAGGCATCCTGCGGCGCGTACGGCGACGACCGGAAACCGGGCGACCGCCGTCCCCCGAGCCTTCCGCGCGACGGCCGGAGACCGGGCCGGCGCCGTCCTCCGAGTCCTCCGCGCCACTCCCGCCCACCGGTCGCCCGTCGGGGACGGGCGGCGAAGCTCCCACCCTCCTCCACCTGGAACACGTGTCCGTCGCGTACGGCGGACTCAAGGCCCTCGAGGACGCCTCCCTGTCCGTGCGGCAGGACGAGATCCTGGCCGTCATCGGGCCCAACGGGGCAGGAAAGACCACCCTGTTGAATGTCCTGTCCGGGCTGACCGGCGACGGACGCTCGAGCGGTACGGTCGACTTCGCGGGACGGCCGCTGCTCAGGGCCCGGGCGACCGCGCGCCGCCGGCTGGGAATCGGCCGTACCTTCCAGCACGCGGAGGTGTTCTCCGAACTCACCGTCGCCGAGAACGTGTTGTGCACCCGCCGCCGCGTCAGGGCCCGCGACCGGGACGCCGTGGCGCAGTTGCTGCACTCCGTGGGCCTCTCGGACGTGGCCGACCGTCGCCCCACGGAGCTGCCCTTCGGCCTGCAGAAGCGCCTCGACCTTGCGCGGGCCATGGCCGAGAGGCCGCGGCTGCTGATCCTGGACGAGCCCTTCGGCGGCCTCGACACCGGTGAACGGGCGCTGCTGGCCCACCACATCCGCCGTCTCAACGCCGACGGCACCGCCGTGGTCGTCATCGACCACGTCCTCGACGACCTCTTCTCCGTCGCCCACCGCGTGCTCGCCTTCGACTTCGGCCGCACCATCGGCGACGGCACCCCGGAGACCGTGCTCCAGGACCCGAAGGTGCGGTCGTCCTACCTGGGCACGGTCGGCAACCGGGCCCAACTGCCGGACACCGTAGGCGAACAGAGCCTGATCCGCCTGCGCGGGACAGGTCATTCCTACGGCGGTGTGGCCGCCCTGCGGGACATCGACCTCGACGTCCGCGAAGGAAGTGTGCTCGGCATCGCGGGGGCCAACGGCGCAGGCAAGAGCACCCTCGCCGGCATCCTGCACGGCTCGCTCCGACCCGCCCACGGTGCCCGGGAGTCGGGCGGCGCCGTCCGCACCAGTCTGGCTCCCGAAGGCCGCGGCCTGTTCAAGACGCTGTCGCTGCGCGAGAACCTCGAGGTCGCGGCGTACGCGGCCGGCATCACCGGCCCGGCGCTGCGCGAACGGCTGGAGGAGACCGTCCAGTGGCTGCCGGCACGGCTGCGTGACCGGATGTCCGCCCCGGCCGCCGGGTTGTCGGGCGGCGAACAGCAGATGCTCGCCATCGCCCGCGCGCTGATCGTCCGGCCGGACGTCCTGATCGTCGACGAACCGGCCCTCGGGCTGGCGCCCGCCCTGGTGGACGAGGTCTACGACCGGCTGGTCGGGCTGACCCACGACGGCCTGACGGTGGTGCTGCTGGAGCAGTCCCTCAGCCGGGCCATGGCTGTCTGCCACGAGGTCGCCGTCCTGCACGAAGGCATCGTCGCCGCTCAAGGACGGCCGGGCGACCCGGAGTTCGCGACCCTGGCGGAATCGGCGTACTTCAGCGGCGGCCCGGTGGCCGCCACGACCGCGACGGCCACCGCCCCGACATCGCAAGTGAAGTGAATCCCGTTGTGAACATTGTGAACGAGGTGGACCGTGTTCCGGACAATCAGCAGATCCCGCCGCGTGGCGGCAACGACGGCCGTTCTCGCCGCGATGACACTGACCGCAAGCGCGTGCGCCGGTCAGGACTCGGCGTCGGCGGGTAGCAACTCCTCCGAGATCCACATCGGCGCGTGGCTGCCCCTCACGGGCTCCACCGCCACGTACGGCGTGGCCGAGAAGGCGGGCGCGGACGCGTACTTCAAGATGATCAATGCCCGAGGGGGCATCAACGGCCGCAAGGTCGAGTGGACCGTCAAGGACAACGCGGCCGATCCACAGCAGACCGTGCAGATCGCACGTCAACTCGTCGGCCAGGACAAGATCGTGGCCATCGTCAACGCGAACGGCACCTCTCAGGCGGAGGCCGCCTTCCCGTTCGTCCTCAACCAGTCCAAGGTGCCGATCCTCAACGAGGTGGGCGGCGCCGAGAACTGGTACAAGCCGCCGCGCGCCGGCCTGTTCGGCACCCAGACCCTCTACGAGGACCAGGCCGCGGCGGTCGCCGCGTGGGCGGTACAGGACCGCGCGAAGAGGATCCTCGTCGTACACAGCGACCCGGCCGCGTTCGTGAACGTGGCCCAGCAGGTGGAACCGGTCGCGAAGAAGCTGGACCCCTCGGTCGAGGTCGACCGGCTGCCGGTCAAGTACCAGACCACCGACTACACCCCGGTGATCAGCAAGGTGAAGTCGGCGAAGCCGCAGGCGGTCATCCTGATCCTCACCTCACCCGAAGCAGCCGCCTTCCTCAAGGAGGCCAAGCTGCAGGGCCTCTCCCTGCCCACCTACGCCTACGCCCCGGTGGCCGCGGAGTCGACGATCGCCCTGGCCAAGGACGCCGCCGAGGGTCTCAAGGCCGTCCAGCTGGTCAAGGCGCCCTCGGACGACGACCCCGCGGTGAAGGAGTTCCGGACCGCGATGGCCACGTACGAACCCGGCCAGACCGCGGGATTCCTCGCCCTGTGGGGCTGGAGCAACGCCAAGGTCTTCGCCGAGATCGCAAAGACGGTCAAGGGCCCCGTCACGGCCCAGTCCCTCACCGCCGCGTACCAGAAGGCCACCAAGGTGGACCCGGGCGTGTCGCCGGTCATGAACTTCAGCGCCGCCAACCACCTGGGCACACGCAGCGTGCAGAAGGTAGAGGTGAAGAACGGCGTCTGGACCTCGGTCGGCGACTTCTTCACACCCCCGACACGCGACTGAACGCCTGATCCCGGCCGGGTCCACGCGATCGACCCCGACAGGTCCTGCTCCCCGCGGGTGCGGGGAGCAGGACCTTGACGCCGCTGGGGCTTCCACCAGCGGTGGCCAGCGTGGTTGATCCCTGTTCGAAGACGACCGGCACGAGGTGGCCGAGCGCGGAGTGCCTGCGCCGATGGTTGCAGAAGCCGAGCCACCGAAACACCACGTGCTGTGCGGCTCGTTGGGTCGGCCGACCACGCCGGCCGGGCAGGATTTTCGCGCTCCAGCGAGGCGAAGAACGACTCGGCCTGAAGCCCCGCTTGCGCCGGGCTTCGATCTCCGCGTCCCTTCGATCTCCGCGTCCTTCTCCGTCGCCCCTTTGATCCACTGCCGCAGCGTCTCGTGATTCCCAGCCACCGCGGCGGCGACGCACGAGCGGGCCGACCCTACGAACGAGCCAACGCCACCGCGTCAGCTCGGAACTCCGCCGAGTTCCTGTAAGCCCCCACCTTTCGTGGCCGACGGGGTATTCAGGTGGCCCTGGGCCAGTCGCGCAGCAGGGCGGCGATCCTCGCAGCGGTGCAGGCGGGATCCCGCAGCAGATCGCGCAGAGCGATGGCATCCTCTCTGGCGGGCTTGACCGGGATCCCGGAGGCCTCGAGATACATCACGCCCGTCGCGGCGGCCACGGCCATGTTGGAGCGCTCCAGCCATCGGCAGCGGCCGAGGATGTGCACCAGGGCGGCGGCGCGGGCGTAGGGGCCGTTGTAGACGCGCTGGTCCAGCAGCTCGGCCCGGTGAGCGGCGACCGCGGCCACCGGCACTCCGTAGTCCTCGGGGGCGGGATCACCTGCCCCCGCGATCTCCGCGACCCGCAGGATCCAGGGAACGTCGATGTGCAGGTCCATTACGCGGCGTGTGCTCCGGGGGTGTGGCAGTCGGCGTCTTCGGCTTCGTCGAAGACGTCCTGGTGCTCGGCGAGGAACCGCTCTGCGGCGTCCAGACCCCGCTGTCGCAGTCCTTCGGTGTCTTCGTGCACGAGGACGGCGATGTAGTCGCCGAGGCTCAGGCCCCGGTCTCTGGCGCGGGCTTCCGCCAGTTCCTTGATCTCACTGTCGACGCGCGCACCCAGCTGTGTCTTCGCCATACCCTGATGGTAACAGCTGTTACCAGGCTGTAGGGCTGAAGAACCCCCGCGTCGGTGCCTTCGCCGTTGTCCTCGACGATGACGTCGTCGAGGAAGTGGTCCTCGAACTCGTCGTGGGTGAGTTCGACGGCCGGCCGCAGCCGTTCGATGTCCTCCCGGCGGCCGTGGCGGCCGTCGATCCGCAGCGGCGCGGCGTCGCGTGTGCCGCGGTCGCGTTCGTCGTCGCCGGTCCTCACGGTGCCGTGCCTGGTAGCCGCGGTGCGTGGGGACCTGGGAGCGCAGGAGGTCGTTCGCGGCGGCGCCCAGGGAGTTGCCGCGGCCGGTGGGCCCGGCCATCAGCCGTCGCCTTCGAGGACGGTCTCGGCGGAGTTGATGAACTTGCGCCTCACTTCACCGCAGCCGGCGCCGATCCGGTCCGTGATCGCCGGCAGATGTGTCGGAGCATCGGGGATCGGCCCAGGCCCGCATGGGCCCCGCGGTCACTCGGCTGCGGCAGGCGTGAGATCGCCCATGCCGGGGGTGCGGATGTCGTGGCGTGGGACGATGTCTGATCTGGCCGTCGCGGCCCAGACCTCGATCTCGTACGGGGCCGACTCGCCCGGACGGAACTTCGGACGCACGCTGAACCTGACGCTCTCCCCCGACTTGAGCGCGCGGATGACCTCGTTCTCGAACTCCAACTTGAATGTCGAGTTGTTGATCCACTGGTGCATCCAGGCGAGGTTGCCGAGGTCGCGTCCGGAGCCGCCCAGCACGTTGGCGAGGAGATGCCCTTTGCGGGCGCCGACGTCGGCGGCACCGTCGAACTGCCGGCCGCCGGGGCTGACGTCGTGCGCCGAGTCCGTGCCTGTGCCGAGGTCGGTCGGGATGAGCTCACCCACGACGCCGGTCGGCAGGCCGTTCTCCAGGTCGCCTATGAGGACCCGGTCCGCGATCGGCACGGTTCCCGGCGCCGTCGGGGCCGGCCGACGGCCGGGGGTCCTTCTCGGGACGTCCTCCACGTGCATGCCGCGGTCGGCCAGCGCTCGCGGCTCGACGTCGGCACCACGGCCCGTCACGACCCGCGCCGCCTCCTCGCGGCCCTTCAGTCTCTTCGGAGCGCTGGGCTTGGCGGAGGCGGGCGCCTTCGCGGGCGTACTCGGAGACGTCCGTGCGGGCGTCTTCGCGGCCGACGAGGACGCGCCGGCCGCGCGGGACCCGGATTTCGCCGCCGACTTGGGCTTGATGTTGCGCGCCTTGCGCCACGCGGCCTTCAGGAGTTCGTCCATCTCCTTCGCGCCGAACGAGCCCAGACCCCCGGCGGGCTGCTCGGCCCACTCGTCCATGGCCCTGGTCACGCGTCGGCGCAGGGTCTCCGGCGGCACGGGCAGGCTCTCGATGGCACGGTCCAGTTCGCCGATCAACTGCTTGTTCGCGGCCTGTGCTTCGAGCCGGGCGAAGTTCTTGTCGGCCTTGATGGCCCGCCAGCGGGCGCGGATACCCGCGGTGATGTCGACTCCGCTCAGGACGGCGGCCTGGGCGAGGCGTGCCACGCCGTAGACGGCCACGACGCTGTTGGCGACGTCCACCGCCCGTACGAACCCCGCGCCGAAGGTCCGCGTCGCCCACTCGCGATGTTCGTGGAAGACGGTGGCGACGGCGCTGATGCCCTGCGCCACGAGATCGACCCAGCGAAGCGCCTGCTCCAACCCGTTCTCCGCGGCCGCGGCGCCGCCGAACAGCCCGAAGGTCGCCGCCGTGAAGGACACGCTGCGGATCGTGGCCAAGGTGCTCGTCTCGGTCTTGTTCGACAGCATCAGCAGGGCGACGGCCGGGAAGAACTCGACTTCGCCGCCCAGGTCGTAGTCGCGTACGCCGACGATCTGGTCGGGGCGCAGTTCCTCGCCGTCGCGCAGGAACACGTCCCCGGGCAGCGTCCTGACCTCCTCGGCGAACTTCTCCTCGTGCTGCACCCGGCTCATGAGCCTGACCCTGATGTTGCCGTTGGGCAGCAGTTCCGCTTCGACGGGAGAGTCGACGAGGCGGGTGACGCCCATCTGCAGCACGGGGAAGATCTGCGCGCGCTCGGCGCCTTCGATGAAGGTCTCCAGCGGAATCTGCCGCACCTTGGACTGCAGGATGAGCCGGGCGGCCTGTTCGTCCTCGGCGCCCAGGCTGCCCGTGATGATGTGCTCGTACATGCTGTCCAGCAGGCTCCGGCCGGCCGCGGTGGCGGACAGGTCGTCCAGATCCTTGTCCTTGCCGCCCAGCACCATCGCCCGGGCGACGTCGTCGTCGAGGTCGAAGTCGCGCAGCCTCTCCAGCACCTGGGCCACGAAGGGGTAGTGGTCCTCGCCCTGCCACATCACCCAGAACAGGCGCTTCGACAGCTCCTTGACCATCAGGCCCTGGTTCAGGAAGTACCGGCTCACGTAGCCCGCCACGAACTCGTCCGGTGTGGGAATGGCGGCGTGCGCGGCGTCGTCGGGGGCACGCTGGATGCCCAGGGCCGGGTCCTGGCGCTGCTGGAGCACATGGGCCAGCTCATGCGCCAGCAATCGCCGGCCCGCCGTCGTCTCGGGTGCGTACTGTCCGGCGCCGAACACCACGTCCTCGCCCAGGGTGTAGGCCCGCGCCTGCTCGGCGCGCGCGGAGGAGGCGGCCTCGGCGTCGCTGTGGAGGCGTACCCGGCTGAAGTCGGCGCCGAACCGCGGCTCGAAGAAATCGCGCCAGGACGCCCCGGGGGTGTCGGCGGGCCCGTCCGCCAGGACCCGGTCGGCCTCCTGGTCGGCCTGCCGTTCGAGCTCGGCGGATGAGTCCACGTCCTCGGGCTCGCGCAGGAACCGCATCGTCCGGTCGGCCGGCCGGCTGCCCGTCGTTTGCGGCAGGAGGTGGTGCGGCCCCACGGGGCCGGGCTCCACCACCGGCTTGTGGGACGCGTCCGGCCGCCGTTCGAAGCTCCGCATGCCTGTTTCCTCCCAACGGTCTCCACGGGTCGCCCCTGACCGTGCCACTCGCCCCATGACCTCAGCGTCACGTCCGCGTCACCGCGGCCCCTGTCGGCCGCACCCTTGCGGGGTGCCGGTCAGGTAGAAGCCGAGGTCCGGGCCGAGCAGCGCCCGGACCTCGGCCATGGGCGCGGGTGAGCAGTACACGTTGCGGCTCGTCTTCGGGACGGTGTTACGGGGGTGGACCAGGGCGACCAGCGGGTCGCCGGGAGTGGTCAGGATGTGCGAGCGGTCGGCCAGGCGCCGCACGAACACCGAGTCCTCGGCGGCGGACCGGTCGGGGAAGGGTGAGCGGAGCCAGAGGTCGCGGCGGTAGCAGAGGCTCTGTCCCGCGAGCCAGCGTGGCAGCCCGGACGGCCACGTGAAGCGCCAGGCCCGCTCGGCGGCGGGGTCGTAGTAGAGCACGCTCGTCGTGCCGCACAGGTCGGCCCGCGCCGCCTCCAGTTGGCCCACCTGGCGGGTCAGCCGGTCGGGGGCCTGCCAGTCGTCGTCGTCCCAGTGCGCGATGACGCTGCCCGAGGCGAGCTCGCACGCCAGGTTGCGGGCCGCGCCCACGGTGATGCCCGGGGTGACCCGGTGGTATCGGACGGTCGGCAGCGTCGACAGCAGGTCGTCGACGGGGTCCGTTCCGTTGTCGACGATCACCAGTTCCTTGCGGGGGTGGTCCTGGCGGAGGAAGTAGGCGATGGCCCGGGGGACGAACCGGCGCCTGTCGCGGGTCGGCATGATGCAGCTCACGAGTGGCGGCGCTATCACGCGCCGGCCCGGGTGCGGTCCGGCAGCGGGCAGGTGGCGCCGGTGCGCCGGTACTCGCGCCGTACCGCCTCGGTGAGGTCCTCGTCGCCGACGGGCGTGCCGTTGCCGAGGGACCGGAGGATCGCGTGCAGGGCGGCGTTGCGGATCTGGCCGCCGGTCAGGTCGCACCGGCGGGCCGTGTCGGCCAGCACCGCCGGACCGACCCGGTGGTCGACGGGCAGGTGGGCCGACCACAGCTTGTGGCGCAGCCCGGCGTCGGGCGGTACGAAGTCGACGGTGACGTCCATGCGGCGCAGGAACGCCGGGTCGATGCGGTTGCCGGCGTTCGTGGTGACCACGACGACGCCCTCGAAGGTCTCCAGCCGTTGCAGCAGGAAGTTGGTCTCCAGGTTCGCGTACCGGTCGTTGGCGCTGCCGACGTCCGTGCGGCGGGCCATCAGCGCGTCGCCCTCGTCCAGGAGCAGCAGGACGTCCAGTTCCTCGGCCCGGCCGAGCAGTCGGTCGAGGTTGCGTTCGGTCTCGCCGATGTACTTGTTGACGACCGCCGCGAGGTCCACCCGGAAGACGTCCAGTCCGAGCGTGGCGGCAAGGTGGCGCGCCGCCAGGGTCTTGCCGGTGCCGCTGGGCCCGCTGAACAGGGCGCGTACGCCCCGGTTGAGGCCGCCGCGGGCGAGCGTCGTGAGGCGTTCGCGGTGGCGGCAGCGCAGGACGAGGGTGTGCAGTTCGGCCTCCGCCGCCCCGCTCAGGACCGGCGGGTCGGTGGTCGGCAACGGGTCCAGGGGACGGGACAGCAGTTCCAGGCTCTGCCGGTTGAGGGTGCGGGTCGCGGCGGCGACGTCCGCGGGGGTGAGCGCGGTCCGGCCGGCGGCGCGTGCCGCGGCGAGCGCGACGGGAGCGGCGCGGTGGATGTCGCCGGGCGTGAGCAGGAAGCGGTCCACGATGGCGTCCTGGGCCGCCGCGTCACCGACCGCTGCGAGGCTCTGCCACAGGCCGCGGCGGTCCGCCGCGCCGCAGGCGCCGAGGGCCACGGTCAGCGCCGGTTCGAGGACGTCGCCGGTCACTCCGCCGGTACGGCCGAGTACGACGCCGACGGGCTGCTCGACGCCGGGCAGCGGGGGCAGGGTGACGGTCTCACCGGGCGCGGGCGCGCAGCGGACGACCGGGAGCACGTTGCCGATGGAGGCGAGGGCGCCGAACAACCGCCAGGCGTCGTCGCCGGGTTGTCCGTCGTAGACGAGCAGGTCGCGGTCGAGCGTGGCGGCCAGCGAGCCGAGCAGCGTGGTCCGCCCGGACCCCGCCATCCCGCGGACGACCACCGCGGCCAGGGAGCCGTCCCGCATCAGCGCGGGCAGCCTCGGGACGACGGCCGCGGCCTCGGGGGCGAGCACCACCGCGTCCAGCGCGGGGAATCCGGTCCGCGGCCGGTGGGTCAGCCCCGCCGGGAGCGAGCCGGGCCGGATCCGGCCGGTGCGCAGCAGGTCCCACACCGGCACCGGAACGCGCACGACCCACTCCGAGCGCGGGTCGCCGGGGTTGTCCACGTGCAGCAGGCCGCGGGCGGCCACGTCCTGTACGCGGTCGGTGAGTTCGGCCGCAGTCCGGGAGTCGTCGGCGAGCAGCCAGCCGAGCAGGCCGACACAGGGCCGGCGCGACGGCAGGGGATCCTGGAGGTGGGCGAAGAGCGCGCCGAAGCGGACGTCCTCCTCGATCAGCCCGGCCGCCGTGAGGAGGAGCGCGTCGGCGGGGTCGAGCGCCAACCGGTGTGTACCGAAGGGGATTTGTGCAGGCTTGTGGTCGGCCGGAACCGTGCGGTGCCCGCGGTAGTCGTCGAGCCAGGGCGGGTTCGCCGCGGGGTCCGACGCGGTGTGCGGGGATTCGGCGAGCCGCCGCAGTATCCGGTCGAGCAGGTCGCGGCTCAGGGGGACGGCATCGTCGGCGTTCGTTGGTGGACGTTCCACCGGATCGGCGGTCGGACGGGCCGGGTGGGTCGTGAGCATCTCAACTGCCCCCGTCGAAGTGGAAGGCGATGATCCGGCCGAGCGCGGGCACCCAGCCCGGATCCTGGTCCAGCCCGCTGGACCGGGCGGTGAGGTCGATCTGCTCCAGCCCGAGGAGCACGTCGACGTGGGTGCGGCCGATCACGAGGGTGCCGGGCTGGGCGAAGGCCTCCGGTGCGAGACCGCGGCGGTCGAGCAGGTCGTGCAGCCGGTCGGTGAACACCTCGGGCCGGACGGGCGTGGGTGTGGACGGGTCGCGGCCGTCGAGTTCGGCGAGGACCCGCCAGACCGGGTCCTGCGACGCGGTGCCGGGCCCTGCGGGCGGCACGCCCAGCAGTGACCTGCCGAGCGCTTCGAGGGTCCCCCAGCCGGAGTCGGGCTCGGACTCCGGGGCGTCCAGGCTCGGCAGATCCAGCCAGGTCATCAGGTTGACCGCGTAGAACAGCGTGGCGAACCGGCTCTCGACGGCCTCGCCCCGGCCCGGATCCCCTCCCGGCCACCGGCCATGCCGCCACGGGCCTTCGGGGCGGGGGGCCGCGTCCACCGTGCCTCGGGCGGCCTGCCCCGCAGGCGGGCGTGCGCCGCCCGGAACGGTGGCGGACCGGCGGACGGGGCCGACCGGGGCCTGTTCCGAGGTGGTGGTCGGCCGTCGCGCGGCCTCGTCCGCGGAGAGAGGGCTTCGGATTCCCGCCCGCTCCGGGGCGGGCGTGCCGTCCGCGGCGTCGTCCGGCGCACGGCCCGCGCCCCTAGGCGACCGGGTTCCGGGCCTCACCGGGGGCCGCTCGCCGGCGGGTGGGTGCGCCGGCCGCCGGGCGGGATCGGCCGCGGGCGCGGCCGCGGTCCCATCGGCCGCGGTGCTGCCGAGGCCGGCGGGCGCGTCCGGCGTCTGCCCGGCGCCGTCGGCCGCCGACCGTGCCGCGGCGCTTTCCGGTGAGGTGTCCCGCCCGGCGGGTTCCGGGCTGGAGGCGTCCGCGGACCGCAGGAGACCGTCGATCTCGCGCAGGAGGCGGACATCCCGTGCGGCCGACGGCGTGGCCGCGAGGGTCAGCCCGAGAGCCAGCAGCGCCTGCCCGGCCGGGCGGAGCGTGGCGCCGCTCCCCGGTCGGCCGGGCACCGGGGGGAGCAGACGGTCCGGCACTGCCGTCGGCCCGGACCCGGGCGGCACAGCCGTCGCGCGGAAGGCGGCCAGCATCGCGGCGGCCACCGCGCGGGCCTCGGCGTCGGACAGCAGGCCGACGGCCCGTACGGCGTCCGACGGCGAACGCCGGGCCGTCAGGGCCAGCGTCGCGGGGAGAAAACCCGGCCGGGCCAGCCAGAGCCGGGCCAGGGTCGTGCCGATGCCGGCCGCGGCCGCTCCGGTCCGGATGTCCGCTGGCCAGTACCACCGGTCGGCGGCACGGTCCGCGACCAGGTCGGCCGTCAGACAGGACAGCGCCTCGGCCTCGTCGTTGAAGACCACCGCCGGGCAGTCCGGCGGCACCGGGCCGAGCGCGGGCCGGGCCGCTCCCCTGCGCAGTGCCGTGACGCGCTCGCGGGCCGTACGAGCGTCGGCGGCGAGCACGCTCAGCCGCCGGATCACCAGCACGGACCGGTCCGGCGCCGAGGGCGCGAGGTCGAGCGCTCGGACGGCGGCGTGCCCGTCGGGCGATCGGTCGCGAGCCCGGTGCAGGCGCATGCGCGCGATGCGCACGGTGTCGCTCATGCGGCGGTGCTCTTCGACGGATCCGCAGCCTTGGCGATTGTCCCGCCGTTGCCTGCCTGCCAGGGCGGGCCGGCCATGAACACCACGTAGGCCGGCTGGTCGGAGGCGTCGAGGTTCTCCTGGACGTAGAAGAACGTCAGCGGACGCGGTCCCTCGTTGCCGTAGTCGGTGCGCACAGCGGGCAGTTGCCAGGACTGGCGCAGTGCGCAGTCGGCGACCGCCCAGGTGATGACACCGCCGAACGACGCCAGTTGACCGAAGAAGCTCCAGGGGTCGAAGAGCGAGCCGGCGAACGCGGCCGCCGTCTGCTTGGCCACGAGGGCGGGCGGCGCGAACTCGCTGTTGTCGTCGACGGCGGGCAGGAACCCCACCGGCGGCAGCAGGGCGAAGACCGTCGCGGCGTCCAGGGAACGGGCCGTGCCGCCGGCCGCGATCTGGTCGATCTGGTCCTGGAACTGCAGGAACCGGGCCTGTCCGTCGGCGTCGCGCCGGTCGGCCGTGACCCCCGACCACGACGAGGGGACCGGATCGGGGGTCGTGATCCTGCGCCGGGCCGACCAGTTGTCGAGGTCGACGACCTGCCGGCCGTCCCAGCGGAAGACCGCCAGCGGCAGGTCGAGGTCGGTGAGGTCCGCCGGGTCGAGGCGGTCGAACCCGGAGTACGCCGGGTCGAAGGAGAACGGGTTCTGGGGCAGGGCCGCCAGTTGTTCGCTGCCGAAACACCAATGGGCCGTCAGATTGCGCAGGTTGTCCGGCGTGGTGGCGAACCCGGCGACGGTGGTGAGGGCGGGCAGGGTGACCGCCCGGATCTCCACCCCCTCCGCCGTCCAACGGGCCGCGCAGCCGGGCGACATGCCGCTGTCGGGGGCCGCGGCCAGCGGCGTCCGCCCCTGCGGCTGCTGGGCCGGCCGGGCCGTGAGCAGGTACGTGCCCTGGGCGACCCCGCTGCTCGTGCCGGTGCCCAGGCCCGAACAGCGGGAGAACAGCGCCGTGTTGACGGTGGTCGCGGCGGCCGTCAGGGTCAGCGGCAGCGTGATCGTCCGCGGCGCGGCCACCGGCTGCCCGGAGCGGCTGATCCCCGTCCCCGCGGCCACCGTGAGGGTGGTGGCGCCGGAGGTCACCCAGAGCCCCCGCACGATCCCGGCACCGGCCGCCTGTCCGATCCGGTTGTCCCGGGCGAGCAGACTCGCCTGGCCGGTCGCCAGGTCCTCGGCGGCCAGGAGCCGCCCGTTGACGTAGTTCGGCAGCAGGTCGCCGCCGGTGAAGTCCGATCCGATCGTCTGGCTGCTCATCGCTTCTGGCTCCGCCCGCCGGTCGTCCGCGGTGCCGCCGCCTTGGCCGGGGTGGCCCGCTTCGCCGCGGCGGCGGACGCCGCGACCGCCGGGGCCGCCGCGTCCGGCGCCGCGGCCCGGTGGAACGCCACGATGCTCGACTCGCCCGGGTCCCAGCCGGTGAACTCCACGCCCTCGGCGGCGATCCAGGCGGCCAGCTCGGTGCTGCCCGAGGTCGGGCCGGCGAGGCCGAAGCCCTCCGCCGGGAAGACGAACCGTACGTACGCCGGGAACGGGCGGTTGTTGTGCGGCACGTCCGTCGTCACCGTCCAGGCGTTGCCGTAGAGCGGGTCCTGGGTGAGGCCGGTGACCGCCAGCGGGTTGCCGGTCAGCTCGTCGTACGCCCGCACCTGCGGGGTCTGCGCGATCATGTCGTTCCGGGCGCCCCGGGGTTCGGGGTGGAACCACAGCTCGAAGCTCAACTGCTGGTCCGTCGCACCGGTGTCGGTGATCGTGACGAATTCGGCATTGGTCGCCGGTGTGCCGGATGGCGGGCTTTCGGCCAGGGCGGAGGCGGCCGGCGTCGCGGTGGTCCCCGGTGCGGGGATCGTCGCGGAGGCGAGGACCGATCCGTTGTACGGCCCCGGGTTGAGGAAGAGGACGCCCTCGTCCTCACGGGCCTGGTTCAGGGTGATGTTGCCGTTGATGAGGACCGAGTCGGAGTCGAACGTCGCCGTCAGTTTCTGGCCGCTGGTGAACTTCGAGCTCGGCGGAGGGGTCAGCGTCCATACGGAGGCCAAGAACGTGGGATTGCCGAAACTGTCCTTCGCGGACACGGCGAACGGCGCCTCGGCACCGGATGACGTGGTGACCTGGATCGGAGTGGTCAGCCTGACCTGCTGGGAGAACTGCGCGACGACGGTCAGGACCCCCGCCGTGGACAGGGAGGGAACCAGCGTCACCAGTTCGACCGGATCGGTGACCTTCTTCTTCGGCACGCTCAGCTGCTGGATCAGCTGGGTGTTCAGCACGTGCGGGCGGCCGGTGAGAGTGACCCAGGTGCCGCCGACCGTGGGGTTGGCGGGGTCGAACGGCCCGTTGCCCAGATCCATCAGCAGGTCCCCGAGCGCGATCGCCGGGTCCGACGACTCCGGGGGCGCGATCAGATCCGGCGTGAGCCTCGGCCGGACCTCGGTGACCCAGATGTCGAAGACCTGCTCCCATACCTCGAAAGCGTTGTACGCGGGGATCTGATAGGCCACCGGCATCCCGCTGAACGACGAGTCGAGGTCGCCCGGGCCGTTCGGCGCCTGGTCGGCCAGGGCCCGCACCGCGTCGAACAGCTCGCTGTAGCCCGGCAGATGGCCGTCGGGCTGGTTGGCGACGACCTCGACCGACGCGAGGAGCCGCCCGAGCCGGCGGTCGGAGTCCCAGCGCGGCATCGCCGGGCGGTCCCAGCGCAGTTGAATGTCCCAGGAGTCGCGGATACGGGAGGCCACCTGCGCCTGCCCACTGGTGCCGCACGGCTGACCGGGCACGGGGACCAGATCGTCCAGGCAGCTCGCGTAGCTCGCGGCGACGTACATGTGCACACCACCGGAGCCGTCGGTGTGCTCCGCGACGATGCCGGGGCTCGCCTGTTCCTGGGCCACCAGCCAGCTGCCGATCCGGACGCACTGGGCGTCCGGGACGACGAACTCCCGTCCCCACTGGTCGATGCCCGCGCCAGGGCTGACGGTGACGATCTGGTCGTTGCCGTCGGCGGTCGGTGCGGCGGTCACGTTCAGCCCGTAACTGATGCCGGAGCCGTGCAGCAGGCGGCGGTGCCGGTAGTCCTTCTCCTGCCGGTACAGCTGCTCCTGGAGGAACTCGTCGAGGCCGAGCACCATCCCGTAGGAGTAGTTGACCCGCTTGTCGGGGCTCAGCGTTCCGGTGGACAGGGAGACGCAGGGTTCGGTGACGGTCATCGCAGGCTTCTCCTGGGCTACAGAGCGGGAAGGGCGCCGACGCGGTCGCGATCGCTCACGAGCCGGTCGGTGATGTCGAAGGGGTAGGCGTAGCCGAGGTAACCCCCGGCGAGCGTGCCGCCGCCGGTCACCACCGGCGTGAACAAGGGGCTGCGGCCGATCGTGGTGTCGAGGCCGAGGCGGGCTCGTCCGACGGCGAACAGCTCGTCGAGGCGGCGCAGTCCGAATCCGGTGTGGGCGGGCTTGGCGGCCGCCACGATACGGTTCACCATGGCCTCGGCGTCGGCCGACAGCCCGGCGGGCACGAGCACGTCGAACCGGTGGGCGGCGCCGCGGACCCGGGTCAGCGGATCGGGGGCCGCCTGGCCGGGCGGCGGGGCGGCGTCGCGGGTCAGGAACCGTTCGACCACTCCGACGCCGGATCCGCTCGCCGCGCCGACCGGGTCGAAGACGCGCTCGTCCACGACCGGGTCGAGGTACACCCGCAGGGTGGCCAGCAGCCCCGGGACGGTGCCGCGGCGGCGGTAGAAGGCGTCGACGTGCCGGATCAGGAAGCGGCGCCGCGCGGTGTCCCACAGCGGGTCGAGGGCGAGCCCGAACCAGGCGGCGAGCCACGGCAGGTCGGCGGTGGGCGCGGTGCGGGCGTCCAGGAGCAGGTGGGAGTGCTCGATGCGCTCCTCCAGCGCGGTGTACAGGCCCTCGGGGTTGGCGAGGAACCGCTCCAGGAACCGGCCGGGGTCCGCGCTGTCGGTGTAGACCGCCGGCAGATAGTGCTCGGGGTAGGAGAACCGGGGGTACCAGGCGCGCAGCGAACGGATCAGCGGCGAGGAGCGGCCGGTGCCGGTGAGGGTGACCTCCAGCTGGAGGTAGCGTCCGGTCACCCCCTGGAAGAGCAGTTCCCAGGTGCCGGTGCCGTCGGGCAGCGTGCCGTCGGCCTGCCGCCGGTCGGCCCAGACGTCGAGCCAGGGCAGTTCCGGGCCGTCGGAGCGCTGGTAGGGCACCGGTTGGGCGAGCCACGGCTGCTGGGTCAGCAGGGCCGGGTCGTCGCCGCCGCGGGCGCGCAGGCTCACGCCGGTGCCGGTGGGGAGCTGGGCGTCCAGCAGGAGCCGGTGCCAGACGCAGCCGGGCAGCCGGCTGTCGAACGTCTCGCCGGGGATCGCGTCGGCGACGGGGGCCGGTGTCACCAGCGTGGCGGTCGAGGCGAAGCGGCACTCGGTGAAGACCTCCAGGGAGATCCAGCGTTCCCCGAAGTCGTACCAGGCGCCCGGTCCGGAGCGGACCAGCGCCCGTCCGGCCCACCGGCGCATCGGCAGGAATTCGTCGCGGGCCCGCAGTTCGCCGGTGTCGGGGTCGAGGGTGAACGCGATCACCTGCTCGCCCTCGGCGTCGCCCACGTAGAGCACGGGCGGCGGCAGCGGGCCGGTGGCGGGAGGGCCCGCCAGGTAGCAGAAGTCGTGGCCGAGCAGCGAGTACAGCGTCGGGGTGTTCGTCGGGTCCCGCGGGTCGATCACCTCGACGGCATCGCGCATGGGCGTCGTCCAGCGCAACTGCTCGCCGTCGAAGCGGTACAGCGTGGAGTAGCCGCGGCCGGGGTCGGCGTCCAGGACCAGCACGCTGTCGTCGGGGCCGGGTTCGATGGCAACGGCGTGCAGGGGTGCCGAGTCGGCGTCGAGCAGCGCGGCGGGCTTCGGGCCGCACAGCCGCAGGTGCTCGTCGAGCCGCCAGTAGCAGGCGTGTTCGGCGTCGAGTACGAGGGCGCCGCCGTCGGCGGTGTCGGCGAGGTCCCACGGGGTGAACGAGGCGGGGTCGGGCCACAGCAGCCGCAGGGGCGCTCCGCCGCCGCGGAGGTCGAAGGCGAGCAGCCCGGCTTCGCAGGGGGTGCCCTGGGTGCGGTAGCCGACGAGCAGGTAGTGGCGGGTGGTGACCGTGAGCCCTTGCAGCAGGATGTCCACCGGCGGGCAGGGGCCGGCGTGGCCGAACGCCGCGGGGTCACCGGTCCGGCAGGCGCAGCTCGCCGCCAGGTCGTCGACGGTCCACCAGATGGAGGCGGCGTGCGCGGACGCGGCCCGTCCGCGGATGGTGCGTCGGTCGGTGTCGATCCAGTACCAGTTGCCGTAGCCGTCCCGGCCCGCGCCGCGCCGGGCGGCGGGATCGATCGGTGGGGTGCGGCCCGCACGCCGGAACAGCGGGGTGTCCCGGCGCAGCCGCAGCACCCCGAGGCCGGGGTCGTACTCCCAGGCGGTGCTCACCGCCGTCGGCGCGGTGTCCGCCCACGCCTCGGTGAGGGTGCGTCCCGAGGCCGTGTCGATGCAGCGGCCCCAGTCGTCGATCCCGTTGACGACGTGGTACTGGGAACCCTGGACGTCCATGGCACTCCTGTCCTGTTCACGGTTTCGGGCGTACGGGCGGTACCGACGGGCGGTCAGCAGGTGTCGGGCACGACCGGCACCGGCACCTGGGTCGGCGGCGCCGGCCGGCTGCCGCCGGTCAGGCCGGCCGGGTCCGGCGCGGTGCCGGAGGTCACGGTGACGGTCGCGGCGGGCAGCCGCAGCCCGCTGATCGGCACCGAGTCGACCGGTGAGACCACGGAGCCGTCGGCGTCCGTCATGGCGATCAGCACGGAGTCGACGTATCGCACGCCCGGGACGCGGGTGGCGATCGCCTCGATGTCCTGCGGGCGGACGTCGACGCCCAGCGGCCAGCCGGTGCCGGCGGCGTCCGGTGCGACGAGGCCGTCATCGGCCCCGATCGCGGGCAGCCCGCCGGTCAGCGGGGACAGGAACACCGAAACGGCCTTGGTGACCGCCTGTTCGACGGCCGAGGGCACCTGGCCGGGGAGGGTGGCGATGCCGACGGAGACCCAGATCGGCTGGTACCGCGGTCCGCGGACGTGCAGTTCGGTGGTGACGAGCCGCCGGGGGTCGAGCCAGCCGCACACCGTGTCGAGGAACTGCCGGTCGGGCGAGGGGCTCTGCGGCCGCAGCGGGTCCGAGCGGGGTATGACGAGGACGGTCACCATGCCCGGCCAGTTCTGCGGCAGGTCGTCGCGGTCGGGGTTGAACAGCGGCAGCACCTCGACCCTGCCGAGGTCCACCCCCGGGGTCCGCCGGGTGAGGTCCCGGAAGTCGTCGGCGGTGACCAGCCGGTCGCGGTGGCGCAGCCAGCGGGTGACGGCGCTCTCGCCGTCGGCGGCCGACTCCCCGTCGCCCGCGCCCCAGGTCGGCACGGGGTTGGTCACGCTGAATCCGCCGGGCAGCACGGCGCTCTTGGTGATCCCCCCGATCGCCACCCGCCCCTGGAGTCCGCCGCCGGAGGAGTACGAGGCCCGGATCGCGGCTCCGCGCGGCGGGCGCAGCCCGGACAGGCCGTTGCCGAAGGTGAGCAGGCCGGTGGCGCGGTCCAGGGTGAAGGCGGTGTCGTCGGGGCCCGCGGCATAGATGTCGTCGGTCTCGGACCAGGCGTGCCAGGTGCCGTCGGCGTCCTGGACCTCCACGGTGCGGCCGCCGGGCGCGGTGTCGCCGAGGACGGGGGTCCTGGCCAGGGTGAAGGTCTGGAACGGCGTGCCCGTGCCGATGCCGACGCTTTCGGCCTGGACGGCCTCGGACTGCACGGCCCGGGTCGCGTTGACGCCCAGCCAGGTGATCCGGCTGGTGGGCCCGTGGTCCACGGCCGACAGCGACGCCAGGGTCGTGGGGTCGCCGATGCCGTCCCGAGTCCCGGTCCCGCCCCGGCAGCCGCATCCGGTGCCGGTGCCGGTGGCCGTGCCGGTGCCGGAGGCCGAGGATTGCAGGCGCACCCGGATCCAGCTGACGAGGCGGGCCGACACGGCGGCGTCGTCCACGCGGGGCGGGAAGTCGCCGGTGCCCTCCGCCTCGGGGTCGAACGCCCAGAGCAGCAGCTGCTCGTACGGCGGCAGCGTCACCTGGACCAGGCCGGGCCGGTCGAGGACCGCTTCGGCGTAGGTGACGGGCAGCCGGGTGTAGCGGGCCGGGCCGACGCCGAAGCCTGGGCCGGACAGACCGGACGGGTCGGGTTCTGGCGCCGCGATCTCGAAGACGAGGCCGGGGTCGGCGGCCGGGGTGCCGGTCCGCTGGGGAGGCAGGACCTGGCCGGGGGTCGCCGTCGCCGGGTAGACGCCGATGGACAGGCTCTGGCCGGCGACGGCCCGGCGGACGGCGTCCGGATCGGCGCCCTTGGGGCCCAGCAGTGCCACCCACAGGGAGCGGTCGACGGTGCCGCCCGTCTGGTCGGCCAGATCGACGACCGGGTCCGGTTTGCCGGTGGCCGGCGGGTCGAGCGAGACGGGCTTGTAGAAGGTGAGGACGTCGGTGTCGGCTTCCAGGAAGGTCTGGTAGATGAGCTGGTAGCGGTCCCGCGTGGCCTGGTCGAGGGCGGGCTGCGGCTGCTTGTAGTACACCGCCGACGTGACGGGCAGCACGGCCATCGGGGTGGCGGTGCTGAACGGGACCTGCCCGGCCTTGAGTTCGGTGCCGGTCGGCACCGCCAGCGGCGGGGTGAGCGGGCCCTTGTCGTTGCCGATCGTGACGAGGCCGACCCCGGGGCTCGGCGGCTGGAGGGCGATCCCCAGCATGGTGAGGAACTTGAGCCGGTTCGCCTCGGGGATCCGGTTGCCGCGGTAGAGCAGGTTCTCGGTGAGGAAGGCGAACAGTTCGAGGATGGTGACGCCGGGGTCGCTCTCGTTGAGGTTGGTCCACTCCGGTGTGTGCACCGGGACCCGGGCCAGTGCCTCCCGGACGAGCTGGTCGAAGGAACGGTCGTCGAGAACCGGGATCTGAATCGTCACGGCTGGTCCTGGCCTTCCGCGCTGAGTGTCATCTGGAGCCGCTCGCGGGCGCTGGTCGCGATCAGGGTGTAGGTGATGGTGAGGTCGACGTCGCGCGGGTCGGCGGCGTTGGCCTGGGCGTCGACGTCGTCGAGGCGGATGCGCGGCTCCCAGCGGGTCAGTGAGCGCCGTACGTCGTCGACGATCAGCTGCAGCGTCGCGACCGTGTTGGGCTCGAACAGGTACCGGTCGAGCCCGCACCCGTAGCCGGGCCGCTCGACCCGTTCGCCGGGGCGGGTGCGCAGGATCGTGACGACGCACTCCCGTACGTTGGCCTCGCCCGCGGACCAGACCATGCCGCCGTCCGGGCCGACCCGGGGCGGGAACGAGACGCCCTGTCCGTAGAGCGCCGCCGGTGTGGTCACGAGGTCGGTCCTTTCGTGGTGGCCGCCGACGGCCGCCGCGGGGCGTCCGGGTCGAGCGGGCCCGCGAGCTCGAACGGCTGCGTCGGCGCGCTGATCACCGGTGCGCAGGGGTCGCGTACGAGGACGGCGCGGATGACGTAGGTCGTGGTGACGTCGTCGGCGACGGTGTCGCCGCCCGACACCGGGATGTAGCCGTAGCGGACCGTGCGGGCGGACGGCTGTCCCGCGGCCATGCCGAGGGTGGCCGCCGCGGTGCCCGGCGCCGCGAACGCCGCCACCGGCGCGCGGTGCAGGGGCAGTTCCCGCTCGCCGGGCACCAGCGCGTGGGCCGTGGCGGGCTGCCAGGTCCCGGTGTCGGTGGCGCTGGGCACGAAGCCCTTCTCCGCGCCCTGCCGGATCCGGCGCAGGACGAACAACGCCCGTTCGCCCAGGGCGGGTTGGACGGTGTGGTCGGGGATTCCCGGGCGGTGGCAGACCAGCGAGGCCAGCACGAGGTAGTACCTGCGGCTGTGCGAGGGGAACAGCCGGTACGAGCCGTCCTCGTCGGACCGCTCCGGCAGCGTGGCGGGAAGGTCGGCCGGGGATCGTCCGTCGGTGCCGCCCACGATGGACAGGAAGTCGGCGAGGAAGGAGTCGGTCCGCAGCTCGGCGATCCACGGGCGCAGGAACTCCTCGCTCGCGGCGGCGACGGTCCGGGCCGTCCACAGCGGGGCCGGTGCGAGCCAGCGCGGCGTCTCGCGCGCGGCGGCGCTCACGTGGTGTTCCCGGTGCCGGAGGTGTACATGGCGGACACCACCGAGTTGGCGATGATCGTGTCGCACTGGATCGCCCCGGAGTCGGCCCACATCGCCGAACTGACCGTCGCCGAGCCCGCGTCGATCTCCAGGGTGGTGGCGCTGATGGACAGCTTGCCGGCGGCGGTGAGCGTGATGCCGGCCGGTGCCATCTCCAGGGTGTTGCCGCCGGCGTCGGCGAGCCGGATCGTGCTGCCGCCGTCCTGCAGGCTCACCGTCTGGCCGCCCGGGGTCGTCAGCGACAGCGTCACGGCACCGTCGGTGTCGTCGAGCGTGATCCGGATGCCGGTCCGGGACACGATCGACTTGACGTTGTTGCCGGAGTCCATCGACTCGGGCGGGGCGTCCTGGCCGTTCCACAGCGCACCGACCACGTAGGGCCAGTCAGGGTCGCCGCCGCCGAAGCCGACCAGCACCTCGTCGCCGGCCTCCGGGACGAACCAGGTGCCCCTGCCGCCCCCCGCCATGGTCGTGGCGACCCGGGCCCACACCGCGTACTCCTCGCTCCCGGAATCCGGCGACCAGGGCAGCCGCACCTTGACCCGGCCCTGCCCGTCGGGGTCCTGGTTGTCGCTGACCACGGCCGGATACACGCCGAAGTAGGCCGCGCCGTCCGGCGTCATCGCGCGGCCCCCAGTCCGGGGCGCTCGACGTCGAACTCGGTGCGGTGGCCGAGCGCGAGGTCGTAGCTGTGGCGGACCCGGCAGACCGCGTAGTCGCCGTCGAAGGCGGCGCCGAGGCCGGTAAGGCTCACCCGCGCGCCGACCCGCAGGGCGGGGTTGCCCGCCGTGGTGCCCGTCCCGCACACGAACCGCCGGGCCCGCGCCAGGTAGGCGGCCCGCGCCAGCGCCCGGGCGTCGTCGGCGGCCAGCGGCGCCGACCGGACGATCCGCTCGTCGCGGTCGCCGAACGCCGAGCCGAGCAGGGTGGATCCGCCGCGCTGGCCGGCCTCCAGTTCGGCGGCCAGGTCCGCGGAGTCGGCGGTCTCGTGGATGGCGGCCTTGTCCGCGACCGACCAGCCGGTCACCGCGACCCGCGTGACCTGGTCCGCGAGGTCGGCGCGGGCGGAGAAGGACAGCAGGTCGGCGCCGTAGCCGAGGTGGACCGTCGTGTCCTGCCGGTCGGGGCGGCGGCGGACCCGCAGCGTGCCGCCGTCGAGCCAGACCTCGCCGTCGTCGGACCGGGCCAGGTCGCGCAGCAGGGCCAGGTCGCTGCGGTTGAGCTGGGCGGTGACCTTGCGGGCCGGGCCGTCGAGTCGGACATCGGCGGTCAGGCCGTGGTCCCGGGCGAGCCGGTCGGTGACGTCCGTGGTGGTGGAGTCGTCGAAGGTCCGGGTGCGCCGGGCGAGCCGCAGGTCCTGGAGCCGGTCCTCGGCGAACACCCGCGCCTGGGCGGGCCCGTCGGCGGGGTAGTCGGCCTGCAGGGCGCTGACCCGGCCGGCGAAGACCTCGTGGTCCACCCCGTCGGCGGCGAACGACACGGACAGGTCGGTACCGAAGCCGATCGGATCGCCGCTCAGGTAGAGGTAGTCCTGCGCGGAGCCGCGGGCGCCCCAGTTGCCGAACGCCGCCTCGCACCAGGACATGCCGAGGGTCGTCTCCTCGACCGTCAGCGCCATCAGGTCGCTCGTGGCGCGCGGGTCGGCGGTGCCGTTCAGGACGATGGCCGGGGTCGACACGTACGCCGCGGTGTGTGGGCTCATGGCTCAGTCCGCCAGCAGCCGGTGCTCGTGCGCGAGGGCCTCGCGGTGCCAGTGGCGCAGCCGCTCGCCGAGATCCGCCGCCTGCCGGTCCGGCCGGTCCCCGGCCGCGGCCGCGGCGTCGGCGTCCGGGTCCGGTCCCGCCGGGGCGGCCGGTTCGAGGATCTCCAGCTCATTGATGTCGATGCGCACGGGTGGTCAGTCCTTCCTGCTCACGGGGTACGGACGCTGGGGTCGAGGACGGTCCCCGGGGGCAGCAGCCGCGGGTTGTCGATGCCGTTGGCGGCGGCGATGGTCTTCCAGGGGACTCCGGCACCGGACCGGGCCGCGATGGACTGCACGCTGTCCCCGGCCTGGCTGAGCGTCAGCGGCGTCGTCCCGACCGGGGCGCCGGTGGCGGCGGTGACTGCGGAGGGCGCGGCCGCGGTCGCCGGGGCCGCGCCGGTCCCGGCGGCGGCGCCGAAGGGGACCGGGGTGGCCTGCGGCGGCTGGGCGGTGGCCGGGTCGGGCTGCTTGACGTCGGAGAGCGTCATCCGCACGGAGGCCCGGAGCGGGATGCCGGCCGCGGAGAAGAAGTCGATGGTCTGGGTGAGGGTCTGCACGGCGCCGTAGAAGACGAACCCGCCCCAGCTGAACCGGGCCACCCGGCGGGCCGGGGCGGCGCTCCCCCGCGAGACGGCCGGCAGTGTCAGCGCCACGATCGGCTGGGTTCTGTCGGCGACCGACTTCCCGGTGGCCGTGGTGTCGAAGGTCAGGTCGACGCTGAGCGTCGTCGACTGGCCGGTCTGCTGCGCGGCGAACTTGCTCCACGTGCCGGACGAGATCACCGCGTTGGCGCCGGTGACGCCCGTCGGGGTGTACGTGAGTTGCAGGCTCGCCGGGTCGAAGTCGACGGTGACGCCGCCGCTGTCGTCCACGGCCTTCCAGGTGACCGGATTCCATTCGGTGATCGTCGCCGTGCCCATCAGCCCGCACCTCCGCCGACCGTGGCCGGGCCCGCGGGCACGGTGCCGGGTCCGGGGCCGTCCGGCAGCCCGATGTCGAGGCGTTCGTAGACGAGCCCGAGTTCCTCCACGGCGACCAGTCCGTCCCTGGCGTTGAGCCCCGGCGCCCGCATCCGCACCGGCAGGCAGCCGGTCAGGGTGAACCGCAGCGCGGGAGTTCCGTCCGCCGCCCGCATGGTGACGTGGCCGTGCGCGGTGAGCACGGAACCGGGCCGCGTGCCGAGCGTGAACCACCGCCAGAGCTGGAGGTTGTCCGTCATGCCGCGCTTGAGGGTCAACTGCCCGTACGTGACCGGGCCGATGAGGTGGATCTGGCGGTCGTTCATCCCGCCGACGTCGAGTTTCCTGGTCTGCATCGTCATCTCCAGCCCGTCGCACTCCGCGAAGGCCGCCTCGCACAGCGGGCCGGCGAGGTCGGCGGTCTCCTTGTCGAGGTCGAGGACGACGTCGAACCGGAAGGCGGTGAAGGGCGGGTCGATGGGTGTCATCGTCAGTTCTCCCGTACGTCGAGCAGGCCCTCGCCCGAGCGGACCAGGCTGATGGTGATGAACTCGACCGGATCGCTCGGCGCGATCTGGAGGGTGACGACCACGGCGCCCTCTCCCCCGTCGGCGGTCGCCACCTGGTAGGCCTGGAAAGCGCCCGCGGCGGCCATCGAGGCGAGGATCTGCTCGAACCTCATCCGGACGAGTTGCCGGAACCGTTCGTCGTCGGTCTGGAAGGTGTAGCGGCGGCCCTGGGCGAGCGCGGTCTTGCGGAGCAGGATCAGCAGACGGCGCACCGACAGCTGGAGCAGCGCCGGGTCGTCGGACAGGGTGTGCGCGCTCAGCGCGCTGATGGTCCCGGGGCGCCTGTGCAGCAGGTTCGCGTGCGCGTCGAACAGCCGGGCGCTCTCGACGGCGCCCAGTACGGAGGCGAGCTGGACCGGGCCGCGCATCGGCAGGTTCGCCGGGGCGATCCAGGCGCCGCGGGCCAGTTCGCGCGCCGCGATCGTCCCGGCGACCATGCCGTCGGGCGGTACCGAGCGCAGCGGCGTCGCGGCCAGGGGGTCGGTCTCCAGCACGCGCAGCCACGGGTGCCAGTAGCCCGCGTAGCTCAACGGCGACGTGCCGGACGCTCCGGCGTCGGCCAACCGCGGTCGGGCGCCCAGCCGTTGCCGCCAGCTCAGGACCTGGTCGGTGCCGTAGTGCGCCGGGACGCTGAGCAGCGCCACCTGGTCGCCGCGCGCCGCGCACATCGTCACCAGCGCGCTCTGGACGTCGATCAGTCCTGACTCGTCGTACCCGCCCGGATCGTCGAGGACGGGCGGGCCCGGCTCGGCCGCGGGCGCCGCCGGGGACCAGCCGAGGTGGGTCGCGTCGGGCACGGCGACCAGCGCGACCTCCTCGACGTCCAGCAGGGCGTGCAGGCCCGTGAGCCGCCGCGGAGCCGGCGACAGCACGCCGATCTGGGCCGCGTTCTCCGTCAGGTCGTACACGGTCGCCGCGGCCAGGTCGGGGTCGGTGAAGGAGCGTACGGGGAAGGTGCCGAGGTCGTCGGACCCGGCGGCCTGGTCGGGGCCGTCCGGCACGGACGGGTCGGCGGTGTCCGTGATGACGCCGGGCGGGTCCATCCCGACGGGCACGACGAGCCCGGTCGCCGCGGCCTGTGTGGCGGCGGCGTCCGCGCGCAGGAGCATGGACCGGCCGGTGTCGGGCGCCGGATCGCCCGCGGGCTGCATCACGTCCGTCCAGACGGGCCGCGTCGTGCCGGCGGCCGTGCCGGAGGGCGGGGTCGCGGCGGCGTTGAAGGCGAGGTCCGACCACCGGTCCAGCAGCAGCGAGCCGTCGGCGCGGCGTTGCCTGGCGATCAGGTCCATCCGCAGCAACACGGCCGAGGCGACGGCGAGTTCGGCGGGGAGGCCGTCGAGCCCGCCCGGGTCGGGCCGGTCGGCGGCGGAGTCCGTCCCTGCGAGGCAGGGCACCTCGGCGTCCATGGTCACCGCCGACGTGCCGGGGGCCAGGGACCGTACCCGCGTGTAGAGCAGCGGCCGGTCAGGGCCGAGGTCCAACCGGATCAGATCGCCCGGCTGGACCGGGGCCGGGGAGCCCGACGCCAGTACGAGGCGCCCCGGGTCCGTGGCGGTGGCCCGCTGGTACGGGCCCTGCAACGCCAGGGGGCGGACCAGGAGTTGGGTGCCCAGTTCCAGGCCGTTCGACCAGGCGCCGGGCCAGGCCGCCTCGACGGCGGCCCCTGAGTCGGTGCCGTCGGGCTGCCAGATCCGCACTCCCGGCACCGTCCACCGGGCGGGCCGGGCGTTCGGCCCGGCGACGCGCACGACGTGGCAGCGCTGTCCGCCGTTGTCGAAGAACGCCCTGACGGCCCCGGCCAGACGGGCGTGCACCGGCCGGCCCGCGTCGGTGGCCAGCACCAGTTCGCCGCCGAAGACGGCCGCGTACTGGTTCACGTCCTCCACCGCGACGGGCAGGTCGAGCGGGCCGCTCTGCGCGAACCCGACGAACGCCGCTACGTCGAGGCGCAGCGGCCGGTCGGCGGCGGGCGGTCCGGGAGCGCTGTCGACGCCGGGCAGGCGTCCCTGGAAGGTGAGTGCCGAGGCGGTCATGTCGCGTCCTACTCGATGCTCAGGTCTTCGACGGACAGGACGAGTTCCTCGACGGCGACCTCGGAGCCGGTCCTGGCGTTGAGGGCCGGGACGGTGTACCGCAGGGGGCGCGCGTTGAGCAGGGTCCAGGTCATCACCGGGCCGTTGTGCGCCTCGTCCTGCAACGACACGTGCACGGTACGCAGAAGGCCGTGGTCCCCGGTGCGGATCGCGTCGATCCACTGGTAGAGGTCGAGCGCGCCGAGCAGACCGCGCTTGAAGGTGACGTCGCCGACCTTGTAGACACCGTTCACCTTGACCGGGTGGTTGACCGGCGAGTTGCCGGCCCGGTACTCGGCGGAGGTCAGCTCGATGTTCATGCCACTGACCTCCTGGAAGCCGCCGCGCACGGTGCTCGCGTCGCCGGTGGCGAAGTCGACCAGGAAGTTGAAACCGCCGTACGGGTTGTCGCGTTGGGTTGCCATTGCCGCTCCTCAGGGGTTCGTCAGGCGCTCTGCGTCGCTGTCCACTGGCTGATCCGGAAGATGACGAACTCGGCGGGCTTGGCCGCCGCGACGCCGATGACGCAGATCAGCCGCCCGTTGTCCAGGTCGTCGGCGGTCATCGTCGAGGCGTCGCACCGGACGAAGTACGCCTGTTCGGGCTTGGCGCCGAGCAGCGCCCCGCTCTTCCACTGGTCGAACAGGAAGCCCTCGACCGTGTGCCGGACGGCGTCCCAGAGCGCGGGTCCGTTGACCTCGAAGACCACCCACCGGGTGCCCTCGTCGATCGACTTCTCCAGGAAGTTGAAGTACCGGCGGACGCTGAGGTACTTCCACTCCGGGTCGTCGGAGATGGTCCGGGCGCCCCAGGCGAGGAAGCCCGAGCCGGGGAAGAAGCGCAGGCAGTTCACGCCCTGCGGGTTGAGCAGTTCCTGCTGCGCCTTGTTCAGCCGGGTCTCGAAGTCCAGAGCGGAGCGGACGACCTCGTTCGCCGGGGCCTTGATCACGCCACGGCTGTTGTCGCTGCGCGCCCAGATCCCGGCCAGGTAGGCGGCGGGCGGCGCCTGGACGCGGCTGCCGTCGGTGGGGCTGCTGACGGTGATCCAGGGGTAGTACAGGGCGGCGTGCGTGGAAGACCGCTGGTTGCGGAAGTCCAGTGCCTCGCCCGGCAGTTGGCCGGGCGGGGTGTCGAGTGCGGCGACCCGGTAGACCATCCGCTCGCAGTGGTCGATCACCGAGTCGGCGATCGCGTGCGCCGCGTCCAGTCCGGCGGCCCCGGCGACCCAGCCCGTGGCGGAACCGGGCGCGGCGACGATCGAGATGTCGTCGACCGACTCGAAGGCGACGAGCCCGTTGAACGGCAGCGCGGTGGGGTCGGCCTGGTAGTCGTCGAAGCCGACCGGATCCCCCTGGTACGCGGTGACGCCGGGGACCCTCCCGTCGGTTCCGCCGCCGAGGGTGACGACGCGCTGCCGGGCGGCCAGCGGGGCCGTCGCCGAGCCGCTGGTCCCCAGGATCTCGTTGTCGAACAGGGCCAGCGCGATGGCCGTGGGCAGGCTGTCGGCCGGGGCGTCCGCGTCGAGCAGACCCGCCACGCCTTCGAGGGCGATCGGCACGGTGAGGGCGCCGCGGCGGGTGGGCGGGTTCGCGGTCAGGACGGTGCTGATGCCGGTGCCGACCGCACGTGGGTCGAACCCGAACTCGCCGATCGCCTGCGGGGCGCCGAAGGCCGGCAGGCCCGTCGGGTCGACGGTCGGGTGCTGGACCTCCACCAGGGCGGTGAGCGGGTACACCGCGGTCGCCTCGTCCAGCGGCAGTTCGAAGCCGCCGACGAGGGTCCAGCCGCCCGTGGCGGTGTCGCGGCGGACGACGAACACGCCGCTCTCGTTCGGGGACTGCCGGGTCGCCCACACGGTGTCGAACTCCCGCACCCGGGTCAGGGTCTTCGTCCCGGCCGGGGTCGAGGCGAGGGCGTTGGTGCCCGCCCGCAGGGTGAGGACGACCCGCAGGTTCCCGGCCCGCCCGGGGAAGCGGGCCCGCACCGACAACTGGGCCGGTCCGGAGGTGTCCCGGGGCACGACGGCGAAGCCGTGGTCCTGCCCCGGGGTGCCGGGGGTGGTGTAGGCGTACGTCCGCATCACGTAGAGGCTGCCGCCGCCCTCGTCGAAGAAGCCCTTGACGCCGAGCGCGAGGTAGTTGGGGAGCGGGCCGCCGCCGAAGTCGAGGTCGACCGCGTCACCGTAGATGCGCACGAAGTCCGCGTAAGAGGTGAGCAGTTCGGGCCGTCCGCTGGTCGGGCCGAACCGGGTGGGGCCGATGAAGGCCGCCGTGCTGGTACTGACTCCCTGGATCGTCCGGGGGCCGGGTGTCTCTTCGACGTAGACACCGGGTGCTAGGTACTGGGGCATGCTCGGCTCGCCTCCGCGGCTGGTTCGACTGGGGTGGCATTCCTGTGGTTCGTGGGAGTCATCGGGGTCAAGGGGTCATCAGGGCCAAGGGGCCATCGCGGGCGGGGGTCATGCGGGCACCACCGTGATCGGCAGCACCAGCGGGGCGCCGAACACGAGCGTCGCGGTGACGGTCGGCCTCGGCCCGCCGCCCAGGTCGATCCCCGCGGCCGTCTGGCCGAGGATCGAGTCCAGGTAGGGCGGCCCGGGTGGCGCCGCCGGCGCCGCCGCCGGGGTCCGCAGCGTGCCCGGCGCGCTGCGGACCCCGATGGTGAGCGGCCAGGTGACCGCGCCGAGGCCGCCGCCGGCCGACGGTGCGCCGGGCAGGGCCGGCAGGGCCTCGGGGTAGGGGAGGTAGAGCAGGAACCTGCCGTGGGCGTCGCTGACGGTGGTGTACGGGACCGTGTCGGCGGCCACCTCGACCACGGCCCAGGCGACCGCGCTCCGGTCGGCAGCCCGTAGTTCGCCCCGTACGACCGCCCAGCCGGACGGCGCCGAACGCCCCGGCGCCGAGTACAGCGGTACCTCGACGGGCGCGCCCACCGGCACCTGGGCCAGCAGCGTGACCGGCAGATAGCGGCGCCCGTGGTCGGTCACCCGGACGGTGAACGGCTCGGGCGCGGCCGGGGCGGGCCAGTCCAGGGGGGCGCCGCCGGTGGAGAAGGCCCGCTCGTACGGGCGTTGCCCCGGCAGCCCGCCGAAGCCCAGCAGGCTCGACACCGGCGACGGGACCGCGGGGTACGTCGTCGCCGGGTCGCTCCCCCGCCACGCCACCGCGCTCAGGCCGTCGCCGACAGCGGCCGCACTGACCGCGTCGAAGCAGCGCAGCGCCAGCGGGGCGCGGTACCCCGTCCGCTCGCGTTCGCCGAGGACGCCCATCAGCCGGCCGCCGTCGCCACGGACAGCTCGCGCACCTGGACGGGTGCGCCCTGCGCATCGACGAGATCGGACTCGACGCGGACGACCCGCGCGATGTACGGCACGGACAACTGGAGGCTGCCCGGCAGGACCTGCCAGAGCAGGAAGACGTCGTTGTTGCTCAACTCCATCGGGACCAGCTCGACGGTCTCCGCGGCCCGGAACACGCCCGGCGCGGCGGCGTTGAGGAAGCCGGACGACAGCACGGGGTTGTCGGCGATCGCCCGCATCGCCCACCCGAGCAGATCGTGCTCGGTGGACGCGTCCTGCCCCCACGCGGTGAGCAGGAACGACACCCGCACGGGCAACGGCCGCCGGTGGTCCGGCTCGGCCGACGGCAGCGTGCGCTGCACCTGGTCGACGTTCACCTGGTACACGAACACCGACACACCCTGCGCCATCGGTGTGGAGAAGTCCTTGCCCTGGTACACCTCGAACCGCGGCTCGATGCCGCCCAGCAGTGCCGGCTGCCACGCCTGCCGCAGCAGCCGCGCGACCGCCTCGGCCACTGATCCGATCGACTGGTAGTTCGCCACCGCACTGGTCCCTCCCTCGGCCCGTCACCCGAAGGTGCCAGCACCCCCGTGACCGCGCCGTCACGGACACGTCACGCTCGACTGCCGTCGGGTGCACGGGCGTTGCACAGCGATCCGCGAGCTCCGGACCGTGCCGGTGCCGATCCGCCGCGAAACGCCCGCCGACATCCCAGCCGTACACTCGCGTTCGCGCTCGCCGGACAGGGGGACCCTTCCCCACCGAGGTCACAGACGGGGGTGCCCGCAGGGCCGGCCGAGCCGACATTCACCCGGGCAGGCGCATCCTCATCCGCCCAGCCACACCGGCCCACCACCACGCCCCACGCGCCCCACGCCCCGGTAGAGAATGAGGACCGTGTGCGATTGCTATCAGCGATCCCGGTCCGCCCATGACGCTATGAACGTCAGCGGTGCGGTCCCGTACCCAGGCCGCCGTGCCACGCGCAGGCGGTCAGAGGCTGAGGTGGCCGATCCCCTCCTTGATCGTGATCTCGGTTCCGAACGGTTTCGAGAGCCGCTGCAGACGCTGGAGAATCCGGTCCGCGACGGGCGGGTCGGCCAGTCGGGGAATTCCGCGGTCGGCGTCACGCGGGCCCTCCCAGTGCAGTTCGGCGGGGTGCAGTTCGACGGCATGCAGGGTGCCGCGGCTGTCGTACTGGCTGAGTGCGATGACGGACTCGTACCAGATCTGCTCGCCGAAGACGCCGTGAACGCGTTTGCGTTCCAGGAACTCGGCCTCGGTCTCGCCAGGGTGGGGGGCGTCCTTGTCGTAGGCGCCCGGGGTGAGTGGCTGTTGGGTGTTCTCCATGAAGAAGAAGTTGCCGAGGGAGTAGAAGATCGGGCGGCCTCGGTAGACCTCGATGCCGCGCAATTGGTGCGGGCCGTGGCCGATGAACGCGTCGGCGCCGTTATCGATGGCCTCGCGGGCGATGAGGGGGAGGAAGTCGGGCGGGTCCTGGCTGTAGTTGCCGGGTTCGTGGGTGTGCATGGTCGCGATCGTGAAGTCGGAGGTCTGCTTGGCCTGCCGGACGGCGCGCAGCACCTCGCGGCGGTCCGACTCGTGGACGGTGAAGCGGAATTCGACGTCGTCGGGGTGGGGGCCCGGGCCGGGTTTGGCCGTGTAGCGGGTACCGAAGAGCGTGACCGTGTCGTCTCGGCGGTCCGCCTCCAGTACGGAGGCGCGTACGGAACCGGGCGGCAACGCGTCGCGGATCAGGGCGAGTTCGCGCAGCCGCCCGGCGGGGACGGCGACGTACCGTGTGGTGCGCAGGGCGTTGACGCCGGGGCGGCCCGGAACCCGGCCCAGCGGGTCGGCGGCGCGGGACATGGCCTCGAAGCGGGAGGCGACGGAGACCAGCGAGACGCGGCCGGCCGGGGTGGTCAGGAACCGGGGGGCACGGGCGTCGGCAAGGTTGTCGCCGGTGCCGGCGTGCACGATGCCGGCCTCGGTGAGCAGCCGGTCGGTGGCGCGCATGCCTGCCACGCCCCAGTCGGTGGTGTGGTTGTTGGCCCGGGACACCATGTCGAAGCCGATCCGGCGCAGGTCGGCGGGCACTCGCGGGGTGCTGATCAGCCACGAGCCGCCGGACTCGGCCTCCGGCCAGCCGCCGAATGCGGTCGGGTCGACGGCGGTGCTCTCGAAGTTTCCGAAGGTCACGTCGGCGGAGCGCAGCAGTTGCAGCATGCGGGGCGAGCGGGTTTCGAGGAGCGGAGCGAGCGCGTCGTCGAGGACCAGGTCGCCGACCGCGGCCAGGGTGAAGCCGTCGCGGACGCCCGCGTCCCGCCAACTGGCGGACAGCGTTCCGTCATGCATGCGGGGTGCCTTTCCCGCCGAGGACCGGCAGAGTCAGCCAGGAACGGCCGCCCATATGGACCCGGTTGGTCGCGACGACCTTGCGCCGCTCGCCGACCTCCGTGCCGCCGGTGTTGGAATTGACGTCGAAGCGGGGGAAGTTGCTGGAACTGACGTCGAGCCGGATCCGGTGCCCGGCGAGGAACAGGTTCGCGGTGTCCGGCGCCTCGACGGTGATCTCGTACGTCTCGCCCGGCACCATCGGCTCGGGATCGCTGAAGGAGTCGCGGTAGCGGCAGCGCAGGATGCCGTCGGTGAGGTTCATCGCGAAGCCCTGCGGATAGTCGGCGCTCGGCGGATGGACGTCGACGAGTTTGATCGTGAAGTCGGTGTCCGGGGCGCTGGAGGAGATCGTGAGGCGCACGCTGACGGGGCCGGCGACGGCGAGGTCCTCGGTGAGCGGTGGGGTCTGGAAGACCAGCACGTCGGGCCTGCTGTCGAGGGGCAGATGGGGCTCGGTGGCGCCGAAGAACCGTGCGTCGGGGTGCTGGTGGAAGGCGCCCCCGCTCATCACCGGCTCACCGGAGGTGACTTGACCGCCGAGGGTCGGCACAGGATCGCGGGGGTCGAAGTCGTACTCCAGGAAGGACCGGGAGGACGGGGAGAACGGGGAGAACGGGGAGGGCATGGAGGACGGGGAGCTCTCGGGTGCCCCCTCCGAGAGGGTTCCCGCGGCGCCCAGTGCGAAGGTGACGATCCGGGTCTCCTCCGGCGGCCAGGAGGCCGCGGTGCACCAGTGACCGCCGTGGTCGAGCCGTCCCTCGGCGGTGCGTCGGCCGGAGCCGCCGCCCATGAGGAAGTACCTGACGGGAGGCGGCGGTTCCGTCATGCCGTCCGGGGCGAGGTGGGCGTCGAACCAACTCAGCCGCATGGCCGCGTAGTTCCCGGCGAGGCTGCCGTCCAGGCGGGCGTCCGGCCCGAAGTCGACGTCACCGGCGAAGGAGTCGCTGCGCCTGCCGTGGGTCCACGGACCGAGGACCAGGTAGGCGGGGCTGGTCTTCTTGCGGCCCAGTTCGCGGAAGTTCTCCGTGGCCGTGCGGATGTAGGGGTCGTACCAGCTGGACATGTGCAGGCTGGGGACGTCCGGGAAGGCGTCGTAGTAGCCGCGGGCGTAGATGCCGGGCTGCTGCCAGTACGGGCCGAACGCGCCGTTCTCCCACTGCTCCAGCAGGTAGTCCTCGTACTCCGGCACGAACCGGAGCGGGCTCGCCCCGCGCCGCCACGGCATGCGCGTGAACCAGGCGGCCAGGTCCTCCGAGTCCAGGGTGGCGCGCAGGGTCGGGTCGGCCCGTACGGTCTCGCTCAGCTTGGCCCGGTGGAACGCCCAGGTGGCCTGCTTGAGTTCGAACGCTCCGCCCATGCGGGTGCCCGCCTCGTAGGCGCTGGCGAAGCCGCCGGAGTCGAGGAACATCGCGGCCAGGTGCGGTGTTCCGAGCGAGGCGAGAGCGGCCTGGGCGTGCGCGGAGTAGGAGACGCCCATGGTCGCCACCCTGCCGTCGCACCAGGGCTGTTCGGCGATCCACTCGACGGTGTCGTAGCCGTCGGTGGCCTCGTTGAGGTACTTGACGAAGGTGCCCTCGGAGTCGCCGCGGCCCCGGCAGTCCTGCCGTACGACGCGGTAGCCGCCCCGGGTGAACACCTCCGCCACGGTCTGAGGCGCGGGCGGGTTCTCGCCCCCGAGGGCGCCGTCGGAACCCCTCGCCTCCCGGCGGCCGTATGGTGTGCGCTCCATCAGGACCGGACCCGGGCCGGGATCGGGACGGTCCGCGTAGACGTCCGCGATGAGCAGGACGCCGTCCCGGGCCGGTATCCGCAGTACGCTCCGCCAGCAGGAGCGGCCGCCGGGCAAGGACACCCGCCGCCATTCGTTCTCGGTCTCCGGCATCACTTGGCTCCGGGGAACTGGGCGGCGAGCGCGGGCCACGCGGCGATGAGTTCAGGCTCCGGCTGGGTGCTGAAGTACTTGCGGTAGAGCTTGGCGTAGGTGCCGTCCTTCACCATCGAGGCGATCTCCTTGTCGAGAGCCTTGAGGAAGGCCGTGTGGTTCTTGGGCACGGCCATCGAGGTCGGGTGGTCCACCGGTGCGGAGGCCGCCTGCCGCAGGCCGGAGTACTGCTTCATGAACTCCGTCGCGTCCGGGCCGCCCACCAGGAAGGCGTCGATCTGGCCGTTGAGGAGTTGGCTCACCGCGGCGTTCTGGGTCTGGAAGCGGACCGGGTCCGCCTTGGGGATCTTCACCGGCAGCTGCGCCTCCTGCGAGGAACCGGTGACGACTCCGACGCGCTTGCCGTTGAAGCCGTCGAAGGTCGAGATCTTGCTCGACTTGGCGGTCAGGACGACGACGGTGCTCCAGAACAGGGGCTTGGTGAAGCTGACGCTCTTCTGCCGTTCGGCGGTCACGCCGAGACCGGAGGAGGCCAGGTCGAACTGGCCCGCGGTCAGCCCCGTCAGCGATCCGGTGACGGTCGTGGCCTTGTAGTCGACCTTGAGGCCGAGGCGCTTGGCGGCTTCGTCGGTCACGTCGATGATGAAACCGGCCGGCTTGCCGGAGTCCTCGGCGTACGCGAAGGGCGGCTGGCCCGTCTGCGTGGCGGATCTGATGGTGCCGGCCTCGATCAGACCGTACGGGTTGTCGTCCCCGGATGTGCCGGTACCGCTCCCGCAGCCTGCCAGCACGAGGCCGGACAGGGCGATGGCCAGAAGCGAGCGGCGAGGTCTCGTAGCAGAACGGGAGGAAAGGGGTGCGGTAGGCATGGCGAACTCCTTGAGCGATTCGATGGTGAGGAGGGGAGAGTGCGGCCGCGGAGCGTGCGCCGTCAGAGCACCCGGGCGAGGAACTCGCGCAGCCGTGCCGTCTCGGGGTGTTCCAGCGTCGGGCGGGCCGGGCCCGACTCGGCGACGCGGCCCTCGTCCATGAAGACCACCCGGTCGGCGACCTCACGGGCGAAGCCGATCTCGTGCGTGACGGCGATCATCGTCATACCGGAGTCGGCGAGCAGCCGCATGACGTCGAGTACGTCCTTGACGAGCTCGGGGTCCAGCGCCGATGTGGCCTCGTCGAACAGCATGACCTCAGGCTTCATCGCCAGCGCCCGGGCGATCGCCACGCGCTGCTGCTGGCCGCCGGAGAGCTGACTCGGCCGGGACTGCGCCAGGTCGGCCAGGCCGAGCCGACGCAGCTGGGACATGGCGGTCTCGTCAGCAGCGGCCCGGTCCATCTTCAGGACCTTGCGCAGAGCCACGGTCACGTTGTGCAGCACGCTCAGGTGCGGGAACAGGTTGAAGTGCTGGAAGACCATGCCCACCCGGGTGCGCACCGCGTCGACATCCACCCCGGGGCCGGTGATCAGGTCGCCGCCCAGGCGTATCTCGCCGGCCGTCGGCGGCTCCAGCAGGTTCATACACTTCAGGAGGGTGGACTTCCCGGAACCCGACCGGCCGATGACGCACACGGTCTCGCCCGCCGCCACATCGAGGTCCACGCCACGCAGCACCTCCACATCGCCGTAGCTCTTGTGCAGGGCACGGACGCCGACCGCCGCCACAGGGCCCGTACCGGTGTCGAGGGCGAGGGCATTCTTCTGGGACAGGATGTCGGACATCGCTCAGGCCTCCAGCACGGACGGGACGGGCGGAACCGCGGTCGGCGTGGGGCCGGCCGCAGGCCTTTTCGGCTTGCGGCCGCCGGTCCGCAGGCGCAGGTCGAGCCGGTTCACGAGATAGGTGAGCGGGATCGTGAGCAGCAGGTAGCAGGCACCGGCGGCCACGAGGGCGGAGGAGTTGTACGTCGCGGCCTGGCGCTCCTGCGCGATGAAGTAGAGCTCGCGCTGCCCGACACCGAGCCCGAGCAGATACACCAGGGCGCTCTCCTTGATGTCGATGATGAACTGGCCCGCCAGCGCGGGCAGTACGTTGCGTACGCCCTGCGGAACGACGATCACCCGCATCGCGGTCAGATAGGACATGCCGAGGCTGCGCGCCGCGCTCAACTGCCCGGGCGGCACGGCCTGGATGCCGGACCGGAAGATCTCCGCCAGGTAGGCCGCCGATATGAGGCCGATGGCGAGCACCGCGTAGCCCAGCGGTTCCCGCCCGAAGGGGCGGATCCCGGCCGCCGGCAAGCCCAGGCCGACCAGGCTGACGGTCACGATCGCGGGCAGACCGCGGAAGATGTCGATGTAGAGGCGGGCGGGCAGCCTCACGAACCGGCGGTGCGACAGCAGCAGCATCGCGAGGAGCACTCCCAGGACGACGCCCATGACGATCGCCAGCGAGGCGATCAGCAGGGTGTTGCGCAGGCCCTCGGTCAGCAGGACGGGGAACGCCTTGAACAGTTCGTCGGGGTCGAAGAACGTTTGCAGAAACAGGTGCATCGGCCGGAGCCTCTCGCTGCTCGGAGCGGAATTGGACGCAGCCTAGGTCTGCCGGTCTGCCGTGGCGCCGATGCTTACCGCGGGCGCGGTAAGCATCGGCTGTACGCTGCGGGGCATGGCCGTGGTCATCACCTTGCAGGGCGTCGTCCCGGCGGATGTCGCGGTGGGGCTCTCACCGATGGCCGAGCTGATGGCGTGCCTGCACTCCATCGCCGAGCCCGAGCACCACCTCGACGTACGCCCATGGCTGGAACGCGTGAGCGCCGAGCTGTCCCCGGAGTCCAAGAGCCTGCTCGCGGTCTACGCACCACTGTGGAACCGGCGGCGCTGCCGGGCCCTGCTGCCGCTGGCACTGCCCCTGGGAAGAACACTGGAGCAGGAACTCGGCCGCCTCGAGGCGCTGCCCTTGGACGAGTTCGTGACCGTCGTCGCGCCCGGCGTCCACGGCGGTGTCTTCGACACCCGCGATCTGCTCACCGACGAAACCGTCCGCAGCGCCTACGTCCTCTCCAGCGAACGGCGCTCCTTCAGCCGGGGCGAACTGGCCCGCAGGCTGCTCCAGACCCCGGAGCAGATGCGCGCCGGGCTGCTGGAACTGCTGCGGCGCTGCGCCGCCGAGTTCTTCGACGCCGAATGGGCACGGGTGCAGCACCGGCTGGAGAGCGAATGCACCCGCGTACGGGCCCGCATCCAGGCGCTGCCGCTGCCCGAGGCTCTCGCCTCACTCAGCCCGAACGCCGTCGTCGGGCAGAACCCGCCCGCTGTCGTCTTCGACAAACTCCAGTCGCTGAGAGCCGACCTGCGCGGCCGTCGCTGTCTGCTGGTGCCGTCCGCGCACGCCCGCCCACACCTGATCGTCAAGGACGATCCGCCCTATCCCGTCGTCGTGCACTTTCCCGTCGAACGGACGGACAGCACGAATCCGGTGGAACGGGCCACACTGGCACAGGTACGGCTCCGGCTGGCGATCCTCTCCGAACCCGCGCGACTGGAACTCTGCCGACATCTGGTGAACGAACCGATCACCACGTCGGACCTGTCCGTACGCACGGGAATGACCCTGCCGCAGGTCTCCCGCCACCTCGGACGACTGCGCGAAGCCGGCCTGCTCACCTCCCGCAGGGACGGCCGACAGATCTACCACCGGCTCGACACCGACTGCCTCATGCACCTCGGCGTGGACGTACTGACCTCGATCATCCGCTGAAGAACCCGAGTCCGTGGCGAGTGCCGAGGCTGCTCGCCCCGGCCAGTTCGGGGGCGAGCCGCGGTGCTCGCCCCCCGACGATCAAGACCGTTTGTCCGGGGTGCTGCTGCAGGTCGCCGGAGGCCACCGCGCGATCGCGCAGGGCTTGCAGGGCTTGCAGGCTGATGCGCGCCCCCGCCTCGTCTTCGACGTGCCATTCGTTCATGCCTTGGCAGGTCTTGGTGCCGCGGGCGACGGCCCGCCTGTTTCGTCGGCCCGGCCATAGGGGGGTGCCGCCGGTTGCGGTGAGGACGATGCCGCCGTCTTCGTCGATGGTGGCCCAGTGGTCGATGGAGCGGTCGGTGAGCACGATGCGTGTGCCGGCGGTGAGGATGCGGGCGGCGACCATTCTGGCGACGGCTGGGCGTGTTGCGGCAGACGGCTCGTCGGAGCCGCCTGGTTCACCGGGCATGGGGATGGGCAGGCCCAGACGCTCGCGGTCGCGTCTGCGTCGTGGAGGAGCAGCACATCGTCTACCGGTCCGGCGGCGGCTCCGGACAGCCCGCGGTGGCTCCCGACGACTCCGCCGTCCCCCGGTCCACCGACGTCTGGCGGCTTCCGCTGCGACCGGACCCCGCGCTGTTGTTCCGCTTCAGCGCCCTCACCGCCAACGCTCACCGCATCCACTACGACACTCCGCACGCCCGGGACGGGGAGGGCTACCCCGGACTCGTCGTCCACGGCCCTCTGCTTGCCCTGCTCATGTTCGAACTGCCTCGCCGCCACTCGCCGGGATCCCGGGTTCGTTCCCTGTCCTACCGGCTGCGGCGAGCACCGGGAGGAACAGCACGCCACAGCGGAGGTGACCTTCGCGTGAGCGTCCCCGCCGAGCTGGGGGCTCCGCACCGCGCCGCCGGTTCGTTCCGGTAGATCTTCCGGTGGTCCGTCCCGTCGTTCTTCCTGGTGACCCTGTCCGCATCGATGTTTCGCTGTACGCGGTCAAGCAGCCGCTCCTCCTGGTCAAGTGCGGGAAGGTGCCACGCGGGACCGATGCCGGTGCACATCTGACGCCAAGAACGGAGAGCCATGCGGACTCGCACCCAGCAGCACGGATCGACCACCTCAACCACACGAGGTCAGCGGATCAAACGCGTCGCGGTCGCGGTCGCCATCGCGGCGGGAGCGCTCCTCGCGCCGGGGACCACGGCCATCGCCGCCGCCGACTCCCAGGCGTCCACGCTCAGTTCGGCCGACGCGGCGAGCGGTCCGGTGAACCTGTACAACCAGTGGACCGGCAAGTGCGCGGACCTGCCCGGCTACGGCCCGGCTCCGGCCAACACGGGGGTCACCCAGTACAACTGCGACTACACCGACGCGGACAACCAGCGGTGGAGCATGGTGCCGACGCGCACGGTCGGCTCGTTGAGCCTCTTCGAGTTCGTCAACACCAAGAGCAACCTGTGCCTCGACCTGCCCGGGTACGGTGCGGCCCCCACCAGTTCGGCCGTCAGCATCTTCGGCTGTGCCTCCGACCCGTCCCGCGACAACCAGGAGTGGTGGCTCAACGACGTCGACGCGAAGGGCGACTACCAGGTCGTCAACTACCAGGACGGCCTCTGCCTCGATGTCAGCGGCTGGGCGAGTGACGGTTCCGACCTGGCCAACAACACCAGTCTCACCGTCTACCCCTGCTACAACTCCTCCTGGGGCAACAACGGTTGGGACGACCACCTCTGGAACCTGCGCAGTTCGTGACGGCGAAAGCCGCGATCTGACCGCCCACCCTGACCGGTCACCCTGACCTCTCACTCTGAGCGCTCACGACGGCGCCGGCGAGTACGTCACCATCACCGGCGCCGCCCGTCCCGCGCGTCTCCCACCCCTCTCCCACCCCTTTTGACCAACGGACTTTTCCAGACGGAGTCGTCATGCCCGCGAGAGTTCCAGCCCGTGTCTTCGCCATAGCCTCGGCCGTCATCACGGCCGGCGCGCTCACCGGCCCGGCGGTCGCCGCGTCACCGGATTCCGCCGCCGATGTCTACTCCTCCAACTGGTCCGGTTACGCGGCATCCGGCTCCGTGGGCGACTACGCCGCGGTGTCCGCCACCTGGATCCAGCCGGCGGTCACCTGCGGCTCGACCAACAGTTACTCCTCCTTCTGGGCCGGCGTCGACGGCTACAGCACCTTCGTGCTGGAACACACCGGCACCGAGGCCGACTGCATCAACGGCGTGCCCACCTACAGCGCCTGGTGGGAGGCGTACCCCGCGGCCCCGGCCAGGTACTCGGACCCGGTCCGGCCCGGCGACCAGATCACCGCCACGGTGTCCTACGCCGGCAGCAGCTCCGTCGTGATGACGCTCATGGACTCCACCCAGGGCTGGACAAAAACCGCCCGGAGCCCTCGCCCCTCCGGCCCCGTCATGACCTCCGCCGAGGTCATCGTCGGGGAGTCCCCGTTCGGTGGCACGACCACCGACCTGGCCGACTTCGGCACCGTGAACTTCAAGGACTGCACGACCAACCTCAGCACCCTCGGCAGCGTGTCCCCGAACCGGATCGTCATGGTCGGCAGCGGCGGCACGGTCAGGGCACAGCCGGGCACCATCTCGGGCAGCACCTTCAGCGACACATGGCAGCACGCCTGACACGTCGGGCGGGACACCACGGACGTCGGGCGGGACATCCCAGGCGTCCCGCGGAAGCCTTTTCCCGGTACGACTGATCCACCCGCCCGGGTGGATCAGCATTCCGCCACGGGCCGCACCCCGCCCGGCGCGTCTGTAAACAGTGTGGTTTCGTCCTCAGACCGTTCTACTGATGGGTCGTCATTCCACGCTGAAGGCCGTCCTGCGCCTCGCCGCCGCCTTCCTCCCGTCCGCTGTGGTCACGCCGGCCGCGCCCACTGGTCCGAGTCGGTTTGGTCCAGTGATGCTCCCGGGCCGTTTCACGGTCTTGCCCACGTCGTAGCGGGTGTCGGGCCATTACCGGTTATCCGAACCAAGTGGCCTTCCAAGCAAGGCTCTCAGTCTCCGACTGAAGGGCTCAGTCACGTTGATGAGCCGCAGCATGGCAGGTGTCACCTTCACGTCGGCCGAGCTGCGGCTTCGCCCTGGTGAGGCACGATGGTTGTCGCCGGGGAGGCGCGGTGTCTGTCACTTGTCACCAGCAGTGCGCAAAGCAGCATCGGCGTCACGAGCTCCGGCACTCCGCCAGTCGTCTGCACTGCGCAGCAGCCCCGGCGAGCAGAGGCTGTGTCAGCACCCGTGCGCCCGACCAAGGCGGAAGCCGCTCCAACCTGTCACAGACCGGCGATGTCCCCGGCCTTCTTGAGCACGGACTCGAGCCTGTCCATCGCCGCGTTGTGCCGCCTCGCGCGTGCCGCCTTGTCCGCCGGTACCAGGCGCGCGGCAGCCTCCACGGCGTAGGCGTCGGGGTCGCCGAAGGCAGTCCGTGGGTGCTCTCCCGTTTCGGCGCAGTGCGCCGTGACTTCCTTGACCGCCTGGAGTATGACCGCCCGGTCCACACCCGGCTGCATGACCAGCCGTACCTGCAAACGCGCCATCCACTTTTCGCGGTCCTTCTCCCTCGCCGCGTCCGTCGTCTGGTCCTTCTTCGCCATGTGCTCTCCCAGGTGATCAACAACCGTCCGTCATGGAGTTTGACGCCCAGGCATCGAAGTGGGTTGCGGAAACGAGAATCTGACGAGTTCCAGGTGACTGCCGGGAGGCCACGCCAGCTCTGCCGACCGGGTCACTGCGGCAGAACATGACACATCACAGATGCATGGCGCAGCTTCTACCCGACCCATGCGCGGGGTCCCCACGCAGATCGCCGCAGAGTTCAGCATCTCGGCCGGCGCTGCCCGTGCCTGCACCAGCGCGGTCATCGATCTCCTGGCCGCCCGCGCGTCGGGCCTGTTGCGCGCTCCGCGCGAGGCGGACCCCGAGTTCGTCCTGCTCGACGGCATCCTGATCAAGTGCGACCGCCTCGGCGAGGACCGGGCCGACTACTCGGCCAAGCACCGCCGATATGGAGTGAACGTTCAGATGGTCACCGATCCTCGGGGCGAGGTGCTGTGGCTCTCGTCGGCCGTGGCGGGGAGCTGCCGCGAACTGACCTCGGCCCGCACCCACCGGATTATCCGGATCTGCGAGCGGCAGGTGGTGCAGATCCTGGCCGATCCCTCCTACATGGGTGGCGGCACGTGGGTGGCCATGTCGGCCAGACGGCCCGCTGGAGGCGAGCTGTCGCTCAGCGAAGAGACCGTCAACCAGGCGGTGTCCAGGGCGCCGGCGCCGGTCGAGCGGGGAGTCGCCCGAGTGGAGTCCTCACGGAACTTCCGCAGAGCCCGGTGCAGTCCGGATCGAAGGGCGCCAATCGCCGCAGCGATCGTCACCCTGGCGTGGTAGCGCTGAAAGTGCTCATTCACTCAAGACCGCTGGAGAATCGAAGTCAAGTCAAGCAGGCAGAGTGAGCAGCCGCCCACACCGGGCACTTTTCAGTACCCCCTCTCTTGACTAGCAAGCTCCTCAATAATAGTGTGACCGGTCGGTACAGGATACTTCTGTGATGGTTTCCTGAATCCATAGGGCGTCACGGATTTCGAGCCCAGGTCCATCTGCATGGCTGATGGTTTCCTGGTGCTTGTGGCGCCGACGCGCGGGCTTCTCCGGCGTGGTGGAGGAAACCCGCATCCACTGGTCAAAGGAGAGTCGCCGTGCCCAAGGGATATGTCGTCGTGACTGAACTCATCACCGATCAGGCCACAATGGACGCCTACAGCAAAGCAGCCGCCCCTTCGATGGCTGAGAGCGAGGCCAGGGTGCTGGTCGTCGATGATCAGCCTGCGGTTCTGGAGGGCGAGTGGCACGGCAACCGCACCGTCATTCTTGAATTCGAGTCCGTCGAGGCGGCCCGGACCTGGTACGACTCGGAAGCCTATGCACGGGCGAAGCCCCTGCGCCACGCTGCCGCTCAGTCACATGCCGTGCTGCTGAGCGGCTTCGAGCTGCCCCATGAATGAGTTTGAATTGTCATGCGGATTGCCCCCGGGCCCTCAGTTCGCCGATCTCGTCGTGCTGGCCGAACAGCTTGGCTATACCCGGGCTTGGATCTACGATTCCGCCGCATTGTGGGAAGATCCGTTCGTCCACTTGGCACTCGCCGCCGAACGCACCCATCATATTGGTCTGGGCGCGTCTGTCCTTGTCCCGGCGCAACGCGAGGTCATGGCGATGGCGTCAGCGATCGCTACGCTGACTCGTCTCTCAAACGGCCGATTCCGGCCTTGTTTTGGTACTGGTTTCACGGCTCGCCTCACCGTAGGACAACCGCCCATGCGGCTGAGCGAACTGGCGGACTACATGCGTGCTCTACGCCGACTGCTCGCAGGAGAAACCGCCGTCGTCCAAGGCAAGTCCGTTCGCATGCTGCACCTGGAGGGACTGTCGCAGCCGCGTCCGATGAACGTTCCGCTCTGGCTGAGTGCGTTCGGGCCTCGCGGCGCCAAGCTGGCGAACGAGATAGCGGACGGAATCATCGGCCCCGTCCACCCCGAGCTTCCCACTGCGACCATGGTGTCCGGCACAGTGCTGGAAGCGGGTGAGGCTCCAGACAGTGACCGTGCACTCGACGCGATCGGGCCATGGCGAGTCGTCGATTGGCACAACGCCTACGCCTACGGTGGCGCGGACGCGGTGGACGCCTTGCCCGGCGGCCGGGAGTGGCGGATCGAACTCGAATCGCTCACTCCGGACGAGGGAAGACTGCCGTCGGCCTATGAAGGTCACGTCACGCACCTGACGCCCCGTGACCGCAGACTGTTGCCCCATGTCGATCGCACCACCATGGTCGATGACGCACGGAGCATTCGTCGTCGTCTTGACCGGCTGGCCGCGGACGGATTCCGGGAGATCATCTACACCCCCAGTGGCCCGGATGTCGCCCACGAACTGACGGCCTTCGCGGCAGCGTGCACGGCGTGACGCGGCACTCGATCCTCCACTCGGACAAAGCGGGGCGGCGCTCCCGTTCCCGGTGACGGGCGATCTCAACCTGCTCCAGGCCGTGTGCCTCGGCGACTTCCTTGTAAACGGCCTTGCCGTCATGGGTGTTGAGCCCCTGGGCGGAGGCGCGGCGTCGCGGCGCAGCGCCTCCGCCCAGCCGTTGTTCCCCGACGACAAGTTCGCGATGCAGGGCATTTCTCGGCTTCATCCGGGAGACCAGCTTGTTGGTGGTGACCAGCTTGAGGGCCTTGGTGCCGGGAATGAGCACAGTGCCGATCACGAGTGACTCACCGACAGAGCCGGATCCGCCGGTGCCGGTCCCGCCCAGGTAGGCGGGACCGGTTGATCGAGGACTCGGGGGGGACGCCCTACCAGGTGACCGGCAGCTCCGATATGCCGTATGCGAGCGCGTCAGCGGGACGGAAGTCGAGCTGGTCGCGGTCGACCGCGAGCCGGAGGGTCGGGATGCGGCGGTAGAGCGTGCCGAAGACGACCTGGAGCTCGATCCGGGCAAGCTGCTGGCCCAGGCACTGGTGGATTCCCCAGCCGAAGGCGTGGTGCTGGCTCGCCTTGCGCTCGAGGTCGAGCTTCTCAGGCTCGGGGAACGCCTCCGGGTCCCAGTTGCCGGCGGGCAGCGGTACGACGATGCCGTCGCCGTTCTTGATCTGCACACCCTCGAACTCGAAGTCCTCGGCGGCGATGCGTCGCTGCCCGAAGGTCGCGACGGTGATGTAGCGCAGGATCTCCTCGACCGCGTTCGCAGCTTGCCGAGTGTCCTCGATCTGTCGGAGCCGCGCCAGTTGTTCGGGATTCTCCAGGAGGAGAGCGGTACCGAGCGTGATCATGTTCGCGCTGGTCTCGTGGCCGGCGATCAGCAGAATCATGGAGAGCAGAGTCGCCTCGGGAAGGGTGAGGTCTCCGTCCTTGACGCGCCCGGCGAAGTCCGACAGGACGTCCTCGGCAGGCTCCTGCATCTTCTTCTGGAGCAGTCCGGCGAGGTAGCCGCCCAGCGCCTCGTTCGCCCGCCGGTCGTCCTCCGCGGTCTTGTCGCTCCGGGTGGCGAACGAGGCGTGCTCCTGGAAGAACTCGTGGTCCTCGTACGGCACTCCGAGCAGCGCGCAGATCATCAGCGAGGGCAGCGGCAGCGACAGCGCCGTCATCAAATCGACCGGCTTGGGACCAGCCAGCATCTTGTCGATGAGGTCGTCGGTGAACCTCTGGATCTCCGGTCGCAGCGCCTCCATCCGGGGCCGGGTGAAGGGACGCGTCATCATCCGGCGGATCCGCGTGTGGTCGGCGCCGTCGGCATTGAAGATGGTCAGCGGGAAATGCTGGACGTTCTCGGCCATCGCCTGGTTGGGCAGCGGGAATCCGGCCCGCTTGTCGTCCGAACTCACCCGGGGGTCGGACAGGATGGCGCGCTGGGCGGCATGGCCGGTGACGAGCCACGGGGTCGTACCGTCCCAGATCCGGGCACGGGACACCGGACCCTGCTCGTTGAGAGCACGCAGCCCGGGCGGCGGAGCGAACGGGCACTTGGGATCCCGGTCGTCCTGGTAGTGGTAGATCTGCTCATCGGCGGCGGGACGAGTGGCTGACTCTGACATGGTGTTATCTCCAGACGGGGATGATTGAGCTTCTTCGGGGTGGCCACCGGTCGAGTGGCGTTGCGACGGCGGCTTGGCCCAGCAAGGGCAGCAACTGCCCTGCTCGGCAACCTCACCCGCCGGAGGGGTGGCTGAAGAAGGTCAATGGGGGATGGGGAAAGTGGGGGGGGTACGTCATTCCTCTATGGGGTTCGCGATGACCTCCATGGGGGCTCCTGATCAGTCAGTGGGGGCAGCGGTGGCGTCGACGATCTCCTGTCGGCGCGGCCGGGTCTGCTGGGGCATGTTCCGGCCGAGTACGCCGGTGCCCCGGCTGTCGCTGCGATAGCGGATGGCGAAGCGACGGGCTGTCACATCGCCCTCGACGACGTCTGCTTCGGCGTCGGCGGGCACGAAACCGTGCGCTTGGAGTTTGGCTTGGCAGGGGGCGATGCCGCCCACGGCGTAGATGCCGCCGGCCGCCCGGCAACGCGAGTCACACGCCACGCCGTTGTCGAGGGTCGGCCGGCTCCCCTCCAGCAGACCGGTGGCCGGGAGCGCACCGATGCACACGACCACCGCGTCGGCGGGGAGTACATCACCGTTGGGGGCCGGACGCCGCTCACCCGACCGCCAGCGCCCTGGTGAGGCCGATGACTCCGCCCCTGGAGGCTGCGTAGTGCGCCATCGCCGGTGCGCCGGTCTGGGCCGATGAGGAGGCGATATTGATGATCCGGCTCCAGCCCGCGGCGAGCCTGTCGGGCCCAAGGGCCTGGGTGACGAGGTAGGGGACCTCGAGGTTGATCCCGATGATGCGGTCCCAGCTTGCCTCGCCGATGCCGGTGCCGATGCCGGTGAAGGGTTCGTAGGCGGTGATGCCTGCGTTGTTGACGAGGATCGTGACCGGTCGGTCCGAACTCCTCACGGGTCCGGGCCGCAGAGGCGGCGCACCAGCCGCGTCGGCGGCGTCGCCGGCCACCGGTATGGCGGTACCACCCGCGGCCTGGATCTCCGCCGCGGTCTTCCCCGCGCCCTCGGAGTTCAGGTCCCAGACCGCCTCGGCCGCCTCCTTGGCGGCGAGCACGGAGGCGATTACCGCGTCCGATCCCCTGGGGCACGACCGGTGACGACCGCGACCTTTCCCTGCGGTGACATGCGCGCTCCTGGCTGTGCTCGATGCGAGGTCCCAGCCGGGAGCCGGCCCTTGCAGAGGTCACCCCTCCAGCGCCTCGCGGGCGGCGGTACGGGCGGCGACCGCTCGGGGGAAACCTGTGTAGCCGGCGGAGTGGTAGATGACCTCGGCGATCTCGTCCTCGGTCAGTCCGTTGGTGACGGCGATACGGACGTGAGTCCTGATCTCGGTCTCCGCGCCGAGAGCGATGAGGAGTCCGAGCGTGACCAGACTGCGATCACGAGGAGCAAGCCCGTCACGGCCCCACAGTCCGCCCCAGACGTTGACGAGCCCGATGTCGACGAGTTCCTCCCCGAGGCGGCCGTCCCTCAGTTCAACCTCACCATCGGGATACACATCCGGCAGAGCGGCTCTCAGCGCCTTCCATCCGGCGGCCCGCAGGTCGGTGGTTTCCTCGACGCCCTTGTCGTTCATGAGTAACTCCCGTTGCGCTGCTTCACGTTCCCAAGAGAAAGTTAAAACAGTCGGTCGGTACAATCAATCGCTTTGGCGAAATTCACACTCATTGAGCTTCTTCAGATTGGCCACCGATCAGGTGTGACGTTGCGACGGCGGCTTGGCCCAGCAAAACCGCCCTTGCCGGGTAGCCTCATCAACACGCTCGGCAACCTCACCCGCCGGAGGGTGACTGAAGAAGCTCGTTGACCACGACCTTGCTCCACCCTGACCTCGGCATTCGATCGACCGGTGACCACTACATAAATCAAGGCTCAAGCGAGAAAGCACGGGTGAAATCGCGAGGAGGGTCTCGCGGGCCAGACAAAGCCACTGAAGGCCGACATCGGCGCGGACCCCATCTGGCGCCGACCCACTCCCCGAGAGTCGCAGCCACGACTCCACCCCAGGAACCACGGGAGAAGCGGGAGCGCCTGCAACGCTTCTCCGGCAAGCGGTCGACTCGGACCGCGCCCGGAAACGCCGACGGGGCGGCCCCACTGACGGCACATCAGCAGGCGGTCGACCGACTCCGCTGACCAACTCCACCGATCGGATCCGAGGGGACAGGCCGACCTCAAGGCGAACGTCGAGTCCATCCGTGAGACGCCGAGCACCTCGGCCAGGGGGTTCCCCACCGGATCACCACACGCTGACCCGGCCGTCAAGGGCCCGAGGCCCCGAGAACCTGATCACCAGGGCCGCGGGAGACAGTTCGGACCACCGTCCTTCGACACGTCAGAAGCGGCGCGAACAACGACAGGTCACCACGAGTCGACCAGCGCGCAAGCCCGGCCGCACTCCCCCGGGCCACACTTTCAATGTACCGTTCGGTCCAACAAACCAGTTCAACCACAACCGAAACCCTTGCCCCGAGCCCGCTTCCCCCTGGACGGATCCACTACGTCCAGATGCGGGTGAGGGGCATGTCACCACAAGGCACATTGATGCCACATGCGGGGAGACAACCGATGCCACGTCCACCGGGCCACGGACCGGACTATGAGGTCAAACGTCAGAAGATCATCGATTCCGCCGCCGAGTTGTTCGCCCGCCAGGGGTACGCGGCAACCTCGGTCAACGATCTCGGCCGCGCGGCCGGGCTTGCCAAGGGGGCGCTCTACTACTACATCGGTGCGAAGGAAAACCTGCTGATCGAGATCCAGTCCCGAGTGATGGCCCCATTGCTGGCCCGGGCCCGGCAGATCGCGGCTCTGGACATGGATGCGCTGGTGCGCCTACGACTCCTGTCGGAATCGCTGCTGACGATCATCTTCCGCAGACTCGACCACATCTGGGTCTACGAACACGACTACCGCAGCCTGACCGGCGACTCTCTGCACACGCTGCTCAGCCAACGCGCCGAGTTCGAACAGCTGGTCAGGGAACTGCTCACGGAGGCCGTGGAGGGGGGCAGCTTCCGCGCGGTGGACCCCGGCCTGGCCACCCTGCAATTCCTCAATCTGCACAATCACACCTACCAGTGGGTGAAAGCCGACGGCCGCTGGAACCCAGCACAGCTGTCCCGCGAGTACTGCAGCACCCTGCTGCGCGGGTTCGGCGTGCCGGGCGTCACGCTGCCGGACGTGGAGGAAGCGGCAGCGGCCTTCAAGCGCGACCGGCCCGATCTGTTCTTGGCCCCGGAGCCGGAGCGGAAGCCGGCCCCGGCGGCCGGCTGAACCAGGGGCCCGTGCACCTGGTCGCGGGCCCCTTCGCCACTCAACGCGCCGTACCAGCGCCTTTACGATGACCCGCTCACACAGTCGTAGCCGCAGTGGATCCGCACGGCGTGAGCGGCTCGGTTCTCGGACACCGGACGGTTGTCGGAGCAGCTGCGACGTCGTACGCTACGTCGCACAGGTTTTATAGACCGGGCGGTATGCCAAAGCTTGGTCGCAGGCAACCGACCGGTCTAGGTACGGCTGGCCACCGAGCCGGGAAAGCCTCCGTGCCCAAATTCGCGAGCATCCTCGGCGACCGCCTGCCCCCAGCGACCCGACGCACTGGTTGCACAGCAGGGGAGCGCAGTCTGAGGGGGCGTCGACTCTGTGAGCGGGTGAACGGACTCGCCGTCGGCTTGAGGGAACCCGCCGTCGGACGGGGTGACGTCACACCGGTCCGCTCCCACGTCGTCGACGAACTGCTCCGTATCCCTTGGAACGCGGTCCTCCAGCGGACCCCGTGCAACATCCGGAAGGCTGAACCATGACAGACGTGAACACCGAACTCCGTCTCGACGGGAAGGTCGCCTGGGTGACCGGTGCGGGCAAGGGCAGCGGCCGAGCCATCGCCATCGCGCTCTCCCAGGCAGGGGCGCACGTGGTGGTAACCGCTCGTACGGCCGCCGACCTTGAGAGTCTGGCGGCCGATCTTGGCGCGCACGGCGGCAAGGTGCTGGTGCTGCCCGGTTCGGTCGCCGACTCGGACGTGATGCGCACGGCGGTCCAGCGGATCGGCGACACCGCCGGGCGACTGGACGCCCTCGTCAACTGCGCAGGTATCAGTCCCCACTTGACCCGCAGCGAGTTCGTCACCGACGAGGCCTGGCGACGGGTGCTCGGCACCAACCTCCAGGGCACCTTCTACTGCTGCCGCGAGGCCGGCAAGGCCATGCTGGCACAAGGGTCCGGCTCGATCGTGAACGTCTCGTCGGTGCACGCGGGCACCGGATTCGAACGGATCGCCGCCTACGCCGCCGGCAAAGGAGGCGTCGAGGCGCTCACCAGGACACTCGCCGTCGAATGGGCGAATCGCGGGGTGCGCGTCAACGCCCTTGCGCCGGGCTACTTCCCTACGCATCTCAGCAAGGGGCTGCTGGATGGCAAGTGGGGCGAACGGATCGTACGGAGCACTCCCCTGGGTCGGGTGGGTAGCGTCGAAGAACTGGGCGGCGCGGCGGTGTTCCTTGCGTCAGACGCCTCTCGCTACGTCACGGGTACCACCGTCGCGGTGGACGGTGGCTGGACCGCCCGGTGAGTGCATCGGCCTGTCGGCGCCGAGCCTTCGGCGGGCTTGAGGACAGTCTCGTGGCGTGCTTGCCGACATTCCCCCAGCGGATCCGCAGTCCTGGACGCCTTGGAGCCAGGTGAGGCCCCCCTCGGCGCTCGACCAACGGTAGGAACTCGGCCCGCTGCTGCGGCAGATGACGGCGGACATGATGCCGTGGCTGCGTAGCGGCTCGTGGTACGCGCCGCGGCCGGCCCCGCCGGCGAACAGAGAGTCCAACTTGCGGCGGGTACGGCCGCCCTCGCCCCGGCCGACGGAATCGCGTCGAGCAGGGACAGCAGCAGGGAGGCATCGTTGCGCACCCCGCCGGTCAACAGGACAGCGGGCGATGTCCCGCCCTGGCCGGCGACGCAACGAGGGCCCCATCGGGACAAGCCAACAGGCCAGGCCCCGGAACATCACCGTTCCGGGGCTCGGCCTACCGTTCCGCTCCCCGCGGTCAGGCGCCGCTGGTCAACCCTGCCAGCTTCTTGCTCTTGTCGAAGCCCACAATGTCGGCGAGCGTGCCGCCGAGGATGGCGGCACGGTCCTCGTCGCCGACTCCCTCGAAGTTCTCGGCGATGCACTCGGCGCTGCTGCGGAAAGTCCCCTCGGCATGCGGGTAGTCGTTGCCCCACATGATCGTCGACACACCGGTGATGTGACGCGCCTTGACCGCCGTCGGGTCGTCGGCGAACTGGACATGGATCTGACGCCGCACGTACTCGCTGGGCTTGAGCGGGTGCGGCCACCGGTTGTTGACGGCGAACAGCCGTCCCATCGCCGGCTGGTCCTGCGGGGAGCGCGAGTCGTCCCAGAAACCCAGCCACCAGTCAGGGTCCTGACCGGTACCGGTCTTCCAGAGCTTGTCCATGAAGCCCATGTACGAGACCAGCCAGCCCGCGCTGTACTCGATCAGGTTGAAGTGCAGGTTCGGGAAGCGCTCACACGCGCCGCCGGCCACGAGGTCGGCGATGATGCCCTGCGGACCGGCCGCCCCGCTGCCGCCGGCACTCATCGTCCGGCTCGCCACCATGGCATCGGTCAGCTGGCCCTTGCCCATGTTCATCGAGGTCATCAGTCCCCGGACCGTGGTCGCCGTCTCGGACTCGTTGTCCTTGACCTTCACCCCACCGGTCGCGACGTGGAAGAACACCGGCAGGCCGTGCGCCTGGGCCGCTGCCCACACCGGGTCGTACTCCGCCGACCAGTACGGCAGCGACGGCGGGATGTCCGGCAGCAGGATCGCACCGATGCCCAGCCGCGCGACCCGCTCGATCTCGGCGACCGCGTCCGGGATATGGGTCAGCGGGATCGCCGCCGTGGGCCGCAGTCGGTCCTTGTACTGCAGGTAACGCTCCACGATGTAGTCGTTCCACACCCGGGCATGCGCCATCGACAGCTCGTGGTCGTCCGTGAACAGGACGAACAACGACAGGTTGGGGAACATGACCGAGGCGTCGACGCCATCGAGGTTCATGTCCCGGATGATGTGCTCCGGATCGCCGTCCGGCGTCGCCCCACCATGCTGACGGTACTTCGAGATGGTCCACCCGTCGAAACCGATGGTGTGCAGCTTCTTGAACTCCGTGTGTCCACCCGGGACCATCGGCTCGCCAAGGGTGAACTCTTCTTCCCACAGCGCTCGTTCACGCAGGTGCTTCGGCAGCCGGGACTTGAAGAGATCGACCGGCTCGATGATGTGCGAGTCGCCGGACACGACAAATTCCTTGAACACAGGCGGTACCTCTTTCGAACCTCGTCGTTCGTTCCAGAATTCATCCTGGATACTTTTGAAGTTAGCTGTACCGCTCGGTCTAGTCAATGATTCGGCATAGTCAAATTAGAAATGAGCGAGTCGATTGGATTGCTGACGCGGAGCTGACACCGAACCCGATGCCTGCGTTCACATCGCCGAACCGGAAACGTAAGAGCTCAATTCAGTTCGCCAGAATGAGACTCATGGCCTCGGCGCGGCCGGCGGGGTCGCACAACTGCCCGCGCACAGCGGACGTGGTCGTCAGCGCACCGAGCTTTCGGATGCCCCGGGCCGACATGCACATATGCTCCGCCTCGATCACCACGATGGTCCCCTGCGCCTCAAGGATGCTGGTCAAGGCGTCCGCGATCTGCGTGGTGAGCCGCTCCTGCACCTGCGGGCGGCAGGCGAACACGTCCACCAGACGGGCGAGTTTCGAGAGACCGGTGATCTTCCCGCTCGCGGCGGGGATGTAACCGACGTGGGCCACGCCCCGGATGGGCAGAAGGTGATGTTCACAGACACTCATGATGTCGATGTCCTTGACCAGGACCATCTCGTCGTGCCCGAGGTCGAACGTCGTGGTCAGCACCTCTTCGGGTTTCTGACCGAGCCCTGCCAGGAGTTCCCGGTATGCGCGCGCCACCCGTGCCGGAGTCTCGCGCAATCCCTCTCTGTCGGGATCTTCACCCACCGCTATCAGCAGTTCACGAACGGCCTTCTCCGCACGCTGGGGGTCGAAGCCGGTTGACGCGCCCCCCGAGATCGAGGTTGCAAGATCAGTCATCGGAGTCTCATCTCTGTGGCCGAACCCGTATGTCGACCCGGGTGGCGACTGAGCGCGCAGTTCAGTATTCGCTCCACCATTTCCGCTATCTCTCGGGTGCCGGGAAATAATTCCATCCCCTCTCCGAGTCCCCCAGGAGATAAAACGCGTCCAGTCCCCCGGATAACGGCTCTACAAAAAATTTCCCCGATTGAACAGCGGGCCGGCCCTCACACTTCGGAAATGGCAGCGCGCATACCGGGCCCAGGGTCTCGGACAGCAGCATCGGCCAATTCCCCGCTCCTGGCGGCCGGGACCGGGGCACCTGGGGTGGTATCGAAGAACCAGCGGCCCGCCCACGTCCGCCCTGGCGAACGAGTGGTCACCCCCGACGGGACGGACACTGCGGTCGCCGGCACGGCCGGCACTCAACGGACGGGCACCGATGGAGAGACGACGGAAGTCGCTGTTGCTGAACGCCCTCACCACGCGGGAGAAGGCCAGCGGCACGGTCACCGCCTGCCCTCCGGCCTGGGCGGCTTCCCGCGGCGTCGCCGCGCGGACACGAGGGCCGAAATCCGCGACAAGCGCGATGAGGGTGCGCAGGCCGCGGGAGTTACCCAGGACGGCATCCAGTCCGGCAAGGACGGCCACGCGGGCCAAGGCGCCGCCGATCGCGCCTCCAGCCATGAGGCCGAGCGTCCGGATGGTCACAGTGCCGAGCCTCCGTCCTGACAAGCGAAGCTGACTTCCCATTTCCAACATGGAACTGAGTGTCAAGATAGCCATTGAGCGTCAATACTGCAAGCCGGTGTGCGGACGGACGGTAGGATCGGAGCGTGAGCACGCCATCGGGTACCACCACAAGGGACATCGCACGCGCCGCCATCCGGGCCGAACTCGCACAAGTTGCCTTCGACCTGTTCCGTCAGAAGGGCTTCGACAACGTCACCCTCGATGACCTGGCCAGGGCTGCCGGGGTGTCCCGCAGCACCTACCTGCGCTACTTCGGCACCAAGGAGGACGCCGTCCTCGACACCTTCGACGCAATGGGCGACCGCGTTGCCGAGGCCTTGCGTGCACGCCCGACGGAGGAGAGCCACTGGACGGCCTTGCGGCACGGTCTGGACGTCGCCCTTGAGCCGTACCGCCAGGACCCCGCCGAGGCCCTGGCGCGGACACGTCTGGTCCGCGAGACTCCCGCCTTGAGCGCTCGGCAGTTGCAGAAACAGCACAGCTGGCGGCCGATACTGGCCCGGGCTCTCGCCGAGCGCGGCCAACCCGTAGCCACCCGACCCGCCGGCTCAGGAAGTCCTGGCGCCGACCACGCGGCGCTCACCCACGATGTGCGGGCCGGCGCCGCCCTCGAGTGCCTCAATGTCGCTCTCGACGCCTGGACAGCCTCGGAGGGCCGCCTCGACCTTGTCGCTCTGCTCGACGAAGCCTTCACAGCACTGACGCTGCGCTGACCACACCGTCGGGGGCCGGCACCGCGATTCCACGGGCATCTGCGCCACGGCGTGGAACACGCCTGTCACCTCCTCCCGGTTCGGCTTGGTCGAACGGAGGCAAGGTCCCGGCCTCGTGCGCGCCGGGATCGCCCGCGCCTGCGACCTCCCACCCGTTCCCGGATCCGCCGCCGAGCGCAACCACCACAACGCTCTGTGGCTGCACTCGGCCTTCCGGGCGGATCGGAGGGGCGGCCGTCCTTCTCCCGCCGCCGGCTCACCCCGTTGCAGGCCGGACCCGCTCACCAACCTCCGGCACGGCTCCGCGAGGTCACCGGGCAACCCTCCGACGAAGTGCATCCGTACGGTGGTTCCGGGGACACAACGCTGGCACCGGACCGCTGTTCCCTCGACCCGGCCGGGGTCACCGTCCGGCTGGCCGCGTCGGTCGGCTTCCCCGGTGTCCGGCCGGCCGTCCGGATCTTGGCCCCGCCGATCGCCCGGCGGGTTGGCCACGGCGCCTCCACCGACCCCGCGGTCCCGCTGGTCCCGGTCGGGCGCTCCGCCGCGTGCGGTACACCTGCCACCCAGCCGGTGCTCGGCACGGTCACGACGCACCCCATGCTGCCAGTGGATCCGGCGGATGGCCCGCGACGGACCTGTGAGTTCACCGATCACCTGTCCTACGGCGCACCCGCCTGGGCGCCGCTTGCCTGCGTGTGCGAGGCCGCATGGTCGGCCGAGCCCACGTACCGCGCCGGCAGCGCACCGATCCCGGGCGCGTTCAGGCCCACCTGGCGGCCGACCGTCACGACCACCCGACAGGGCATATGAAGCGCCCTCTCCGAAGCCCGCACCACGGGTGCTTGAACTGCCCGTTCACTACGCGGACGGCAAGCAGGGCGGGGCGCCCGGCGCCGGGCAGCAGATCAGTCGGATTCTCCCCCGGACACGGCTGCCGGACGGTACCCCGCAGCGAGCAAACCGAAGGCAGCACCGGTACCGATGGCCACCGCAACCAGAGCCCACCACGCACCGGCGAGGTCGAGCCCGAAGGCGTGGTCCAACGACCACGCCCCGGGTCCCACGGAGGCAGCGCCGATCGCCACGAGGGCGACCAGCAACACGTATTCCCAACCACCCTTGAAGATGAAGTAACCCTTGCCTCGGTGATCGGTGAGGGCGGCCACGAGCATCAGACCCACACACCCGGCACAGGCCAGCCCCGTGAGTAGACCGAGGCCGAGAAGAACTCCGACCGCTATCTCGGTGGCCGCGGCAACACGTGCGTGCATCCATGCGGGACGGAACCCGAGGGCGGCGAACCAGGCCGTCGTGCCGCCGATACCGCCGGGCCCCGCCACCTTGTTCGCCCCGTGGGTGATCAACATCAGCCCGACGGCCAAACGAATCACCAGCATGCCGAGGTCATCACCCATGGTCGTCTCCGGCTCTTGGCGGCGTCCAGATCCGAATCCCCGGTCCAGCGGTCGGCGATTACTGGACGCGTTATTTATACCGATCGGTCGTTAGACATTTGAATTTACTTCCGCCTCCATCCTTCCGTCAAGACCACGAACCCATCACTCGCTCCAAACTCACCACTGGTAACGGCACTTCGCTCGCCCATCGCCCCGGACTGGGCGCCGCGCATCCGCAACGGCGACGTTCTCTGGAGTGACGTATGGACGCGCCCCTCGGTGAGCCCGAGTTCAGGCTGTACGGCGAGTTCGAAGTCGACGACACCACGGCACTCACGGCCTCACGCCACGCGGCGCGGAGGGCGATGGCCTGGCGCCACTGATGGGCGGCCTTGGGGGGCATGTCTACCGAGGGGGCACGGCGGTCGGCTCCGGACTTACGGCCCGGACGTACTGGTACGACGGCGGGGACCGGACGTACCGGACCACCGCCGAGCTCATCGCCGCCTCACTCGACGAGACGTCCGCCGGCCCTGCGAGCCGTGCCTCCGTCCTGGACGACATGGCCTTCACCTCCGACGGCGCACTGCGTGTGCGGTTCGACGGAGGCGAGGTGGGCGCTCCAGCGGCGGGTACCCACGTCGTCGCCCGCCCCGAACCGACCATCAGCCCGTGGCTGTCCGACTTCGGCAGACGTGCCCAGCAACAGACCACGCGCCCGAGCGGCGCGCTGAACCACGGCGCGCCACGCTCTGACACCATCGCGTGTGCGGGATCGCCGTGCCGCCGCGGGCAGAGCCGCGATCCGGTCACCGGTTCCGGGTCGGTGAGGGTCCCCCTCAGTCGCTGTCGCGGGCGCTTCGGCGGCGCAGGGCGATGATGCCTCCCGCGATGGCCAGCACTCCGGTGGCGGCGACGGCCGCGACTCCGCCAGCGCCCGTGGCAGCCAGGTCGTCCCCCCTGCCGCCCTGTGCCCGGGTGTCATTGGACCCGGCGGTGGCGGGCTGTGCCGTGGCTTTCGGGCTTCCCGAGGCCGCGGTCGTGTCCTGCGACGGGGCCGGTGTGCCGACGGAGACGATCGCCTTGGGGCGGGTGAAGGCCAGGGTACCGAAGCCGAGTTGGTCGAAGCCGCCGCCCTCGCCGTAGTTCCCGCCGCCGCCCTCGGGACGGACCTTCTCGGCGTAGGCCGTGACGTAGGGGGCGTCGAGGCCACGGCGGTTGACGTAGTGGTTGTAGATCGACTCCCAAATCGGGCGGAGTTGTCCGCGGGAGTCCGTCGACGGGGCGGTCAGGGTCTGTGACCCGCCCCAGATGCCCGGAGCGCCGTATTTCCACGTCCAGGAGGTGTACGGCACGTCATGCCCGAGATTCCATTTGGCGACGTACTCGAAGCCCTTCAGCAGACGGTTGTCGTCGTAGCCGTAGAGGTCGATGCCCTGGTTCCATGCCATCTCGGCGATGGCGCCGGCCAGCCCGACGCCCAAGGTCGCGTGCCCCTGGTCGCGGCCTACCTCCACCCACTGTCCGAGGCCGCCCGGTTGGATGTGAGTGATGAGGTTCTTGACGGAGCCGTTGCCCTTGCCCGACTTGAAATAGGTGACGGCCTCGTCGACCTTGTCCTGGTCGTCGCAGAGGATGCCGGTGGCCAGGACGCACCCGATGCTCAGCAGATCCCAGCTGCCCCAGTAGTTGGTGACGTAAGCGCCGTTGTGGTGGGCGAGAAAGTCGCTGCTCTGCGTGTAGAAGACGTCTACCAGCATCTTCTGGAAGCGGGCGAGGTCGAAGCCCGGGTAGCCGCGCATGATCTCGGCTGCGTTGGCGAACTGGTAGCCGTGCAGGCCCGCCGCGATGAACCGGTCGGCGTCGCCGTCGAGCACGGTGAGCTCGGCCGACCACGCGTTGAGGATGTCGCGGGCGGTGTCCGCGTGCGCGCTGTCACCGGTGACCTTCCAGCGCAGGGCGTTCTGGTATGCCGCGTGCACATCGTGGTAAAGCGTGCCGACGTTCGTGCCCTCGCCGCCGCGCACCACCCTCGCCAGCGGGTTGGGCTTCCAGGTGCTCTGGGCGTGCGAGTTGGCCGCCAGCACCGCATAGCCCGCCTTGTACGGCGCCTTGCCAGCCTTGACTCCCGCCCTCATCCGCTCGAAGTCGGCCTGGGTGTGCAGCATTCCCGGATGGGCAAGACCCCCGCCGACACTGGCGGGCGAGGAGAGCACCGTCGCCGCGTCGGCGGGCACGGCACCCCCGATCACCGTCCCGATGCCGATGACCGTGGCCGCGCCGGTCATCCGCAGCATCCCGCGTCGGTTCAACGTCGGTCGGGTGTTGTCCTGGCTCACTGGCACTGTGTCAACTTGACCCGGCCCTAAAGGACCGGGCTTGGAGGTAGCGCCCAACTGGCTGCTGGGTTGGCTCCTCCGTCCAGACATCCCTATGGGGTGGCAGGGACGCGTGACTCACGCCCCGCATTCCACACGCTCTCGCCACGGGTGGCGATGTTATGGGAAGCATTCCGGTCGGCGTGGGCAACGACCCCGCACCCCCGGCAGATGAAAAGCCCCTGGTCGACACGGTTGCGCTTGTCGACGTGGCCGCACTCGGCGCACGTCTGCGACGTGTACGCGGGATCAACGAAGACCAGCGGCACGCCTGCCCTCTTGGCCCTGTAGACGATGAAGTCTCCGAGCTGGGCAAAGGCCCAGGAGTGGAGTGCGACCCGTTGGGGCTTGCGGAGCCGTACCCTCTGCCGGATTCCCTTGAGTTCTTCCAGGGAGATCCCGGCCGAGGTGCGTTCAGCCTCGGTCACGATCGTCTTGGCAATGATGTGGTTGGTGTTCTTGACGTGCCGCTGTTCGCGGCGGGAGCGCTCCTTCAACCGGCGCTTGGCGGACGTGGTGCGCTTCTTCTGGAGCTTGGCCCGCAGGGCAAGCTGACGCTTGCGGTAGCGGCCCAGACCGCGCCCGGCGGCCTGGTAGCCGGTGGACGTGGTGGCGATGTTGACGATGCCGAGGTCCACGCCGATGAAGCCGTCCGGCTCGTACGTCTCGGCCTCGGGAACCTCGCAGGTGGCGATCAGGTAGAAGAGTCCGTCACGCTCGATCAGGTCGGACTCGCCCTTGCGGTAGCCGCGGAGCGTCTTGAGCGCGTCGGCGGAGCAGACGAAGCGGACGTTCTTGAGTCGCCCGGCAGTTGTCCAGATGGACACGGTCTGTGCGTCGTACTGCCAGCTCAAACACCGGTCGTCATATGGCTGCGCGGCCTCGGGACGGAACGTGATCGGCTTCGATGCGGCCTTGATCCGGCGCTTCGATTTCGGCTTGCCGAGGTTTCCGGCGCGGATGTTGGCGTGCAGCGTCGTGTACGCATCGCGCACCTTCTTGATCACGTGTTGCGCCGCCTGCGCCCCGAGCCCTTCGGCCTTGAGGCGCGGGTACGTCTGCTTGCGCAGCTCGTACTCACGCGGCACACCATGGGTGAACGCCACCTCGGAGACCCAGCACGCCAGGTCGTTGACCGTGCGCAGGGTCGCCGACAGCGCGGCGGCCTGGTCGGCCTCCGGCATCAGCTTCACCTGCGTCACGATCTTCATGCCGGGAATCGTACTACGGTTGGTCTATGTCACCACGCTGGGAACCAAACCCCGACATCCGTAGGGGGCGCACGGTCATCTATACCCTCCACGCTCACTTGGTCTTCACGCCCAAGTACCGGCGCGGCCCGTTCACCGACGAGATCCTTACGCGCTGCGAAGAGATCATGCGGGCCGTATGCGCCGACTTCGAAACCGAGCTGGTGGAGTTCAACGGCGAGCGCGATCACGTCCACCTGCTCGTGCACTACCCGCCCAAGGTCGCCATCTCCCGGCTGGTCGGCTCCCTCAAGGGCGTCTCAGCCCGCAGGCTTCGCCAGGAGTTCCCCGGCCACATCCGCACGTACCTGTGGGGCGACCACTTCTGGTCCCCGTCCTACTTCGCCGCGTCCTGCGGCGGCGCACCGCTGGCGATCATCAAGGAGTACATCGAGAACCAGAAGCGTCCCGGCTGAGGCCAACCGTGCGGACCCGTGCACCCGTGCGGGTCACCCCTGTCTTGAGAAGCGCTTCCTCCCGGGCGTGAACGCCCGGGGTTCCGCGCTAGATCATGCTGAACTCCTGTCGGAAAAGGTCGTACATGCAGGAGACGTGCGGGCCGACCGCACATAACAACAAGCGCCTGATGAAATTCCGCCGTGCTCCTGCATCGGCCCCGGGCCCGGTCCGAACCACGCGGCGGACCGGGACGCGACCCTCCGCGATCCCCGGGGCTCGCTCCTGGCACACTGTCGCCCCGCGACACATCGGGACGGCTGCGCGGCAACGGGAGAGGGGTGCGGTGAGTGCACGCACAGGACGTGCAACAGCAGCCGGATGTGACCGTCGTCGTAGCGGCGCGCGCCGGGGATCGGCAGGCGTCGGAACAACTCGTAGCGGCAGCGGCAGGTGTGCCGCGAGCTCGGGGGTGGCCTCGAAGAGCTCAGTGGGGTCGCGGTGCCTTCCGGCAGACCGACGGCGTCCCTCGCCGAGAACTGCGGGACCGGAGGGTGGTCCCGGGCGAGCAGTGCGGGGCTGACGCGCGGCCGGCCGGGCGTCAGCCACCGGAGACACCGGCCGCAGCCGTGGGGTCAGGGCTGGTCGTCGAAGGTGACGACGACCTTTTCGGCGGCGCCGGGGGTGAGCGTCAGTTCGAAGGCGCGGTCGGCCTCCGCGAACGGGACTACATGGCTGATCAACTTCTCGAACCGTTCGTGATGTTCGGCGAGTTCGGCGGTGACCTCGAATATCTCGGTCGGGTAGCCCTGGGAGGCGATGAGGGTCAGTTCGCTGCGCAGCATGCCACCGAGGTCGACCTCCCCCTTCTTCTGCACCGCGACCATGACGAGTGTGGCGTGCGACTTGGCGTTCCCGATCACGGTGTTGAAAACGGCCGGGGCGCCGGCGGCGTCGATGAAGATGTCGGTGCCGGGCCGGGGTTGGCCCAGGGCGTTGACGGCCTGGCCGTGCAGTTCGGTCAGCCGGCCGGTGACGTCTTCATGTGCGGAGTTGATGACCGCGTCCGCCCCGACGGCAAGCGCCTTCTCCAGCCGGGATGGGATGACGTCGACGACCACCACATGCCGTACGCCGCGCAACTTCAGCCAGATCGCGGCGCCGAGGCCGATCGGGCCCGCGCCGAAGACCACCACCTTGTCCTCGGAGCCGGCTCCGGAACGGTTGACGGCGTGCCGGGCCACGGCCATGGGCTCGTTGAGCGCCGCCACGGCGAAGGGCAGGTGGTCAGGGAATGCCTGTACGTTCTTCCCCACCTCGGCGTTCTCGACAAGCAGGTACTCGCTCATCGCGCCCTGCGTGCCACCACAGCCGATGAGGCCCGAAGGGTGGCCGGTCGGATCGATCACGACCCGGTCACCCACGACGAGGCCCTCGACATCGGCGCCGACCTCAGCCACCTCCCCCGCCGGCTCGTGGCCCAGGTGTACGGGAACGATCTCACCGCCCAGGTGCGCACGGGCGGGCATGCCGCCCATGTGCAGAAAGCTGACGTCGGTGCCGCAGATGCCGCAGGCACGGATGCGGATCAGCGCGTCCTTCGGCCCGGGAACGGGTCGTTCGACGTCCACCACCTCGACCTTGTCGACGGCGCCGGTCCGGAGGGACTTCATCGTGGGCATGGGAAAGCTCTCCTTGCTTGATGTCAGGATGTTCACGGTGTGTACTCGGCGGCCCGGTTCACGCCCAGGACGTGTCGTCCTCGGGCCGGTTCGGGACCCCGCGGACCGGCGGCTGGTACGGGGCCTCGGACGGCGACTGCCAGTACAGGCCGTTGTGCGTCGGCTGCTGGTACGAAGCTTCAGGCACCGGGCGCAAGTACGGCTCCTCGGATGCTGCCTCGCGAGCGGCCAGGGCTCCCTGGCGGTAGTTGGAGACAAGGCCACCGCCTGCACCCAGTGAGACCAGCCCCATACCGGCAGCGGTCGCGATGCCCTTCACGCCGTCCATGGTGAAGTAAGCAGCCGCGGCCACACCCCCGTTGAACAGGAACAGGAACCACAGCACGGGCCGCGACGACAAGAACGCCTTGATCTTCGGCTTCTTCGTGATCCGCGAACCCGTCACCAACGAAACGGCGATACCCGCGAACGTCGCCGCGGTCTTCGCCGTCCCGTCCAGGAACGCACCCGCGCCTCCCATGCTCGCGGCCAGACCGGCGACGAAGAAGGACCAGAGCAGGAGATCCGCGATGAACGACTTCACGCGGGTCAGGAACGATGTCGACGTCATGGCGCATCCTTCGGGGACGGTAGCCCGCGCTCTCGCGGGCTCTGCCGACTACGATCCCGTCGCCCACTCGCCGCCACGAGGGAGTGCACTCCCGACCCGATGGTGTAGCCCGCTACACCATCGGGCGCACCCGGCGGCCGTTCACGTGCCCGGCGCCGCTCAGCCCACGCGCAGCGCCGAGAACGCCTCGTCCAGAAGTTGGTCCAGGTCCTCACGGCCATCCGACCTCGCCCACTGGGCCACCGCGATGTTCATGCACTCGACCGCGGCGGCGGCACGGACCAGGGACTGGAGCGGCGGCGCCGCGGAGGACGAACCGCCCGCCCGTTCGGCCAGGGCCCGGGCCAGCGCGTCGGACCAGCCGACCTGCTTCTCCCTGCGGCCGGCCGAGAGCGCCGGAGTGGTCTCGACCAGAAGGGCCAAGGGCAGGAAGTCCCGCTGAGCCCGGCGGAAAGGCTCCAGGAGCGTGGTCATCGCGTGCCGCAGGGCAGTCCAGTCGTCCTGATCGGCGGGTCCCGTCCGCAGTACGGTCGCAACGCGGTCGTCCAGCACCTCGAAGGCGCTGAGGATCGCGTCCTCCTTGCTGTCGAAGTACCGCAGGAACGTGCTGCGCGACACACCGGCCGCGGCGGACACCTCTTTGACAGTGACACGGTCGAAGCCTTCGCGGCGGAACAGCTCGAACGCCACCTCGGCGAGCCGGGTCCGCACGGCGGCTCTCGCGATGTCCCGCGTACTCGTGCCCGCCGCAACGCTTGCGGGCGCCCCCGTCCCGGGCGGTGGTGCGTGTACTGCTTCATTCATTCACCGATCGTACCCATGCCTGCATCCGAGTCATGCGCCCACTTGCAAGACACTGTCACACATGTGAGACTCAGTTCCATCAATGTGTACGTGCTTCACTAGGAGTGGGACATGAGGGGTCTGCAGGGCAAGCGCATCGTCGTCGCGGGCGGCGCCACCGGAATCGGGGCGGCGACCGTGGAGCGGCTGGTCGAGGAGGGCGCCTCCGTGGTCGTCGGCGACATCAACGTCGCGGGCGTGGAGGCCACCGCCAAGCGCGCCACGGGGAACGGGGGCGTGGCGGTCCCCGTGGCTTTCGACCTCTCCGACGAGGCGTCCATCCAGGCGCTGATCGACCGCGCGGTATCCGAACTCGGCGGCATCGACGGGCTGTTCAACGTCGGCGCGGATGTCTCCGACGCCAACCTCGGCCGGGACCTCGACCTGCTGGAGATGGACCTGGGGGTCTGGCAGCGCACCCTGGACGTGAACCTCGTGGGCTATGCGCTCACCGCTCGTGCGGCCATCCCGCACATGCTGGAGGCCGGCGGCGGCGCCATTGTCAACACGTCCTCCGGCGCCGGCTGGAGCGGCGCGCGGGTGCGGCCCGCCTACTCCGCGTCCAAGGCCGGTGTCAACGCCCTGACCCGGCACATCGCCACCCGTTGGGGCAAGGAGGGCATCCGCTGCAACGGCCTCGCCCCCGGCCTGGTCATGGGCGAGACCCAGATTCGGCAGGCCGACAAGGAGATGCAGAAGCAAGCCCTCGCGGCCGCCCTCAGCCCTCGGCTCGGCAAGACCTCCGACATGGCCGGCATCGCCGCATTCCTCTTCTCCGACGACGGCGAGTGGATCAACGGACAGGTCTGGTCCATCTGCGGCGGCATGCACCTGCGCGGCTGAACCCGCCGGCGGCGGACGCGGGTGCGCAGCAGAAGTCGGGCCACCGCTCAGACTCAGGAGGGCCACAGGTCGGCGTCCGTCCACGCCGATCACCAAGGGGTCGTCGTAGGCCACCGCGGCGTCCGTAACCGCAGCGGCAAGGACCTCGACGAGTACGCGGGCGATCCGGCCGACGGCGCGGGCGTCATCCAGTACGGGAGCAAGGGCGGCACCAACCGGCTGTGGACTTCTCCGACCCGGGCGACGAGACCCACCACCTGACGGACGTGGCCACTGGCAAGTTGCTCGACGTCGCCGACTGCGGCAAGCGGACGGCGCCGACATGCGGCAGCGGTCGCGGCCGGTCCACCCCCGTGACCGACCGCGACACCGCCTGCGGCGCCGACGTCCGCCCGTGGACCTGACGGGGTCTGCGGCGGTATCGGGGAACGCGATGGCGGACCGTCCTAAGGCCGGTCCGCCATCGCGTCAGCCGTGCTCAGGGTCTAGCCGGCGGAGCGCGGTGTCGGTCCGCCCGCCGGTACCGGGACGGCCGAGGCGATCAGTTCGCGTACACGGGCGGCGGGCACGGGGACTCCGGGCGTCTGGAAGAACCAGCGTCCGCGTTCCTCGTCGGTGCTCAGCCCCTCGGGCCAGGCGCCCAGATAGGGCTGGACGTGAATCGGGGTGTTGGGTCCGATGCGCCAGCTGTCGGAGAGAGTCCCGAGGTCCACGGCGTCGTAGCCGATCGCGTCCAGGAGGTCGGTCACCCGCGCCTTCGCCTCGGCGTCGTCGCCGGCGACGGCCAACGCACTGCGGTCGGCCGCACCGGCAGGCCGGGCCAGGAGGAACAGCCGGCGAAAGTCGAGGTTGGTGAAGGTCTTCACCACACGCGAACCGGGCAGGTGCCGCTGCACCAGCTCGCTGGAGGTGAGCTTGCCCGCGTCCAGTTCCTCGATCCGGCCGTCGCGGTAGGGGTAGTAGTTGGTCGTGTCGATCACCGTCCGGCCCGCCAGCGCGTCCGCGGGCAGTTGCGCGTAGGCCCGCAACGGCACCGTCGCCACCACCAGCTCACCCGCTCGTGCAGCCTCCTCCGGGGTGGCGGCCCGGGCGCGCGGACCCAACTCGGCGACGAGTTCGGCGAGTGTCGCGGGACCGCGGGAGTTGCTCAGCACGACATCCAGTCCGGCGGCGACGGCGAGCCGGGCCACCGCGGCACCGATGTTGCCGCTGCCGATCAGTCCGAGGGTCTCGGGCATGGGAAGAGCCTCTCTCGTGACAACGAAGCTTATCAATAGTAAGTACTTATGGATAGTAAGCATAACCCCTTACGATGGGTGCATGAGCCGAGGGACCGAGCGCGTGGCCGGGATGAGCGTGTTCGATCCGGAGTGCGTGTCACGGGAAGTACTGGAGCACGCGGCGGGCCGGTGGGGTGCCCTGACCCTCGCCGCCCTGGTCGACGGCCCACTGCGGTTCGCAGAAGTACGGCGCCAGGTCACCGGGGTCTCCGACCGGATGCTCTGGCAGACCCTCCAACGCCTGCACGACGACGGACTGGTGAACCGCACCCCGCACCCGACGGTCGCCCGCCGCGTCGACTACGAACTGACCGCCCTCGGACGTCCGATCGCCGAGCGGATCTGCGATCTGATCGACGCGATCTACGAACAACTGCCCGGCATCGTCGCTCACCAGCGCGCGCTGGCCGCGACGACCGATTCCCGGACGCCGAGCCCACCTCCAGCCGAGTAGACAGCGGGCGCGGGGGCCGATGGCCGCGGCCGGGTTGCATCGGCCGCGCGGCACGACATGCCGCGTGCCATGCACACGTCGGTCCAGAAGGACGAGGAGCCCCGGACCGCCCGTGGCTTCGACAATGCGAGTCGGGGTCTGGCACAAGTTCTGGGCTCTGACGTGTAAATAACTGCAGGTGGGTGGTATTTCGGGCACGACGGTGATTCCAGCGGGGCCGTTCCCGCCGGGTTTCGTTCCGGTTGGTTCATCCGGCGGCCTCCATGGGGTCGAGGGTGACCCGGTAGCCGAGTTCGTTGAGGC